>NZ_JASPGQ010000017.1:0-46523 GCF_030229885.1 Corynebacterium sp. MSK204 | reverse complement strand
CTACCCCCGGTACCCGATATCCGCACCGGTCGGTACTCGATACCGCCCTACCGGTACTAAATAGCGTCGCGCGTCAGTGAAAATCAAGAGCTTTGCGACACTAATGAGCTACTGAAGGCTGCGTCAGCTTTTTTCGCGTCGGAACACGACCCCAAACGTCGGAAATGATCCGGTTCATCGATAAATACCGGAATCGTTTCTCTGTCGAGTTCATCTGTAAGACGTTGAAAAATAACCGGGCTGGTGGGTTCATCACCTCGCGTGGTTACCGCCAGTCCAAAGCCCGTGGGTTAAGCGCTCGTCGCCTTCGTGATGCTGTTCTAGTTGAACGCATTAGTGCTGTTCATCGGGATAATTACGGTGTTTTAAGCGTGCGGAAAATGTGGCATGCGCTTCACCGTGACGGAATCGATATCGGTCGTGAGCAAACCGCCCGGCTGATGCGCCTGGCCGGTTTTTCTGGCAAAGGCAAAGGCGGATCACCTATTACAACCCGTAAGCCTAACATGCCGGATCTGCGCCCAGACTTGGTCGAGCGTGAGTTCAAAGCCCAAGGCCCGAACAAGCTGTGGGTGGCCGACATTACCTACGTGCGCACGAAGAAAGGCTTTGTGTATGCCGCATTTGTCACTGACGTTTACTCCCGACGGATAGTTGGATGGGCATTATCGGACTCGATGCGCACCGAGGCATTACCGCTGCAAGCACTCAACCAAGCGATTGTGAAGTGTCCCAGGATCTGTTCCGTTTAAGTAGAAGAGAAAACCTTGGAAACCTCACCGCGCCAACATTAAATGTTGTCTAGTTCGCGAACCCCACAACTCAACAAATTCGGATATGCGGGCAAAACCCCGCTTCCTCCGTGGATATTTATCCGGAAGGAAGCGGGGTTAAAATGTGCCCCTGGTGAGACTCGAACTCACACTGGACGGGTTTTGAATCCGTTGCCTCTGCCAATTGGGCTACAGGGGCAATCAAAAGCGAGTGCCTTTGACTGTTGGAAATACTAGCGCAGGGGTTGGCGCAATTCCTAATTGGGGTCCCTTTCCGGTGAAAAGTCCTGCTCAAGACGGTGAGCTTGGGCGGGGTATCGCCGTGTCCATTGTGTTGCCTAGTATGGGGCAGGTGACTTCCAATAAGACCCGCCTTTTGCTCATTGACGGCCATTCCATGGCATTTCGTGCCTTTTATGCCCTCCCGGTGGAAAACTTTTCTACCTCCGGTGGCCAGCACACCAATGCCGTGTATGGCTTTTTATCCATGCTGTCCAATATCGTCTCTGAGGAAAGGCCGGATGCTATCGCGGTTGCTTTTGACGTTGGCCGGAAGACTTTCCGCACGGAGATGTTCCCGGATTATAAGGCGCAGCGCGAGGCCGCACCGGAAGAGTTTAAGGGCCAAGTAGATATCATTCGCGATACCTTGGAGACCTTGGGTATTACGACGCTCTCGCGTGAAAACTACGAGGCCGACGATATTTTGGCCACCCTTGCCACTCAGGCACAGGACTACGAGACGCTGATTGTCACTGGTGACCGCGATTATCTGCAGCTGGTTACGGATTCGACCACGGTGCTCTATCCCATGAAGGGCGTATCCACGCTGCACCGGTTTACCCCGGAAGCCGTCGAGGATAAATACGGGCTTACCCCCGCGCAGTATCCCGACTTTGCTGCCCTGCGCGGCGATCCTTCCGATAACCTCCCTGGCATCCCCAAGGTGGGAGAAAAGACCGCCACCAAGTGGATAGTCCAGTATGGAGACTTGGCTTCCTTGGTAGAGCACGCCGAAGAAATCAACGGAGTGGTGGGAAATAACTTCCGCGAACGCATCGAGCAGGTGCAGATGAACCGGAAGCTCACCCAGATGATTACAGATATGGATTTAGACGTCGGCCCAGATGATCTGGCCTTTAGAGAAGCCAAGGTTGCCGATGTTGCCGCGAAGTTTGATGAGCTGGAGTTTGGCACCAACCTGCGCGATCGTGTGTTATCCGCCATTCCCAACGATGGTGCAGAGGCTGTTGAGCAAGCCGCGGATGCCCCAGAAGTCGAGCTCACCATCGATGACGCCTCCCTGAGCGAGTGGCTACCTAGCCGCGAGCACGTAGCCGTGTATGTGCAAGGCGAGGGCACCCCGGGCCAGGGCGATGCCTCTGCCATCGCTTTTGTGGACCGCGATCGCCACGGCCTGCAGGTGGAACTCGGGGAACTTTCCGCCGATGAGGAAAAGGCCTTGGTCCAGTGGCTAGAATCGCCGGCCCCTAAGTATTTCCACGCCGCGAAGGCCGCGTTCCACATGCTGGCAGGGCGCGGAATTGAGCTCAACGGGCTTGCGCACGACACGGCCTTGGCGGCGTATATCCTGCGCCCCGGCCAGCGCACCTACGAGCTTTCCGATGTCTACCAGCGCCACCTTCAAAAATCCCTCGGTGCCGCCACTGAGCAGATGTCGTTGCTCGATAGTTCCTCCCTGGTAGATCAGGCAGCGGCAATCATGGAGCTGGCGGAAAAACTCACCGCGGAGCTCCAGGACATTGACTCGTTCGAGTTGTACACCGACCTGGAACTGCCCCTGGTGACCATCCTGGCGCGCATGGAGGCTACGGGTATCGCGGTTGATGTAGACATTTTGGAAACCCAAAAGGATGCTTTTGTGGAGCAGGTGGCGGAACAAGAACGCTCCGCGCGCGAGCTTGCTGGCGATGACAAGCTCAATCTAAATTCTCCTAAGCAGCTACAAAAGGTGCTTTTTGAGACCTTCGATATGCCCAAGACCAAAAAGACGAAAACGGGCTATTCCACGGCCGCGAAGGAAATCGAGCAGCTGGCCATCAAGCACCCGCACCCGTTCTTGGACCACCTTTTGGCCCACCGCGAGTACCAGAAGATGAAGACCACGTTGGAGGGCCTCATTAAGACCGTCCAGCCGGATGGGCGCATTCACACCACCTTTAACCAGACGGTGACCTCGACGGGGCGTTTGTCCTCGACGGAGCCCAATCTCCAAAACATCCCGGTGCGCACGGAGGCCGGCCGCCAGATTCGCTCGGCGTTTATCGTAGGCGAGGGATTTGAGCAGCTAATGACCGCGGACTACTCGCAGATTGAAATGCGCGTGATGGCGCACCTGTCTGCCGATCCCGGGCTGATTGAGGCCTACAAGGCCGGCGAGGACCTGCACAATTTCGTTGGTTCTAGGGTCTTCGATGTACCCGTGGACCAGGTGACCCCTGAGCTGCGCCGCCGCGTAAAGGCCATGTCCTATGGCCTTGTCTATGGCCTATCCGCATTTGGATTATCGCAGCAGCTGGGAATCCCGGCGGGCGAAGCCAAGTCCATTATGGAAAGTTACTTCGAGCGGTTTGGCGGTGTGAAGAAGTACCTGGATGATGTCGTGGAGCAGGCCCGCAAGGATGGTTATACGGCCACGCTCTTTGGCCGCCGCCGCTACCTGCCAGAGCTTAACTCCGATAACCGGCTGGCCCGCGAAAACGCGGAGCGCGCTGCGTTGAATGCCCCGATCCAGGGAACGGCTGCGGATATCATCAAGGTCGCGATGATTCGCGTGGACCGTGCTTTGCGGGACATGAAATCTCGTGTATTGCTCCAGGTCCACGATGAACTGGTGGTGGAGGTCGCCCCCGGCGAGGCCGATCAAGTCCGCGAGATTCTTGAGCGCGAGATGGATTCTGCCATCGAGCTGAACGTGCCCCTCGAAGTCTCTGCCGGCGCCGGCACGGATTGGGATGCCGCGGCCCATTAGTTCGATGATGATGCTCAACCGGCGCGAGCGCGCCCGCATGCGCTTGGCCGCCCAGGGGCTGACAACCCAGCGTTGGCACACCGCTGCAGAGGCGGTGCGCGCCTTTGGCGTCATGCAGGGCCAGGACCTGCATTCGGTGCGCCGCTCCTTGGCATTGCGTTCAACAGATGAATCGGATAAGTCCGCGATCGTGCGCGGCTATGCCATGCGCAACACGCTGTTCGCCGCCTCCGTCAAGGATATGGGCTGGATAACCGAGCTATGCGCGAAGCCTCGCAAGGGCGATGCAGCGGTACGGGAAGCCGTGCTGCAGCTTTTCGATGCCCCAATAACGCGCGCAGAATTGAAAGCACGCGCCGCCCGGGCCTTGCCCGAGCTGCCTTTCTGGCACGTGGTACGCATCGCCATGGAAAGCGGGCATGCGTGTTATGTAGGCGAAGAGCAGCTCATTACTCCGGTGGAGCTAGACGGCATCGAGGTACTTTTTAACGGTGACTCGGTGGCCGCCACGACGGAACTGATGACGCGCTATTTCCGCACCCATGGGCCGGCGACTGTGCAGGACTTTGCCTGGTGGTCCAAGCTGCCCCAAAAGCTCATTCGTCCCGCAGCCGAGAATTTGCCGGATGACCTCATCCGAATAGGCAGGGAAGGCGAGGAGCTGGTCTCTGCAGAGGTGCTGGAGCTGCCAGAGGTGAGAAGGAAGAAATCGGTGCTGCTATTGGGCGCCTTTGATGAATACATTTTGGGCTACCAAGATCGACTTTTTGCCATGTCAGCGGATATGCACCACGCGCTCGTTCCCGGGAACCAGGGCATTTTCCGCCGCGCCATCGTTATCGACGGCCAAGTGCGCGGCATGTGGAATAAGCAGGGCATTGAGGACTGGGGAATTCCTGCCTATGCGGCACGCCACGTGGAACGGCAGTGGAAAGACTGCTGAGAAGTGCGTGAAGCAGATGAGGATTTTAAAGTAGTTTCATGGAGTTTCTCGGAAAACGTATTACCTGGAAGTCCCATCCCTACGTCTTGCGCTTTTTTGAGACTACGTGGGCAGTCATGGTCGCATACCCGGCGGGACAAATTGCTGAGAGCGGCTTAAAAGAAGCAGTAAGCAGCGATAAATCTTACTTCATTTTCTATGCGGTTATAACTTTTGGGTTTTTCCTTTCTGCTGGCAACGCCGCCAGAGAAGGCGAGAACCCGTGGCGCTACCGAATTCAGGCGGCCGGTGTAATGATCGCGGTAACTGTCATTGCCGTGGCCTTCCCGTATTCGTGGGTATTTGCGCTCATTACTATTGCTGCCGTGGTGTACTACCTCTGGCCGCGCATCGCTGTGGAATCCTCCTGAGGTCGCTTTTCCACTAGGCAGCCGGCCAAGAGGTCAAAGGGTGTTTGGCCGATGGCTAAAACAGAAAGGCCTAGAATCGCAAGGATAATGCCGTCGATGTTCCAGCCGGTAAGCGTCAGGGGTGTGAGCAGCAGCCATGAATTGCGCAGGCACGCGGTGACAAGCGGCGAGCGGGCCGGGATGATTTCGAGCTGCATCGACCATTTGCCCAGGGAGGTTGACTTCTTCGTTTCCACCCACACGCGGTAGATATAAAAGATCACGGCGAGAGCGACCGCCTCGTAGATTTCTTGGGGGCGCCCGGCTAAGGGGGTACTGGCAAGGGCATTAATCACCCATCGCACCACGGTGACGATGGCGGCGACGAGAAAGGCGTCGATCCACCATGCCACGGCGCGGCGCAGGGCAATTCCTAGTCTTTCGGCGATCATGTCCTCCACGTTAGCTGTATGCGCGGCAGATGAAAATCATGCTGCCAGGGAAAAGTTCCCCGCGCTGCGGGGACCATTGGCCCCACGTAATGTCCAAGTCTTCGGGCCATTCCGGTTCGATGATGTCCTCGATCAGAAATGGTCCGCGACCTTGGAGCGTGCGGAACCAATCGCTGATGGTGCGGTGAAATTCGGCATAGGTTAGCGTCCCGGCGGAATCGTGTTCCAGATAAGCGCGGTCGAAGTAACTTATCTCAGCGGTGAGGCTAGTGGGATCATCGGGGAAGATCCAGCGCATTGGGTGGGTCACGGAAAATACGAAGCGCCCACCTGGGCGCACAACGCGGGCAACTTCCGCGAGCGCGGCATCGAGATCAGCGAGGAAGGGGAATGCGCCGAATGCAGAGAATGCCACGTCAAAGGAGTCGGTGGCGTAGGGCAGTGCCAGCGCATCGGCTTGGATGAGCGCCAACCCGGGATCTGCGTGGGCGAGCATTCCGCGGGAAATATCGCAGCCGGTGGCAAAGCGGGCGCGGGTGCTGAGCCACTGGGTGCAGGCGGCAGAACCGCAGCCGATTTCGAGGACGGCGGCAGAGGAGACATCGCCAAGCAGCTGCGCATCGGCCTCGTGCAGCATCTCTGGGCACCAATAAAAAGAGGAAAGGTACTCGGGGTGCTCGGCATGGTAGTTGGCCGCATCACCGTCCCAGTGGGATTGATTGGCGTGAGAAGGCGAAGTCACTGGGGTGGGTTACCTTTCTGGTTGGCGTGCAATATTTGCCGTATAAGCTGGACAGATGTAGGCTCTTACAAGCATGTCTATGCCACGGGTTGTTGCAGGCTATTGTAGGAAAGCTTGGGGCAATCACGCGGCGGGATCGAATGTGGCCTCTATCTCCTGTATTTGTGCAGCGCAGATGGGCTTTTAATTCGAGAGACACGCAGTTGTCCACGAACGATTTCCTACATTTATTCGGAGCATTTTTACAATATGCCATCTTCTACTACCCCTCAGGTTGCGATCAACGATATCGGAACCGCAGAGGACTTCCTCGCAGCTGTAGACGCCACCATCAAGTACTTCAACGATGGTGACATTGTCGGGGGTACCGTCGTCAAGGTTGACCACGACGAGGTACTGCTGGACATCGGATACAAGACCGAAGGCGTTATCCCTTCCCGCGAGCTGTCCATCAAGCACGACGTCAATCCCGACGAGGTCGTCGAGGTCGGCGATGAGGTTGACGCGCTTGTCCTGACCAAGGAGGACAAGGAAGGCCGCCTGATCCTGTCCAAGAAGCGCGCACAGTACGAGCGTGCTTGGGGCGCCATCGAGGAGCTGCAGGCCAAGGAAGAGCCGGTTACCGGTACCGTCATCGAGGTTGTCAAGGGTGGTCTCATCCTGGACATCGGCCTGCGCGGCTTCCTGCCTGCTTCCCTCGTTGAGATGCGTCGCGTCCGCGACCTGGAGCCCTACATTGGCCAGGAGCTGGAAGCTAAGATCATCGAGCTGGACAAGCAGCGCAACAACGTTGTCCTGTCCCGCCGTGCATACCTGGAGCAGACCCAGTCTGAGGTCCGTTCCGAGTTCCTGCACCAGCTGCAGAAGGGTCAGGTCCGCAAGGGCGTTGTCTCTTCCATCGTCAACTTCGGCGCCTTCGTCGATCTTGGCGGCGTCGACGGCCTGGTTCACGTGTCTGAGCTGTCCTGGAAGCACATCGACCACCCATCTGAGGTTGTCACCGTTGGTGACGAGGTAACCGTTGAGGTTCTGGACGTTGATCTGGACCGCGAGCGCGTTTCCCTGTCCCTGAAGGCAACCCAGGAAGACCCATGGCGCGTCTTCGCCCGCACCCACGCTGTGGGCCAGATCGTTCCGGGCAAGGTCACCAAGCTCGTTCCGTTCGGTGCGTTCGTTCGCGTCGAGGAAGGCATCGAGGGCCTGGTTCACATCTCCGAGCTGGCTCAGCGCCACGTCGAGGTTCCGGACCAGGTTGTCACCGTTGGCCAGGAAGTTATGGTCAAGGTTATCGACATCGACCTCGAGCGTCGTCGTATCTCCTTGTCCGTCAAGCAGGCTGACGAGGACTACTCCGAAGAGTTCGATCCGTCCAAGTACGGCATGGCTGACTCCTACGACGAGCAGGGCAACTACGTGTTCCCAGAAGGCTTCGACCCGGACACCAACGAGTGGAAGGAAGGCTTCGACGAGCAGCGTCAGGCTTGGGAGGCACGCTACGCAGAGTCCGAGCGCCGCTTCAACCTGCACACCGCTCAGATCGAGCGCAACCGCGCTGCAGCCGCAGAGGCTGCAGAGTCCGCTGAAGCATCCTCCAACTACTCTTCTGACTCCTCCGATGCAGCTCCGGCATCGGAGACTCAGGCAGAGTCCGGCGGATCCTTGGCTTCTGACGAGCAGCTCGCTGCACTGCGAGACAAGCTCGCCGGCAACTAAGACGCCTTTGGAGCTTAGGGTGAGATAGTCCCTAACTCCACGCAGCTGCACTAGCCGCGTCCTTCTCCTTCGGGGAGATAGGACGCGGCTTTGTGAGTTTTATGACAGTATATGCAAACGATTGCCCGGTATTTTTCGTTTGCGGGTTCTTGACCTGCGGCAAAGCAAAGGCGCCTGCAAAAAAGACAACTATCCCCACTTAAGACCACTAAATTGGGCTTTTGTTTGTGTTGCCTCTCACTTATAATCCAAGTGTGACGTAATAGCCAGTTGAGTACTGACTATTGTTTTGTCTTTATGCAAGGAGTTTGAAGTGGCATCTGTGAAGGACACTTCCACACACATCATCGATAGCTTGGGCGGCGCCGATAACATCACGTCGCTGACGCACTGTGCGACGCGCCTGCGTTTTCAACTCGCTGATGTGGGGAAAGTAGATCAGGAAAAGCTGGAAAGCGATACGGCCGTTCTCGGTTCCGTCACGCAGGGTACGCATGGCTACCAAGTAGTCATGGGTGGCGGCGTGGCCAACTACTACGGCGAAATCATCAAGGACCCTGGGGTAAACCCGCCGGATGAGGAGGGCTCCTCATCCAAGAAGAACTACGACGGCGTGCGCGGTAAGTACGACTGGATCGACTACTGCTTCGAGTTCCTCTCTGATACCTTCCGCCCGATTCTGTGGGCGCTGCTTGGTGCCTCCCTCATCATCACGCTGCTGGTGCTGGCGGATACCATTGGCATCCAAGACTTCCGCGCGCCGTTGGAAGAACAGCCTGAGGGCTACCGCTTGGCCCACGCGATGTTCCAGTCGGTCTTCTACTTCTTGCCGGTGATGGTGGGTGCTACCGCCGCGCAGAAGCTGGGTGCGAATATGTGGGTCTCGGCCGCCATCCCGGCCGCTTTGCTCACGCCGGAATTCATGTCCCTGGGTGAACAGGGCGATACCGTCAACGTCTTCGGCCTGCCGCTGGTGATTAACTCTTACGGCTCCCAGGTATTCCCACCGATCTTGGCGGCCATCGGCCTGTTCTGGGTGGAAAAGGGCTTGAAGAAGATCATCCCGAGCGCCGTACACATGGTCTTCGTGCCGTTCTTCTCGCTGCTCATCATGATTCCGGCTACGGCCTTCCTGCTCGGCCCATTCGGCATCGGCGTGGGCAATGGCATCTCTTGGGTACTGTTCCAGATCAATGACTTCTCGCCGTTCATCTTGGCCATTGTCATTCCGCTGCTGTACCCATTCCTGGTGCCCATGGGCCTGCACTGGCCGCTCAACGTGATCATGATTCAAAACATCACCACCTACGGCTACGACTTCATCCAAGGCCCCATGGGTGCGTGGAACTTTGCCTGCTTCGGCGTCACCGGCGCCGTGATGGTCATCTCCATGAAGGAGAAGAACAACTCCATGCGCCAGGTTTCCGTCGGTGCATTCGCGGCCGGCATGCTCGGCGGTATTTCGGAGCCGTCCCTCTACGGCATCTTGCTCCGCTTCCGCCGCACCTACTACCGCCTGCTGCCGGGTTGTGCCATTGGTGGTGCGGTCATGGGGCTTTTCGATGTCCGCGCTAACGCCTTCGTCTTTACCTCCATCTTGACCACCTCAGCCATGACCCCGCCGGTGGGCTACATCATCGGCATCGCCGTGGCATTCTTCACCTCCTTCTCCCTCACGCTGCTGTTTGGCTACCGCACCGCAGAGGAAAAGCAAGCCGATCTTGAGCGCATCGCCCGCGAAAATAACGAGACTGTGGAAGAGGTTGCTAGCCGCTCCGAGTCCCGCATCATCGGCGGATCCGATGATGAGTCCGACGGTTCCGAGAATGCACAGGCTGCAGGGGTTGCTGCTGCCACCGGAATCGCCACCAAGGAAACAGAACAGGCAATCATCAAGCTGGACTCTCCTCTGGAGGGCGAGGCCGTGGACCTGTCTGAGGTACCGGATCCCATCTTTGCCGGCGCCAAGCTTGGGCCGGGCGCTGCCGTGAAGCCAACCGGCAATACCGTCTACGCGCCTGCCGATGGTACCGTGCTCACCGTCCAAAAGTCCGGCCACGCGATCGGTCTGAACCTGGATAACGGCGTACAGCTGCTCATCCATGTTGGCCTAGACACCGTGGAACTGGGCGGCGAGGGATTTGATGTCCACGTGGAAAAGAAGCAGCGCGTTTCCGCTGGCGATAAGCTCATCAGCTTTGACGCAGACTTCATCAAGTCCAAGGACTACAACCTGATTACCCCGGTCGTTGTTACTAACGCCAAGAAATTTGGTTCCGTGAGCGGCGCTACCGGCGCTGTCACCCCAAGCGATGAACTCTTGCAGGTTCATCCAAAGCCGGAAGAAGAACTCGAGTCCTAAAGGCACTCTTAAGTTCCGCAGCAAGGAGCCCAGGCATTCGTGCCGGGCTCCTTTTCGCGTACCCTGGTATCCTATGAAGCTAATCGGATTAACCGGGGGAATCGGCAGCGGGAAATCTACGGTAGCGAAGATGTGCGCCCAGCGCGGCTGGCGGGTTGTGGATGCAGATCGCATTGCCCGGGACATCGTCGAGCCTGGCCAACCGGCCTTGGCCGAGCTTGCGGAGAAATTCGGCGAGGACATCCTGCAGGAAGACGGCAGCCTCGACCGCAAGGAACTTGCCCGCCGCGCGTTCGTGGATAAGGAACACACCGAGCTTCTTAATTCGATAACGCACCCGCGCATCCAGGAAGAGACCCAGCGACAATTTGCCGCCGCGCGCGAAGAGGGCGTTGATTTTACGGTCTATGACATGCCGCTGCTCGTAGATAATGGGCTCGACGGGGACATGGATTTCGTCATCGTCGTTGACGTGGATCCAGAAGAGCGGGTGCGGCGCCTCGTGGAGTTCCGCGGACTCGATGAAGCAGACGCGCGCAAGAGGATTAACGCCCAGATTTCTGATGACAAGCGCCTCGCGGCAGCAAGCCATGTCATTGACAACAACGGCACGCAGGAACAATTGGCAGAGCGCGCGGCTGAGGTCTGCGATGAGATCGAAGCGGCGTCTTCTTAACCTTAACCTTTTTGGTAAGTAGCGTTAACGTCTTTTCCTATTAACGTTTACTTTTGGTCCCTACACTATTTGACCGTGGGAACTTGGGGCACTGGACCATTCGATAATCACGCGGCGCGAGACATACTCGATAGCCTGCGGGATGGTTCTTTTGATCTCCGGCACTTTCAGCGCTCGTGCGGCACTGGAGTGCTCGATTCCGATGAAGCCGAGGCGATCATCGCATTAGGGGCGCTGACGAAGCTGCCTGCCGATGGCCTGCCAGACGGCGTAGCCCCACGGGATCTAGCGTCCCTGTACACGCCGCAATCAAAGGCGTGGCTGCGCCAGCGCATCAATCAAGCGATGTGCTCTGATTCCTCGTCGGTCTACGCGCTATGGGAACCGACAGGGGAGCTCGACCAGTGGTTGCACACCGCCCAGGCCGCGCTGCCGTGAAATGGCTAGCAGGAGCGTATAAGCAGTAGAATAGCGGGCATGGCTTTTGCTGCTGAACATCCCCTTATTCCAAACTCTGAACACCGCGTCGTCGGTGAGGTAGAACGCACCCCCGGCAAGTTTCAGGTCGTTTCTGATTATGAACCCGCCGGTGACCAGCCTGCGGCCATCAAGGAACTTGATGAGCGCCTCAACCGCGACGAGCGCGACGTTGTGCTCATGGGTGCAACGGGTACCGGTAAATCCGCGACGGCCGCGTGGCTGATTGAAAAACAACAGCGACCCACGCTAGTGATGGCTCCCAATAAAACCCTGGCCGCACAGTTAGCCAATGAGCTGCGCCAATTATTGCCCAATAACGCGGTGGAATACTTCGTCTCCTATTACGACTACTACCAGCCAGAAGCCTATATCGCGCAGACCGATACCTATATCGAAAAAGACTCCTCCATCAATGAGGATGTCGAGCGCCTGCGCCACTCGGCCACCTCTGGATTGCTCTCGCGGCGCGATGTCGTGGTGGTCTCTTCGGTCTCGTGCATCTACGGCCTGGGTACCCCGCAATCCTATTTGGATCGCTCGGTCATTATCGCCGTTGACGAGGAACTCGATAGGGATCGTTTCCTGAGACTGTTGGTAGATATCCAGTACGAGCGCAATGACGTGGGCTTTACCCGCGGTACCTTCCGCGTGAAGGGCGATACGGTCGATATCATCCCGGCATATGAGGAGCGCGCAGTGCGCATCGAGTTCTTCGGTGATGATATTGACTCGCTGTACTATATCCATCCGGTGACAGGTGATGTTATCGAG
Organism: Corynebacterium sp. MSK204; assembly: GCF_030229885.1. Taxonomy (NCBI): domain Bacteria; kingdom Bacillati; phylum Actinomycetota; class Actinomycetes; order Mycobacteriales; family Corynebacteriaceae; genus Corynebacterium; species Corynebacterium sp. MSK204. Next base: position 34,230 of record NZ_JASPGQ010000017.1, on the reverse strand, counting down.
CAGGTCGAAGAAGTGCGCATTTTCCCCGCCACGCACTATGTGGCCGGCCCAGAGCGCATGGAAAAAGCCGTGGCCGATATCAAGGAAGAATTGGCTGAACGCCTAGAAGATCTAGAAAACCGCGGCAAACTCTTGGAAGCGCAGCGGCTGCGCATGCGCACGGAATATGACCTAGAGATGATCGAGCAGGTGGGGTTCTGTTCCGGCATTGAGAACTACTCCCGCCACGTGGATGGCCGCCCGGCAGGGTCTGCGCCAGCTACGCTCTTGGACTATTTCCCGGAGGACTTTCTTACCATCATCGATGAGTCCCACGTGACCGTGCCGCAGATTGGCGGCATGTACGAAGGCGATATGTCGCGCAAGCGAAACCTGGTGGAATTCGGCTTCCGCCTGCCTTCTGCGGTGGACAACCGGCCACTGACCTTCGACGAGTTTGAGGAGCGCGTCGGCCAGACGGTCTACATGTCTGCTACTCCAGGCGATTTCGAAATGACCTCCTCCGGCGGCGAGTTTGTCGAGCAGGTCATTCGCCCGACTGGCCTGGTTGATCCTAAGGTAACGGTGAAGCCCACCAAGGGCCAGATCGATGACCTCATTGATGAAGTCCGTGGTCGCATTGCATCTCAGGAGCGCGTGTTGGTCACTACCTTGACTAAGCGCATGGCAGAAGACCTGACGGATTACCTCTTGGAGCAGGGGATTAAGGTCCGCTACTTGCACTCGGATATCGATACGCTGCAGCGTGTGGAGCTCTTGCGTCAATTGCGCCAGGGTGAATTCGACGTGCTCGTGGGCATTAACCTTTTGCGTGAGGGCTTGGACTTGCCCGAGGTCTCGCTCGTGGCCATCCTCGATGCGGATAAGGAGGGCTTCTTGCGTTCGACGACGTCGCTCATCCAGACCATTGGCCGCGCTGCGCGTAACGTATCGGGCGAGGTCATCATGTATGCGGATAAAATCACCGACTCGATGCAGGAAGCCATCGATGAAACGGAGCGCCGCCGCGAGAAGCAGATTGCCTATAACAAGGAACACGGTGTGGATCCGCAGCCTTTGCGCAAGAAGATCGCCGATATTTTGGATCAGGTCTACGAAAACAATGGGGAAGAGGCAGCGGAGTCGGATCCCTCGGCGGTGGTGGAAAAGCGCGATGTCTCCAGCATGGCTACCGATGAGGTTGAGGCTCTCATTAATGACCTGCAGGCACAGATGGGCGCGGCCGCGCGCGAGCTGAAATTCGAACTGGCTGGGCGGTTGCGCGATGAGATTGCGGATTTGAAGAAGGAATTGCGCGGCCTGAAAGAAGCTGGAATCTAGCAGCACGCGTTAGTCTCCAATAATGCTCTCCCCCTAAAAGTGCGCACTCCTGCAACCTTGGGCTTATTGATTCAGCGTCCTGACTATACTGGGGGCGACTTAATAAGCCGGTTCAATGTGCCGACCTAGTAATTCACCAGCAAGGAGAATCATGCTTACGTATCACACCATCGCCGTCGGTACCGATGGCTCCGAAACTTCCCTGCGTGCAGTGCGCTCGGCGGCATCAATGGCACGGGCATATGACGCCAAGCTCATCATCGTCTCCGCGGCCTATAATCACTCAGGCTCCATGCTTGGTGCCCCCAGCGGGGAAGGATCCCGGCTACCGGTGGTCAGCGAGGAAATGGCCAATACTTACCTCACGAATGCACAGCGGATTGCCGAGTCCGAAGGCGCGGAAAATATTGAGGTGGTCACCACCCCCGGTGACCCTGTCAACGCCTTAATTGAGGTTACGGAGAAATACGACGTGGAGCTCTTGGTCGTGGGCAATCGCGGCGTTAATTCCGTGCGCGGACGCGTTTTCGGTTCAGTGCCTACGGAACTTACCCATAAATCCAAGGTGGATGTCGTGGTGGTCAACACGAGTGAAAAACGTTAATCATTTTTCATTGTTACACTTGCAGTAACGCCAAGTTGGCACACTAGAATAGATAGGGTACACACCCACAAAGAAAGGTCATCATGAGCGACTACAGCACGATTGTTGTCGGTACTGACGGTTCCAAGTCCTCCCTCCTCGCCGTGGAGCGAGCAGCCAAGATTGCCGCTGCATTCGATGCCACGCTGATCGTCGGTTGTGCTTACTACGAGAATCAAGAGCAGGCCTCGAAGACCTTGCGCCAGGATTCCGTCACTATTCTCGGTGATGAGAAGGCTGAAGCTAACCTGCAGGCGGGCAGGGAAGAAGCGGAAAAGCACGGGGTTTCCAAGGTGGAAACCGCAGTCCGCCCTGGCACGCCGGTGCAAGCCCTCATGTCCATTGTCAACGACAATGATGCAGACCTGCTCATCGTTGGTAACCGCGGCATAAATTCCCTGACCGGTCGTTTGCTTGGCTCGGTGCCGGCAGATGTGGCGCGCCAGTCCGACTGTGACGTCATGATCGTGCACACCGTCAATTAACCTAGGCTTTCGCCTTACCGGCATTCGCCTTACCCACCGCAGCGAGTCCTTTTCTGGGGTCGCGGCGGTGGTTTTGTGATCCTAGCGGGGGTTAAATCACATCCCCGGTATCTCCTACCAGGGTCAGCGTCTGCGTGGCCCGTGTGATGCAGACGTATAGATTCTGCAGCCCCTGCGGGGAGGCGTCAACAATCTCGCGCGGGTTAAGCACGATTACGTGGTCGAACTCGAGGCCCTTGACGGATTCGGCGTTCGTGGCGTCAATGACCGCAGTCAGGCGCCCATCGTCCTCGGTGGTGACGCCGGGGGTGAAGTCGGCATCGGCAAGCCGGCGCACCGGCACGCCATCGCGAATAGCAATGGCAGGGGTGGCGTCCGGATTAATGGAGGCCAACAGGCCATTGGCAAGCTCGGTAATGGGCTCAGGTGTGCGGTAGTTGACGGTAAGGAGGTGGTGGCGGAAGCGCTGGGCGATGAACGGCTCCAAGGCCTCGCCCCAGTCATCCACGCCGGCTGGGGAACCCGTCTGCGAGGTATCGCCCACCAGCGTCATCCACCGCGACGGGCAGCGGCGGAAGAGCATCCTCCATTCCATAGGGGTGAGCTCTTGTGCCTCGTCCACGATGATGTGGCCAAAGGCCCACGTGTGATCCTCCCGGGCGCGCTGCGCGGTGGTGCGCGTATCCCGCACCTCCTGGCGCTGCGCCAGGGTTTCCGCGTCGATCACGTCGTGCGCGGAGAGAATTTCCGCCTCAAACATGTCATCGTCATTATCGGTGGATTCAGAAGAAGACAGGATATCCAACGCATCTTCTGCATCCGCGATCTGCTCGCGCCACTCGGCATCCTTGGCCGCCTTCTTCTCCTCAGGATTGGGCAGCCCGATGAGAACGGTCAACTCATCCAAAAGGGCGGCATCGGAATCGGTCCAAGCGTATCCATCTGCGCGGTACAAGGCGGCTTGGGTCTCCTCATCGTAGCCACGGGCAGCCGAGGCAATGAGCTCGCGGGACGACAACAGCGCGGCGAGGACCTCAGAGGGATCAAGCTCGGGCCAGAAATCGTCGATGCAGCTGACCACGGATTCATCAATGGCAAGATCGTCGTGGAATTGGTCCACATCGGCGCGGCTTAAGAGGTTTTCCCCGCCCAGCGGATCGGTGCCAACCTTGGTGGCCATATCTTGGGCGAGGTCTTCCACGAAGTGCTCGATGAATGCCTCGCGCGCCTGGTTGTGCGGCTTGCGGGAGCGGCGGGCGCGAGTGCGCGCCCTCTTCACCATGGATGGAGTGATGGTTAGGCTTAAGCCATCCAAGGTGATGTCCCAAGGCTCACTCGGCACCTGCTGATAATCCTTGACTGCAGCGCTCAAGATTTCCGCCATGGCCTCGCTGCCCTTGATCTCGCGGCCTACCAGCCCCTCGGTGTGGGTGGGGGTAATGCCGGGGAATAGCCCACCGATGGTGGACAGCACGACGCCGGTTTCGCCGAGCTCGGGCAAGACGCGGGAAATATAGTCCAAAAAGTTGGTATTGGGCCCAACGATGAGCACACCGGTGGAAGATAGCAGTTCGCGGTGGGTATAGAGCAGGTAGGCAACGCGGTGTAGCGCGACGGCTGTCTTGCCGGTGCCAGGGCCGCCTTCGACGACCATTACGCCGCGGGTATTATCCCGGATGATTTCGTCTTGCTCACGCTGGATGGTTTCCACGATGGACGTCATGTGCCCCGTGCGGGCGCGTTGCATGGCAAAGTACAGGGCGGACTCGCTTGCCACGCCGGCTTCTTCCTCGCGCACGCCTGGGCCGTTTAGTGCCTCGTCATTGACATTAGTGACCGTGCGGCCGGACATCCGGATCTGGCGGCGTGTGTGCACACCCTCGGGCTGGGCAGTGGTGGCGAGGTAAAAGGGGCGGGCCATGGGCGCGCGCCAATCCAGAAGGAGGGTGCGATAGTTTTCTTCGCGCGCATCCAACCCCATGCGGCCGATATAGCGGCGGTCTAGTCCATCCTCCGTTGGATTATCGCCGGGAGCATCAATATCAATGCGGCCGAACACGAGCCCCATCTGTGCGACGTTGAGGCGATCCAACTTGGCCTGGAGGCCGTGGTATTCCGTTTCGCGGCGCACGAGGGCATCGGCATCGGGAGTCGCCGGGTCAACCTCAGCTTGGACCTCGTTCAAGCGTGCGTTTGCTGCGGCTACCTCGTCATCGAGGCGGTCAAAAAGGCCATCGACATAGTTCTGCTCAGCTTCGATGGCCGAAATTCCAGCGTTATCCGCGCGGCGGTACGAAGATGCGTCAGCGGGAGAATTGGTGGCTGGAGAATTCTTCGGTGCAGAGTTCACGAGACTCCTCAGAATAAAACACGAAAATATGGGGTGGGCACGCATCCGCGTGCCGCGTAGGGGAGATTCGAGTTTAGACCTCGCCGTGACAAAGAACAACGGCCCAGCGTAGGGGCTGGGCCGTATGCGAGGGTTAAGGCGAATTACTTAGCGCGCTTTTCAATCTTCTTGATAGCGGCTTCGATCTTCCTATTAGCCTTCTTCTGCAGCTTATCTGCCTGCTTGGAAGCCTTCTTAGCAGCGCGCTTGGAGTCTGCCTTGTCAAGCTTCGACGCGGCATCATCGGCGCGCTTTTGTGCCTTGTTCGCGGCCTTGACGGCACCCTTGCGGGCGGTCTTAGTGTTGGACTCAGCGGACTTCAGCCATTCCTGCTTGTTGTCGCCAACGTAAGACTTGGCGCTATCTACGGAGTCCTCGATGAATGACTTCGCATTGTCCAAGAAGCCGCGGCCGGAATCCTGCCAGTCTTCCTTGTTGTCATCGACGTAGTCCTTGGCGTCATCAACATAGGACTTTGCGGTATCCAGCAGGCCGCGACCGGTGGACTGCCAGTCATCCTTGTTGTCATCCACGTAGGCCTGCGCCTTCTGAGAGGTTTCGTTGAACCAGTCGCCGGCCTTGTTGGACAGCTCGTTGGCGCGAGCGGAAAGCTCCTCGCGCTTTTCCTGGGACTCAGACTTGGTGGGCAGCGCCTGCTGAATCTTCTTATTGGTGCGCTCACCGGCCTTCTGTGCGCGCCAGCGCAGGGACGGCTTGCCCTCGGTGTCCTGGGTGGTGATAAAGAGCGCGCCGAGCAGGGCGGTATTGGTAATGAAGCCGTTGCGACGGTCTTCCTTGTCCTTCTTATTATCTGCGGCCCAGAAGTTATTCTTTCCCACCAAGTTGGGCAGGGTAGCGGCGGCCAGCACAGCTGCGGAGGTGCGCGGTGCCTTGCCCAGAGCCAAGGTGGTACCTGCACCTATCTTTGCGCCGCCGAGGGCGCGGGTAGCTAGCTCCGGATCATTGGGAATGAGGTTCTTGTACCCGGAGGGGACGAACTTGCGCAGGGTCTTGAGGAAGCCTTCGGTTTCCTTGGTGTGCTCCGAGGCATTGCGCAGGTCGTCTACACCTTCCCATACAAATACCGATGCCAGCATGGGGCGGGCAAACTTGCGAATCATAGTCCTTTAAGCTCCTTAGCTCGTTGTTCTAGACCAATCGTGTGATTGACCATTATACGCTGAAATAGCCGCCTAGGTCACCACCGGCGCTCCCACCAATCACCCAACTTGGGGCGTTCTTCCCCCAAGGTGGTGGGCTTGCCATGCCCCGGGCGGATGATGGCGTTATCTGGGAACTCCTCGAAGACGCGCTTGGTGACGTCCTTATATAGCCGCACGAAGTCGCCTTCAGAGGTCGTTCGGCCCAATCCACCGGGGAATACGGAATCTCCCACAAAGAGGTTGGTGACACCGTCAACGGTGGCCACAAGCGCGACTCCGCCGGGGGTATGGCCACGCAGGATGATGATCGGCAATTTCATGCCTGCAAAGTCGATGGAATCGCCCTCGCGCAGCTCAACGTCCACGTCTTCTGGAATGGCGGGCGAATCAATAAAGGAGGCGTAGTGTTTTGCGTTGGTGGCCTCCAAAACCTCGCCGAGAGCCCGCACGTGATCCCAGTGGCGGTGCGTGGTGAGAACGGCGGTGATGTCAACGCCTGCCTCGCGCGCCATGTCGAGGATGGCGGGGGCGTCATCGGCGGCATCGACAAGCAAGCCTTGATCGCCGGCTGTGAGCAGGTAACAGTTATTGTCCATCTCCGAAACGGAGATTTGGTGAAGTTGTAGCTCGTTAGTCATACATTCCAGCTTACGGGTACATTCAAGGGGAGATTAAAATCTATGATGTGGAGGCTGGAGCGCAGTGGCAGAACGATTGATTGTGCGAGGCGCACGGGAACACAATCTCAAGGGCGTGGATATCGATATTCCGCGCGATAAAATGGTGGTTTTTACTGGGCTTTCGGGTTCCGGTAAGTCCTCGCTGGCCTTCGATACCATCTTCGCGGAGGGCCAACGCCGCTACGTGGAATCGTTGAGCTCTTATGCCCGGATGTTTTTGGGCCAGATGGATAAACCCAACGTGGAATACATCGGTGGCTTATCGCCGGCGGTGTCCATCGATCAGAAATCCACGAACCATAACCCGCGCTCTACCGTGGGCACGATTACGGAGATTTACGATTACCTCCGCTTGCTCTTCTCGCGCGCCGGCACCCCGCACTGCCCCAAGTGCGATGCCGTCATCGAGCGCCAGACGCCGCAGCAAATCGTTGATGCCGTTCTGGAGCAGGAAGAAAAGCTGAAATTCCAGGTGCTTGCCCCGGTAGCGCGCAAGCGCAAGGGTGAATTTGTAGACCTCTTCCAAGATCTTTCGGCGCAGGGCTACTCCCGCGTGCGCGTGGATGGTGAGACCCACCAATTAAGCGACCCGCCGAAGCTGAAGAAGCAGGTTAAGCACACCATTGAGGTCGTGGTGGACCGGTTGCAGGTCAAGGCCTCCCAGAAGCAGCGCCTGACCGATTCCGTGGAAACGGCTTTGCGGCTTGCCGATGGCCTCGTCACCATCGAGTTCGTTGATAAAGAGGAACTCACGCATACTTATTCTGAAAAGGCGGCCTGCCCCAATGGCCATTCACTTACCATCGAGGAGTACGAGCCGCGCGCGTTTTCCTTTAACGCCCCCTTTGGCTCCTGCCCGGTCTGCGATGGCTTGGGCACTAAGCTCGAAGTGGACGTGGATCTGCTGATTCCGGATCCGGATGCCCCAGCCGTCGATGCCGTGCAGCCGTGGCATTCGAGCCCGAACTCCCGGTACTTCGTCAAACTCGTGGAAGGTTTGGGCAAGGCCATGGGCTTTGATCCGCAGACCCCCGTTAGTGAACTAACAAAGGAGCAACGCGATGCGTTGATTTACGGCACCGAAACCGAAGTGCGGGTGCGCTATAAGAACCGTTATGGCCGCCAGCGCAATTGGACCGCGCCGTTTGAGGGCGCTGTTGGCTTCCTGCACCGCAAATTGGACACCACGGATTCGCAGTCCCAAAAGGATCGCCTGCTGCAGTACACCCGCCGGGTGCCGTGTAGCACGTGTAAAGGAACGCGCCTGAAGCCGGAAATTCTCGCGGTGCGTCTGGCGTCGACCTCTCATGGCGAACAATCCATTGCGGGGCTGAGCGCCCTGTCCATCGAGGACGCCTCCGAGTTTTTGGATTCGCTGGTCTTGGGCCACCGCGAAGAAATCATCGCGGGAGCGGTGCTGAAGGAAACCCAGGCCCGCCTGCGCTTCTTATTGGACGTGGGGCTTAACTACCTCACCCTGGACCGCGGTGCTTCGACCCTGTCCGGCGGCGAGGCACAGCGCATTCGCCTGGCCACGCAGATTGGATCCGGGCTGGCTGGCGTTCTGTACGTCTTGGACGAGCCGTCCATTGGCTTGCACCAGCGCGATAATCACCGCCTGATCTCAACCCTGCAGCGCCTGCGCGATATTGGCAATACGCTCATCGTGGTCGAACACGATGAAGACACCATCCGCTCGTCCGATTGGCTGGTGGATGTGGGCCCGCGCGCCGGTGAATACGGCGGCGAAGTGGTTTACCAAGGCGAGCCCGCCGGCGTGGAGAAGGTAGAGAAGTCCTTAACGGGGCAGTACCTGTCCGGTTCCAAGGTCCTGGCCGTTCCGGATCATCGCCGCGAGATCGATAAAGATCGCACCCTCAAGATAGTCGGCGCACGGGAAAATAACCTCAAGGGGATTAATGTCGAGATTCCGCTCGGCGTGCTGGTGTGTATTACCGGTGTGTCCGGATCCGGCAAATCCACCGTGGTCAATGAGATCCTGGCCAAGACCTTGGCTAATAACCTCAACCGCGCCCGTCAGGTTCCTGGGCGCGCCAAGCGCGTGGAAGGCATCGAGCACCTAGATAAGTTGGTGCAGGTGGATCAAAGCCCGATTGGCCGCACACCGCGTTCTAACCCGGCTACCTATACCGGCGTCTTTGATAAGATTCGCAATCTTTTTGCGGAGACCCAAGAGGCGAAGGTGCGCGGCTACAAGGCCGGACGTTTTTCCTTCAACGTCAAAGGCGGGCGCTGCGAGGCTTGCCAAGGCGATGGCACCATCAAGATCGAGATGAACTTCTTGCCGGATGTCTATGTTCCGTGTGAGGTCTGCGAGGGCGCGCGCTATAACCGCGAGACCTTGGAGGTCCACTACAAGGGCAAAAACATCGCAGAAGTGCTGGACATGCCCATCTCAGAGGCGGCGGACTTCTTCGAGCCCATTACCTCCATCCACCGCTACTTGGCCACGCTTGTCGATGTCGGCTTGGGTTACGTGCGCCTCGGCCAAGCCGCCACCACATTGTCCGGCGGTGAGGCCCAGCGCGTGAAGCTTGCCTCGGAGCTGCAAAAGCGCACCAATGGCCGCACCATCTATATTCTGGATGAGCCGACGACCGGTCTGCACTTTGAGGATATTCGCCGGTTAATGTTGGTGATTCAAGGCTTGGTAGATAAGGGCAATTCCGTGCTCATCATTGAGCACAACCTTGACGTTATCAAGGCTGCGGACTGGATTGTGGACATGGGTCCAGAAGGCGGTGCTGGTGGCGGCACCGTGGTCGCGCAGGGAACTCCGGAAAAGGTTGCACAAGTGGAAGGGTCCTATACCGGCGGCTACCTCAAGGAAATGCTGACCTAATCACTAGAGGAATAGTTTCTGCGAAAAATTGCCCTCTTTTTAAAATATGGGCTAGTCTGTGAGGAATGAATCTACGGCGGAAAGTGGGGGCGATACTGGCCACGGTGTCGCTTGCTACCGTGGCGGCGTGTTCGTCTCCCGAGCAGGCGCCGGATACGGCGGGGGAAGGGGCATCGGCAAGCGCGAGCGATAAAGCCGATGCAACACTCACCAAAGATCTAGACCGCGCTGTTGATACGGTATCCAGGCACTATGACGCCAAGGTCGGCGTGGCCATTTCCGCCGGCGAAGAAAAAATCTCTGCGGGAGACAAAGGCGAAGGGCCAGCTTGGTCCACGATCAAAGTGCCCATCGCCATTACCGCGCTGCAAGACGGCGCCGATCCGTCCTTGGTAGATCTAGCGATCAAGGAATCCGATAATGATGCCGCGTACGCATTGTGGTCCCAGGTGCAGTGGGAAGAAGGCGAGGCTTCGGAGGCGGTGGAAAAGTTCTTGCGCGAGCACGGTTCGAAGGCATCCATTGAGGCTGACGCTTTTGGTTACTCCACCTGGCCATTGCAGGAGCAAGCAAATTTTGGCGCGCAATTGCCCTGTATCAAAGAAGCCGAATACGTCCATGCGGTATTAAATGACATCGTAGAATGGCAAAGCGTCGGCCTATCGAAACATGCAAGCACCCGGGCCAAAAGCGGCTGGGGGCTTGATGAAAATAGCGATGATTACACTTTCCGCCAATTCGGTGTCCATGAAAAGGACGGCAAAAGGGTAGGAGTAGCACTAAGCGTCGTCGTCGAAGGCGAGGATTATGAAAGTGGCTCCGCCGCGATTGATGATCTTGCCGATGACGTCCTCAAGGTCATCGACAAATCCATTGAAGATAAAAATCTAGAGCCCGATTCCACCTGCGAGGATGCTTAGTTCACCGCGGTTTGCCTTGAGTGGCAGCGGCTGCTAATCTCATACCTACTACCGCCCAAGGTACCTTTTGCAGGAACCTGGGTCACAAGCGGAGATTCTCCCACCCGATGCCGCGAACTTAAAGCTCGTTGGATAACGGTAAAGGTAACCAGACATTAGTGTCTGGCTCTGTGAGATCTCCCGGCTGCCAGTGGCAGACCGGGTTAGATTCGTTTGTGGTCCACGGTAGGTGAACTCATTACCCAAAACCCCTAATCGAGGAGAACCACAATCAGCGCTGAAGCTCGCATTAATGAGCGTATCCGAGTACCCGAGGTCCGTCTTGTCGGCCCCGGTGGTGAACAGGTGGGTATCGTCCGCACCGATGATGCCCGCAAGCTTGCCTATGAAGCTGACCTGGATTTGGTCGAGGTTGCTCCAAAGGCTAAGCCCCCAGTTGCCAAAATCATGGACTACGGCAAGTTCAAGTATGAGCAGGCCCAAAAGGCTCGCGAATCTCGTAAGAACCAGCAGCAGACCGTGGTGAAGGAACAGAAGTTCCGTCCGAAGATCGACGATCACGATTATGAGACCAAGAAGAGTAACGTAGTTCGCTTCCTGGAAAAGGGATCCAAGGTTAAGGTGACCATCATGTTCCGCGGCCGCGAGCAATCGCGACCGGAGCTAGGTTTCCGGCTTTTGGAGCGGTTGGCCGATGACGTCGCTGAGGTTGGCGTAGTTGAGTCCCGCCCCAAGCAGGATGGTCGCAACATGACCATGGTTTTGGGTCCGGTTCGTAAGGGCAAAAAGTAAACCATATTCCACGTAGGATTTAAGGACTTATACTCATGAAGCAGAAGACCCACAAGGGCACCGCAAAGCGCATCAAGGTGACCGGTTCCGGCAAGCTGCGCCGCGAGCAGGCAAACCGCCGCCACTTGCTGGAGGGCAAGCCTTCCAAGCGTACCCGTCGCCTCAAGGGCACCGAGTCCGTCTCCCAGCCAGACACCAAGCGCGTCAAGCGCCTGCTCGGTCGCGCTTAATAGCGCCCAATCAACCCACATCCACCATCTCAACCAGAATTTAAGGAAGTATTACTGTGGCACGAGTAAAGCGCTCAGTTAACGCAAAGAAGAAGCGTCGCGCGATCCTGAAGTCCGCCAAGGGTTACCGCGGTCAGCGTTCCCGCCTGTACCGTAAGGCTAAGGAGCAGTGGCTGCACTCTATGACTTACGCTTACCGCGACCGCCGCGCGCGTAAGTCCGAGTTCCGCAAGCTGTGGATCCAGCGCATCAACGCTGCTGCCCGCATGAATGACATCACCTACAACCGCCTCATCCACGGGCTGCGCTTGGCCGAGATCGAGGTAGACCGCAAGATCCTCGCCGAGCTTGCCGTCAACGACTTCGAGGCTTTCTCCGCACTGTGCGAGACCGCTAAGGCCGCCCTGCCTGAGGACGTCAACGCACCAAAGGCTGCGTAAGCCTTTCCAGCTACATAGCTGCTCGCCCACTCCACGCCGCTCGACGCGGTGAGGGGTGGGTTTTGTTCTATCTCACTGTCTCAAGCCTGCTAATAATCTGTTCGCTGTATGTGCTAAATTGATGAGTCGATAAAACCAGCATTTGCAAGAAGACCGGCGCGGCATGACGAGCCCATATAACTGCGAGCAACCAGAAGGCAACCCTGGTTCAAGTCAATTTTCCGGCCAGGATCGGCCGTATTACTCCCAGGAATTCCACTCTGGTGGCTATCCGCAGCAGGGCTATCCTCAGCAACAATATGCGGCGACTGGTAACCAAAAGTCCTGGGTAGCTGCGTTGCTTCTGTGCTTCTTCTTGGGCAGTGTTGGAGCGCATAACTTCTACACTGGCCGTACAACTTATGCCATCGTGCAGTTGTCGCTGAATATCCTCGGCTGGTTTACCTTCTGGTTCCTGTTGGGCTTCCTTTTCTGGACCGTTCTAGGAATCTGGGTGTTTATTGAGTTCTTCATGATTCTCCTTGGCGTGGGCGATTACGACAAAGACGCACGCGGAGTTCCGCTAAAGAAATAATACTTTTCCCATGGCCTGCCGGATTTCTGGCAGGGCTTTGTTATACCTAAGGTTCGGAACGTGCGCAAACGTGCCCAAGGTAGGGTAGGGCCTATGAATTTAGACTTTGACTCGGCCTTTACTGAACGCACTCCGCGCATCGTCAACGCGGCGAAATTGCACCGGGCTGCTAGCCGTAAGAAGGCGAAACAGTTCATCATCGAGGGCGAAAATGCTGTCGACGCCGCAGTATCCACGGGGGCGGCGACGGATGTATTCGTGACGGAAAAGGCTGCAGAGCGCTTCGCGGACATCGTTACGGCTTGCGGGTATATGGACGTTTATGTTCACCCCATTACAGATAAGGCCGCGAAGCACTTGGCCGATACCGCGACGACGACGGGAATTTTTGCCTTGTGCAGTTCTTCCGTCTTGTGGTCTGCGGGAAAGATTCTTAATGGGAAGCCGAAGTTGATTTCGGTGCCGGTGCTTACCTCTGAGCCCGGAAACGCGGGTACGTTGATTAGGACTTCGGATGCGATGGGCGCCGATGGCGTGATCTTTGCAGGCGAGACCGTGGATCCCTTAGGCAGCAAGGTTGTCCGCGCTTCAGCCGGCTCCTTATTCCACGTCCCTGTCGCGCGCGATCCAAATATCAAGGACGTATTGGGTCAGCTGCGCAAGTCTGGCATGCAAATCGTTGCCACAGCCGCGGATGGGGAAGTAGAGCTTGCTGATGCCGACCTCTCCCAACCCACCGCCTGGCTCTTCGGCAATGAGGCTCACGGGCTGGGCGAGCTGCTTGAAGAGGCCGATATGCGGGTACGCATCCCACTGCGGGGGAGCGCGGAGTCACTCAACCTTGCCACCGCGGCCAGCATCTGCTTGTACGAATCCGCCAAGGCGCAGGACCAGAACTAGGCCGCAATCGCGTTGCTCCGCGGTAGCGAATGAAAAGGGGGTCCCTGGGGCTGTCCGTGTCCTAGTGACAGAGTAAGATTGCACGCGTTAGTTTTCGCGCGAGAAGAAGGTACGAAGTACGTGTCCGATACACCGCAGATCGAATTGACCGAACAGGCCCTCGGGGCCGCGGCCGATAAGGCTATCGCAGCCTTCGAAGCAGCAGAGACCCTAGAGGATCTCGCCGCTGCCCGCCGCGAGCACTTAGGCGATAACGGGTATATCCCGCAAGCCCGCCAATCCCTCGGCCAAATACCTAAGGATCAACGCAAAGCCGCCGGTAAGGCCGTCAACATGGCCCGCGGCAAGATGGAAAAGCGGTTTGCGCAGGTCAAGGAGGAATTGGAGCAGCAGGCCCGCGAGGCCCAGCTCAAGGCCGAAACCGTCGATGTGACCATTCCTACGACCCGAGCGCAAACGGGTGCGCTGCACCCCATTACGTCCTTATCGGAGCGCATTGCCGATATTTTCGTTGGCATGGGATGGGAAATCGCCGATGGCCCAGAGATTGAGGCCGAGTACTTTAACTTCGATGCCCTGAACTTTAAGCCGGATCACCCAGCGCGCACCCTGCAGGATACGTTCCACGTGGGCAAGGAAGGCTCCAAGCAGGTCCTGCGCACGCACACCTCGCCTGTGCAGGTGCGCACGATGCTCGAGCGCGATGTGCCCTTGTACATCGCCTGCCCAGGGCGCGTTTTCCGTACGGACGAACTGGACGCCACCCACACCCCGGTCTTCCACCAGATGGAGGGCCTTGCCGTGGATAAGGGACTTACCATGGCTCACCTGCGCGGAACGCTCGAGCACCTAGCCAAGGTGCTCTTCGGTTCCGAAACCACGACGCGCATGCGCGTGAATTACTTCCCGTTCACGGAGCCTTCCGCCGAGGTGGACGTCTGGTTCCCCAATAAAAAGGGCGGCGCCGGCTGGATTGAATGGGGCGGTTGCGGAATGGTCAACCCCAACGTGCTGCGCGCGGTAGGCGTTGACCCGGAAGAGTACACGGGCTTCGCGTTCGGCATGGGCCTTGAGCGCACCCTGCAATTCCGCAATGGACTAACCGATATGCGCGACATGGTTGAAGGCGATGTCCGCTTCACCCTGCCCTTTGGCGTACAGGCTTAAAACCCAGAAAGGATAGATACATCATGCTTATTTCCCAAGACTGGGTTACCCGTATCCTTGGCGCCTCCAATCCGAATTGGAGCGTGTCCGCTGCAGATATGGACTCCGGTTTCGTCCGCGTGGGCTTTGAAACCGAAGGATATGAGCCGATCCCCGAGACTACTGGCCCATTGGTTATTGGCCAGGTCGTAGAAATCGAAGAGCTCACGCAGTTCAAAAAGCCCATCCGGTACTGCCAGGTCAACGTTGGCCAGGCAAATGGCACCGGTGAATTGCAGGGCATTATCTGCGGTGCGCGTAACTTCCGCTTGCACGATTACGTCGTAGTCTCCCTGCCCGGCGCAGAGCTGCCTGGTGGGTTCAAAATCGCGGCGCGCGAAACCTACGATCACATCTCCAATGGCATGATGTGCTCCGCTGCTGAGCTGGGCCTTGGCACGCAGGCAAACGGTATCATCGTCCTGGGTGAGGAAGTCGCGGATATGGTTGGCGAAGATGCTCGCCCAGCTATCGGCCTGTCCGATACCGACTTTGACGTCAACATCACCCCAGACCGCGGATACGCGCTATCCGCCCGTGGTCTCAGCCGCGAAATCGCCTCTTCCTTCGATCTGCAGTTTAAGGACGTCGCCGATGATCCAGCGGTGGCCGGAATCGATACCTCTGCGGTGCCAGAGGCAGAAGGCTCGCTTATCAACATCGATCTACGCGAGGAGACAAAGGCGCAGCGATTTGGCGTGCGCAAGGTAAGCGGCATCGATCCGCAGGCGCGCACGCCATTTTGGATGGAGCGCGAACTCATGCTGTGCGGCCAACGCAGCGTCAATGTGGCAACGGACGTGACCAACTACGTTATGTTGCTTTTGGGCACCCCGATGCATGCCTTTGATGCCAATGAAATCGCGGGCGATCTCACGGTGCGCAATGCACAAGAGGGCGAGAAGTTTGAGACCCTCGATCACGTCACGCGCGAGCTCTCTGGTGAAGACGTGGTCATCTGTGATGACAACGGCATCCAATCGTTAGCCGGTGTTATGGGCGGCACGCACTCAGAGATTTCTGATCAGACCACGGATGTCTACTTCGAATCCGCTATCTGGGATCCCATTACCGTGGCCCGTACCTCTCGCCGCCACAAGCTGTCCTCTGAGGCATCCCGCCGATTTGAGCGCGGCGTCGATCCTGCCCTCGTTGAGGTGGCCCTTGATATTGCGTGCGCGCTATTGCACTCCATTGCGGGCGGAACGGTCGAAAAGGGGCGTACCCTCGTCGGAGAGATAGCCGAGCCCCAAGCCATTCGCTTGCGTGCCGAAAAACCGAGCGAATACGCCGGCGTCGAATACTCCCGCGAGACCGTTATCTCCCGCCTTAAAGAGGTGGGCTGCACGGTCGAGGAAGGATCGGATTCGGTTCTGCAGGTTACGCCCGCGACGTGGCGTACCGATATTTCCATGGACGTTGACCTCATTGAGGAGGTCCTGCGCCTGGAAGGCCTAGAGGATATCCCCACCGTTCTGCCCACGCCGGCTGGCGGTCGCGGTTTGACCCCAACGCAAAAGCGCCGCCGCGCCATTGGCCACGGTTTGGCTTATGCGGGCTATGCAGAGGTTTTGCCCACGCCGTTTATCGCAAACGACACCTTTGATTTGTGGGGCCTTGCGGCTGACGATGCTCGCCGCAATACCGTCGCCGTGCAGAACCCCTTGGAATCTGACAAGGCCATCTTGGCCACGACCTTGCTCCCCGCAACGCTTGAGGCTTTGGGTCGCAACGTAGCTCGCGGACGCAAGGATCTAGCCCTCTATGGCCTGCAGCAAGTAGCCTTCAAGCGCGCAGAATCTTCGCCCATGCCGTCTGTTGCGCAGCGTCCTGGCGATGAAGTGGTAGAAGAACTCCTGCGCACGCTTCCTGAACAGCCCTTGCACGTGGCAACCGTTGCAACCGGCAAGATGGAGCACGAGGGGCCGTGGGGCGAAGGCCGCGATTACACTTACGCGGACGCGATTGAATCCGCGCGTTTGGTGGCCCGCGCCGCTGGCCTGGATATCGAGGTCGAAGCCGCGGACCACCTGCCGTGGCACCCAGGCCGGTGCGCCGCCATCAAGGTGGCAGGAGCCGATGACATCGTGGGCTATGCCGGCGAATTGCACCCGCAGGTGCTTGAGGCCCTCAACCTGCCACCGCGCACGTGCGCGATGGAGCTTGATATCACCGCGCTGCCGCTGACCGAGCGCTTCCCAGCGCCGGTACTGTCGGCATTCCCAGCCTTGCACCAGGACATCGCGTTGGTAGTGGATGAGGATATCCCAGCGGAAAAGGTGCGCGCCACGGTGGAAGAGGGTGCGGGAGACCTCATCGAGTCGGTCGACTTGTTTGATATCTTCCGCGGTGAGCAATTGGGTGAGGGCAAGAAGTCCTTGGCCTTCCAGCTGCAATTCCGCGCTGCGGACCGTACCTTGACCGATGAGGAAGTCAACGAGCACCGCACGACGGCCGCCGAATTGGCCAAGCAGCGATTCGGCGCAGAAATGCGAGCATAGGACGGGCCAGAAGCCCAGCCTTTTGCATTAAACGGCGAAGAACCAGACTTTGGTGGAACATAAACCACTCGGGTCTTGGGTCTTCGCCGTTTTGCGTTTTCATGCAACATGTTAATTATTTTCATGCCGCCTGAACTGGGGAAAGTAACCCAATTCACTGAATAACATACAGCGGAACGTATTTCTTGCTATAGTTCCTCGTATGACGATTTCAGTAGCAGTGGCAGGGGCCACAGGATACGCCGGCGGTGAGACACTGCGCCTGCTGCTATCCCACCCTGCCTATCACTCCGGTGACCTGCGCATCGGTTCCTTGACGGGAAATTCCCAAGTGGGCCAGCGCGTCGCAGAAATCATGCCGCATCTGCCGCAGCTGGCAGATCGCGTCATTGCTGACACCACGCCCGAAGAGTTAGCCGGACACGACGTCGTCTTCTTGGGCTTGCCGCACGGGCACTCGGCGCGGCTCGCGGAGCAATTAGGCGATGAGGTCACCATCATCGATTGCGCCGCCGACTTTCGGCTGCGCGAGGAGAGCGATTGGGCAGCCTACTACGGCGGGGACTATGCGGGGCAGTGGCCGTACGGTATCCCGGAAATCCCGGGCAATAGGTCGAACCTTAAAGGTACAAACCGGGTCGCCGTGCCTGGTTGTTTCCCCACGGCCATTACCTTGGGGGCGTTGCCCGCCATTGCCCGCGAGCTCGTGGAGCCCGCCCTGTCCGTCATCGCTATTACCGGCGTCTCCGGAGCGGGAAAGAAGGCATCCGTCGCGCAATTGGGCGCGGAGACCATGGGAAACGTCAAGGCCTATAAACCAGGCGGCACCCACCGCCATACCCCGGAAATCGTACAAAACCTGCAACCATTTTCTCGCGACCAGGTATCCGTGAGTTTCACCCCGGTGCTCGCACCCATGCCCCGAGGGATTCTGGCGACGATTACGGCGGAGCTGAAAGGGGGCATCGGCAAGCAGCAGGTGCGCACCGCCTTCGAAGAATTTTATGCAGATGAGCCTTTCTGCCTCGTGCTGCCAGAAGGCCAACAACCGGAAACCCAGAACGTGGTGGGCACGAACATGGTGCATATCCAAGCCCATGTCGATGACAATTCCCACCGCCTCATCATCACCGCGGCGCTCGACAATTTATGCAAGGGTACTGCCGGTGCCGCCGTGCAATGCATGAACCTTGCGCTGGGATGGACAGAAACTTTGGGATTGCCCCAAGCCGCAGTCGCCCCGTAGGGCTGCGCACTAATTAGAGGAGAATTTTATGACTACACCTGGAATAACCGGGCCCGCCGGATTTAGCGCCGGCGCCGTGAAGGCCGGAATCAAGCCCTCTGGCAAGTCGGACTTGGCATTGATTATCAATGAAGGCTCGCGCTCGGACGCCGCGGCAGTGTTCACGCGCAATCGCGTGGTGGCGTCCCCCGTTAAGGTCTCCCGCGAGGCCGTAGCGGATGGCCAGCTGCGCGCCGTAGTCATCAACTCCGGCAATGCCAATGCGTGCAACGGCGCGCAAGGCGACGTCGATGCACGCGCAATGGTCGATGCCGTATCCCATGGCACGGATATCGCCGTGAAGGATATTGCCATTTGTTCTACCGGGCTCATCGGCGAGCCGCTGCCTATGGACAATGCGCTTGCGGGCATCGCGGACGTAGTCAATCACGTGGGCACGACCCCACAGCACGGCAATGACGCCGCCACTGCGATTATGACCACGGATACCGTTCCTAAGGAATCTGTTTATACGGGTGATGGTTGGTCCGTGGGCGCTATGGGCAAGGGCGTTGGCATGATGGCGCCGTCGCTTGCCACGATGTTGGTCTGCATTACTACCGATGCCGTCGCTGACGCAGCGGTCCTGCAAAGCTCGCTGGAGAAGGCCTGCGCACAGACGTTTAATACCTTGGATGTGGACGGTTCGACCTCTACCAATGACACCGTGATCGTCATGTCTTCCGGGGCCTCCGGCGTCCAGCCCAGCGAAGAGGAGCTGGATCAGGCAATCCTTGAGGTCTGCGCGGATATTGCGGATCAGCTCCAGGCCGATGCTGAGGGAGTGACAAAGCGCGTAAAGATCACCGTCGAAGGCACGGGCTCTGATGAGCAGGCGCTTAATGCCGCTCGCACCCTGGGGCGGGATAACTTATTCAAGTGCGCCATGTTCGGTTCCGATCCCAACTGGGGCAGGGTACTGGCCGCCGTCGGCATGGCGGATGCGGACATGGATCCGGACAATATCTCCGTCTACTTCAATGACCAGCCGGTATGCGTGCACTCGACGGGCGCGCCCGGAGCCCGCGATGTGGACTTGAGCGGGGCGGATATCGATGTCCGCGTGGATCTCGGCACCGGCGGTGAGGGAACGGCGTTCGTCTACACTACGGACCTGTCCTACTCCTACGTTGAGATCAACTCGGCGTATAGCTCCTAGGAGGAGAAATGTTTCCCGGATTAAATAATCAGGAACGCGCTACGGTGCTGGCTGAAGCCCTGCCATGGCTGCAGCACTTCCGCGATAAAATCGTCGTCGTCAAGTATGGCGGCAACGCCATGGTGGATGAGGAACTCAAGGAAGCCTTTGCGGCGGATATGGTGTTTCTGCGCACCATCGGGGCAAAGCCCGTCGTCGTCCACGGTGGTGGCCCGCAGATCAATTCCATGCTGGATAAGCTCGGCATAGAAGGAGAATTTAAGGGCGGTTTCCGCGTCACCTCACCCGAAATCATGGACGTGGTGCGCATGGTCCTTTTTGGTCAAGTCGGCCGCGGACTGGTGAACCTCATCAACTCGCACGGGCCATACGCCGTGGGCACAAGCGGTGAAGACGCAGGTCTCTTCCGCGCCACCAAGCGCTTTGTGGACGTAGAAGGAGAGGCAACCGATATCGGCATGGTGGGCGATATCGTGGAGGTCAACCCGGCAGCCGTCAATGACATCATCGAGGCCGGCCGCATCCCGGTGGTCTCTACCATCGCGCCAGGATCTGATGGCGAGGTGTATAACATCAACGCCGATAGCGCCGCGGGTGCGCTAGCGAGTGCACTGGGAGCAGAACGCCTGGTCATTTTGACCAACGTGGAAGGCCTTTATACCGACTGGCCAAATAAAGATTCCCTAGTGTCCAAAATCGAAAGCGATGAACTTACCGGACTGCTTCCCGGCCTGAGCTCCGGCATGATTCCCAAGATGGAATCCTGCCTCAACGCCGTGCAGGGCGGGGTTTCCGCGGCGCACGTCATCGATGGACGAATAGGCCATTCCGTGCTCCTTGAGCTTTTAACCCCGGGCGGCATTGGAACGATGGTCCTGCCCGATGATTACGAAAAACATGATTATCCCGAAGGCACAGTGTTTAGGAAGGACGATATCGCATGAGCATGCAAGAAACACTAACCGGCCGGTGGTCAGAAACGCTGGCCAATACCTATGGCCAGCCACCGCTAGGCTTGGTGTCCGGGGAGGGCGCCACCCTTACTGATGAAAACGGGAAAACCTACATTGACCTGCTGGCGGGTATCGCCGTTACTTCCTTGGGTTATGGCAATGCGGAGGTAGCAGATGCTGTTGCCAAGCAAAGCCGCGCCCTTGTGCATACCTCCAATCTTTTTGCCACCCAACCCGTGCTAGACGCCGGGGCAAAGCTGATTGAACGGGTGGGCGATAGCGAGGCGCGCGTATTTTTCTGCAACTCCGGATCGGAGGCAAACGAGGCGGCATTCAAACTCGCACGGCTGACCGGTAAGCGGCGCATCCTTGCTGCACACCATGGTTTTCACGGCCGCACGATGGGCTCTTTGGCCATGACTGGGCAGCCCGATAAACAAAAGGCATTCCGCCCACTGCCTAGTGGCGTGGAATTTTACCCCTACGGCGATATCGACTACCTGCGCCAGTTGGTGGAGCAAGATGCCGCGGATACCGCCGCCATAATCTTCGAGCCAATTCAGGGCGAGACCGGGGTCATCCCAGCTCCCGCCGGTTTTATGCGCGCCGTTTCTGATTTATGCGATGAACACGGTATTTTGCTCATCGTCGATGAGGTTCAGGCCGGAGCTGGGCGCACGGGGCAATTCTTTGCCCACGAGCTCGAAGATATTTCCCCCGATGTCATCACCATGGCCAAGGGGTTGGGTGCCGGATTGCCCATCGGCGCCACCATCACCCGCGGTCGCGCCAAGGACTTATTCCAGCCAGGTTCCCATGGGACCACCTTTGGCGGAAACCCCGTGGCGTGTGCGGCGGCCAATGTTGTACTCGATGCCCTCGATGAGAAGTTTTTGAATGATGTCTCCGCAAAGGGCGAGTATTTAACGCAGCAAGTCAAAAAGATTTCCGGGGTCAGCAATGTGCGCGGCCGCGGTCTTATGCTAGGTGTTGTATTAAATGCACCGGTGGCTCGCGAGGCCGTCAAGCGTGGATTTGAGCAGGGGATTATCCTCAATGCCCCGAGCGAGAAGATCCTGCGCCTTACCCCGCCACTGGTCATTTCCCAGCAGGAAATCGATACTGCCTTGGAAAAGCTACGCACCGTTGTGGAGGAATTAGTATGAGCTTGCGCCATTTCTTAGCCGATGATGACCTTAGCCCAGAGGAACAAAAAGAAGTCCTCGATCTCGCGGTTAAACTCAAGGCCGATCCGTTCGCGCGTCGCCCGTTGGAAGGCCCAAAGACGGTAGCCGTCCTTTTTGATAAGACGTCTACGCGCACCCGCTTTTCTTTTGAAACTGGAATCGCGCACATGGGCGGCAGCGCCATTACCGTTGACTCTTCGGGCACGCAGATGGGCAAGGGCGAGTCCTACCAGGATACGGCCGCGGTCCTGTCCCGTTACGTGGAGGCCATCGTCTGGCGTACCTATGCCCACGACAACCTGGAACAGATGGCGGAGACATCGACGGTTCCGCTGGTCAATGCGCTTTCCGATGACCTGCATCCCTGCCAAATCCTGGCTGATCTTCTAACCTGCCGGGAGAACTTTGGCGATCTTGCTGGCCGCAAGGCGGTCTATCTTGGGGATGGCAATAATAATATGGCCAATTCTTATATGATTGGCTTTGCTACCGCAGGCATGGATATTTCCATCGTGTCGCCGGAAGGGTTCCAGCCCCGTCCCGAATTTGTCGAGCGAGCACGGCGGCGCGGCAATGTGACGGTGACCGATGATGTGGAAGAAGTTTCCGGCGCTGATGTGGTAATAACGGATACCTGGGTATCTATGGGACAGGAAAACGATGGCCAGGACAGGCGCACCCCGTTCTTGCCATATCAGGTCTCTAAAGACGTGATGGCTAAGGCAAAGCAAGACGCGATTTTCTTGCACTGCCTGCCGGCCTATCGTGGGAATGAGGTGACCGAAGAGGTTATCGACGGACCGCAGTCCCGGGTTTTTGATGAGGCGGAAAACCGCCTGCACGCCCAAAAGGCACTATTGGTGTGGTTGCTTGATATCAATAAGGAGAACAACTAGGTCATGAGCACTCCGAGCACTCGAACTGCCCGGCAGGCAAAGATTTTGGAAATCCTGGACCGCAATCGCGTCACGAGCCAGGTGCAATTATCGGAGCTTTTGTTGGCAGAAGGCATCGATATTACGCAGGCCACGCTGTCGCGGGATCTTGATGAGCTGGGAGCGAAGAAGGTCAAGCGAGACGGTGGGCGCTCGTACTATATGGTCGCCGGCGAGCTGGAGCAATTCGAAGACCAGGTTGGCGGACCGCGCGAGAAGCTGCGGCGCATGTTGGATGAATTGGTGGTCTCTCACGATTCCTCGATGAATATTGCAATGCTGCGCACGCCAGCGGGCGCGGCGCAATACCTCGCCAGCTTTATCGACCGCGTGGGTCTGCACGACGTGGTGGGGTGCATCGCTGGTGATGACACCATTTTTGTGCTGGCGCGCGAGGGAGTTACCGGCGCAGAATTGGCGGAGACGCTGACCTCGCAGAGGATTTAATAAATGGTGGCATTCTCGCAACCGATCGTATATTATGTAACTAACCGAATTGTTTTCAATTAATTAAGGAGTCTTAGCATGTCTGCACGCGTAGTCTTGGCCTATTCCGGTGGCCTCGATACCTCGGTAGCCATTCCATACCTGGCAAAAATGACCGGCGGCGATGTCGTTGCCGTCTCCCTTGACTTGGGCCAGGGCGGCGAGGACATGGAGTCCGTACGCCAGCGCGCACTCGATTGCGGCGCGGTGGAGTCCATCGTTATCGATGCCAAAGATGAGTTTGCGGAGCAATACTGCGTGCCCACCATCAAGGCGAATGGCATGTATATGAAGCAGTACCCGCTGGTATCTGCCATTTCCCGCCCGCTTATTACCAAGCACCTCGTGAAGGCCGCGCAGGAGCACGGCGGGACGCACGTCTCCCACGGTTGTACCGGTAAGGGCAATGACCAGGTGCGCTTTGAGGTTTCTTTCCGCGCCCAGGATCCATCGCTAGAGATTGTGGCCCCAGCACGCGATTATGCATGGACTCGCGATAAGGCCATCGATTTTGCAGAAGAGATTAACCTGCCCATTGAGCAGTCGGCGGCCTCGCCATTTTCCATCGACCAGAACCTGTGGGGCCGTGCGGTAGAAACCGGCTTCCTTGAGGATCTGTGGAACCCACCGACAAAGGATCTCTACGCATATACGGAAGATCCGGGCCTGGGCAATGCTCCGGATGAGATCATCATTTCCTTTGAGAAGGGTGTTCCGGTTGCTGTCGATGGCAAGAAGCTGACCCCGCTGCAGGTCATCGAAGAGGTCAACCGCCGCGCCGGCGCCCAGGGCATCGGCCGCCTAGACATGGTAGAGGACCGGTTGGTGGGCATTAAGTCCCGCGAGGTCTACGAGGCACCGGGTGCCATGGTGCTCATCCAGGCCCACGAGGCGCTGGAGGATGTCACCGTGGAGCGCGAGCTCGCGCGCTACAAGCGCCTGACGGATGCACGGTGGTCCGAAGAGGTCTACGACGGCCTGTGGCACTCGCCGCTCAAGCGCTCCCTGGACGCCTTCATCGAGGAGTCCCAGGAGAATGTCACTGGCGATATCCGCCTGAGCCTGCACGCAGGTACCGCGACCGTGACCGGCCGCCGCTCTGGCCAGTCGCTGTACTCCTTCGATTTGGCTACCTACGACACCGGCGATGCCTTCGACCAGACCGCTGCAAAGGGCTTTGTCCAGTTGCACGGCTTGTCCACCCAGATTTCCAACCAGCGTGACCGCGAGGGTGGTTTCCCCACCAGCGCAGAGAAATAGGCACCGATGGAACCACACAAGACTAACGAAGGCGCGCTCTGGGGCGGCCGATTCTCCGGCGGCCCTTCCGAGGCGATGTTCGCCCTCTCGGTTTCCACCCATTTTGACTGGGTGCTTGCCCCTTACGACGTGTTTGCCTCGAAGGCGCATGCCAAGGTGCTGCACAAGGCAGGGCTGCTTTCCGATGCCAACCTCGACACCATGCTTTCCGGGCTCACCGAGCTCGGGGAGAGGGTAGCTTCGGGCGAATTTGTCCCAGCACCCACCGATGAAGACGTGCACGGCGCCATGGAGCGCGGCCTTATCGACATCGTCGGTCCCGAGGTGGGCGGCCGCCTGCGCGCGGGACGTTCCCGCAATGACCAGGTCGCCACGCTCTTTCGCATGTGGGTGCGCGATGCCATCCGCGATACGGCAGTGCAGGTCTCCGAGCTTGTCGATGCCCTAGCGGATCAAGCCGCCGCGCACCCCGAGGCCATCATGCCGGGTAAAACGCACTCCCAAGCCGCGCAGCCCATCTTGCTTGCGCACGAGCTGCTGGGCCACGCTCAGCCGCTGTTGCGCGATATTCAGCGACTGCAGGACTTGGATAAGCGGCTAGCCGTATCTCCATATGGTTCGGGTGCACTCGCAGGTTCCTCCCTGCAGCTCGATCCAGAGGCCATCGCCGCGGAACTCGGCTTTGATTCAGCCGCGGAGAACTCCTTGGATGGCACCGCTTCTCGCGATTTCGCTTCGGAGACGGCCTTTGTCTTGGCACAGATCGCCGTTGACATGTCCCGGCTGGCAGAAGAGATCATTTACTGGTGCACCCCGGAATACGGCTACGTCACCTTGGACGATGCATGGTCCACGGGCTCATCCATCATGCCGCAGAAGAAGAACCCGGATATCCCGGAACTTACCCGCGGCAAGACTGGGCGCCTGATTGGCAATCTCACCGGGTTGTTGTCCACGCTCAAGGCACAGCCGCTGGCTTATAACCGCGACCTGCAAGAGGACAAAGAACCCATCGTGGACTCGGTGGCACAGCTCAACCTATTGTTGCCATCGATGACCGGGCTCGTGTCCACCTTGTCCTTTAATGAAGACAGGATGCGCGAGTTGGCGCCACGCGGATTCACCTTGGCCACCGACTTGGCCGAGTGGATGGTGCGCCAAGGCGTGCCCTTCCGCGAAGCACACGAAGCTTCCGGCGCGTGCGTACGCATCGCCGAAGAGCGGGGAGTGGACCTGGTGGATCTCACTGATGAGGAACTCATGGGCGTCGACAAGCGGCTGACCCCAGAGGTGCGTGAGGTCCTCACCATTGACGGTGCGGTCGCTTCCCGCACAACTAAGGGCGGAACCGCCGGGGTCCGCGTTGCTGAACAGCGCGAAACCGTCCGCGAACATGCCGCCGCAGCGCGCAAGTGGGCTACCGAACCGGTGCGCACGCAGAACTAGAAGGGCGACCGATAGGGGTCCTTTGGCTCATCTGGAAGATAAAAATGCTCTCATCAATGAGAGGAAGGGATTCCATGAGACGTTGCGGGCTGGCTCTTTATGCCGCCTGCAACGTTGTGCAGCTTAATGTCACGCTGTTCGGCTTCCTCGGCGAAGGCCGAGATGAAAGTGGCAGATCGCTTGCCGGAGGCGCAGTATACCCAGGCGTCGCTAAGCCCCTCGGACTGCAGGGAATCGAGCAGGGAGCGCACTATCCCTGGATCTTCCTGCCACTCGGACGTTGGTAAGTGGTAATGCTTCGCGGTGGCGTCAAAAAAGAAATCATCGATGGCAGCTTCCCCGGCTTCGCGTACGTCGATAGCCGCGGCGCCTTCGCGCAGATCGTCGAACATCGCGGCGGCAACTTCGGCCCCCAGCACGGTACAGGCAGCGTCACCGTAGTCTTTTTGCAGCTGTGTGGTTAGCTCACGTGCTGGGTCGTGGGGCACGCGGAAGTGAGTGATGGAGGAACTCAGGGCATCGTAGATGCTCAACAAACCTACCCGGTCGCGGTTCATGCCGGTGGCGAACTGAATCAGCTCGGTGGACATCAGGCCCGCGACCACGCTGGTGGTTACGCCCAGCACGCCGGCGGTGGCGCAATCCGGCACGGAATCGGGATCGGGTTGCAGAGGATAGAGATCGCGCATGCCCACGCCCGATTCGGCACCGGGTCCAGACCACCACACTGCGCAGTCACCGCGAAATCGCAGCACCGAACCCCATACCAGCGGGGTGCCGGTGATCTCCGCAGCATCGGCGGCTAGGAACTTGGTGGCAAACGTATCGGAACCATCCACCAGGATGTCCACTCCACGGAGGTAGTCCAACGCATTGTCCGCGGTGAGCCGGTCGCGAATCGCATGCACGACGATGCCTGGCTGTAGCTGTTCGAGCTTTTCGGCGGCGATCTCCACCTTGGATCTACCCAAATCCTCGGCGCCGAACAGGATCTGGCGGTGGATATTGGTGAGATCCACCGTGTCGCCGTCGATAACAGAAATCTCGCCCACACCGGCGGCAGCCAGTTGCTGCATCAGGGGACATCCCAATCCGCCAGCGCCGATGACGAATACGTGGGTGCCGTGCAGCGCTTCCTGCTGGGCGATGCCAAAGCCGGGCAGCAGGGTTTGACGGGCCACTCTATGCAGCTCATCGTGGGGCAGTTGGCTCATTACAGGACCTTATCTTCCCAGCTAGCCAAACCTTCAAACGAGGACGAGGCCACGGCGTGCTGCCTTTTCGGAATGCGACCAGCTTGGCGGGCCAACCGGCCGCCTTCCACGGCGTATTTCATTGCAGAGGCCATCGCCAGGGGATCCTGGCAGCGGTTAATGGCACTGGCTAAAAGTACCCCATCGCAGCCCAGCTCCATGGCCAGCGCCGCATCGGAGGCCGTGCCCACACCGGCATCCAGCAGCACGGGAACCTGGGCGCGCGAACAAATCAGCTCAATATTGTGCGGGTTCAGGATGCCCAGACCTGTACCAATCGGCGAGCCCAAAGGCATCACCGCATCCACGCCCACGTCTTCTAGCCGCTTGGCGATGACCGGATCGTCACTCGTGTATGCCAGCACCACGAATCCTTCAGCAACCAGCATCTCGCAAGCATCCACGAGCTCCACCACGTCGGGCAAAAGCGTACGGTCATCAGCGATCACCTCTACCTTCACCCAATTGGTGCCCAGCGCCTCGCGGGCTAACTTGGCGGTGGTTACGGCATCGCGGGCGGTGCGGCATCCCGCAGTGTTGGGCAGCACGTCAATGTTTAACCGCTGTAAGAGCTCGAAGATGGACTCGCCACCGGGACTCTTAGCGCTGTGCCGACGCATGGCGACGGTGGTGAGCTGCGTACCGCTGGCAACCAGGGATTGCTCCAGCATGTCCTGGCTGCTGGCCCCGCCGGTTCCCATTACTAGGTGCGAATCGAATTGTTTGTCTGCAATAGTAAGCATAGGAGATTCCTACCCGCCCTGTACCGCGATGAGGACATCCAATTGGTCGCCGTCGGTAACCTCATGAGACCAGTTGCTGGCGGGGATCACATCGCCATTAATGGCCACGGCCACGCCCTTTGGCGAGGCATCGCCAGTCTCTGCTTCTACGATGGCGCTCACGGTGATCGGCCCATCGCTGTGGCGGGGCTCGCCATTAAGTGTGTAGTCCATGGTGCTTATTCCTTTCTTGTGAGGCTATTCTTGTGAGGCTATCGGGCGTGGCGTAGCGGATCGCAGGCCGAGATGTCCATCCTCGGGGACGTGCCCATTCCCAACTGGGCACCCACCTTAGCTCCCAGGGCGGACAGGAGGATTCCGTGGCGGAAGTAGCCGGTGGAAACCACTAGCCCGTCGCGTACTTTGCCCAGGTAGGGCAAATCATCGGGGGTGCCAGGCCGGGCTCCAACGATAGCCTCGATGAACTCGCAGTCCTCCAGCCCCGGCACCACGCGGATAGCATCGCGAAGGAGCGTGTGCACACCGTCCACGGACGGGCCCTTGCGGTTGTCCTCGCGGCTGGTGGCACCGATAGCGATGGTGCTGTCGGTGCGGGGGATAACATACACCGGCCGATCCTCCACGAATGCGCGCACCACTCGGGTGATTGGCGCTAGCTCTTCTGGTACCCGCAGCCTTAGCATGTCACCCAACACCGGCCGTAGCGCTAGGGGATTGGCGCCCTCGAACCAACCATCCACGTCTTTGGCGCCCAGACCGTTGCAGAGGTAGATCATGTCGGCGGTGACCAGCTGGGCATCGGCAAGCAGCACAGTGTGCCCGTCGATGCGCGTTGCCGCCGTAGCCACGAAGCGAACCCCGGCGTGCTGCAGGTATTCCAACAGGCACGCGCTGAACATGCGCGGGTTGATCTGGTGATCGCCCGGGATTTCCACTGCGGCGGCCAGCTGGGGGCTGAGCCCAGGCTCTAGCTTTCGGGCCTGCCGAAGTGGCAGCGCGTGGGCATCCATGCCGTGTTTCTGCTGTAGCGCCAGCAGTTCGCGGATGTGCACGCCATCGGCGCGGTCGGCGCCCACCACCAGGGTGGATTCACGGCGATGCCCCGTCGGAGCGGTCGTTTTCGCACTCAACCTGGTTAGCAAATCCGGGAACATCTCGCCTGAAGCAACCATCAGCGGGTACAACGGCTCTTGCCGGTATTGCACCTCCGCCACCGGAGCCAGCATGCCGCCGGCCACGAACGTGGCTCCGCTAATGGGGTGGGGATCGATCACCACGATTTCCCGTGGGTCGACACCCGCATCCACCAGCTCGAATGCGGTGCTAAGCCCGATGATTCCCGCGCCAATGATGGCGTGCTCGGCATTATTCATGTGAACCTGTGGCTGCATTCGCGCGGTCGAAAGCTCGGACAACCGTGGTCGCCAGCGCCGCCGGATCGTCGGAGTCCATAAATGCGCGCACAATCGCGACACCAGCCACACCGGTTTCCGCCAGCGCTTCGGCGTCGGTGGCTTGCACATCACCAATCGCCACCACCGGAACGGCCGAAGCCGCGACGAGCGGGGGATAGCCTTCCAATCCCAGCGGGGCTCGACCAGAGGATTTCGTGGGCGTGGGGCGGAACGGACCCGCACCGATGTAGTCGATCACATCGGCGTACTCGTTAGCACCCTGCACGAGCTCGAGGGTGCCGGTGGTCAACCCGATGATCGCATCCTCGCCAAGAATCTGCCGTGCCAGGCGCGGATCCAGGTCGTCCTGGCCGATGTGTACGCCGTGGATATTGTGCTTACACATTAGCGCGGCGGCCACGTCGACTCGGTCATCGATAAGCACCCGCGTTGCTGAATTGGCCTCTTCGACCGCCGCCGCCACGTCGATAGCAAGCGCGGTCAGATCGCGCACGCTAATGGGCTTACTGCGAACTTGAATCACGCCCGCGCCACCGGCTGCTGCCGCTGCGGCAACCTGTACGACCTTCTCCTGCGGTGCGCCCGTCACGTGGTAGCACCGCAGGTCCAGCTGGTTAGCGCTCACTGTACGCCGCTGCTTCCTTCTGCAGGTCCTCAGAAACTTCCTTGGCCTCGTCCCGGTTTAGGTAGAGCTTGGATCCTGCACGACGGAACTCCTCGGCCATTTCTTCTTCGCCCTCGGCATTAGTGAAGTGCTCTTCGTCCACACTCTGGCGGCCGAAGCCCGGCAAGCCGAGGTCCTTGACTAGCGATTGCTTTTGGTCGGTGGCCAGAGCCTCGTCGATCTTCTCGCCGAACGCGTCGCGGATATCCTGGCTGATGCGCATGGAGCAGAACTTCGGTCCGCACATCGAGCAGAAGTGGGCGGTCTTCGCCGGCTCCGCGGGCAGGGTTTCGTCGTGGTAGGACTGGGCGGTATCCGGGTCCAGGGACAGGGCGAACTGGTCGTGCCAACGGAATTCGAAGCGCGCCTTGCTCATCGCATCGTCCCACTCGTGGGCGCCAGGGTGGCCCTTGGCGACGTCCGCCGCGTGCGCGGAGACCTTGTACGTGATCACGCCGGTCTTCACGTCATCCTTGTTCGGCAGACCCAGGTGCTCCTTCGGGGTGACGTAGCACAGCATTGCGGTACCGCCCATGGCGATGTTGGCTGCACCGATGGCGGAGGTGATGTGGTCGTAGCCGGGGGCAATGTCGGTAACCAGCGGCCCCAGGGTGTAGAACGGAGCGCCGCCGCACCATTCCTGCTCCTTTTCGTTGTTGACCTGCACCATGTTCAGTGGCACGTGGCCCGGGCCTTCGACCATGACCTGAACGTCGTACTCCCAGGCGCGGTGGGTCAGCTCGCCGATGGTCTTTAGCTCTGCGAACTGGGCTGCGTCGTTGGCATCGGCGATCGAGCCGGGGCGCAGGCCATCGCCAAGCGAGAACGCGACATCGTACTTGGCGAAGATCTCGCACAGCTCGTCGAAGTTCTCGTACAGGAAGGATTCCTTGTGGTGGGCCAGGCACCAGCCGGCCATGATGGAACCGCCGCGGGAGACAATGCCGGTCACGCGCTTGGTGGTCAGCGGCACGAAGGGCAGGCGCACGCCGGCGTGGATCGTCATGTAATCCACGCCCTGCTCGCATTGCTCGATCACGGTATCGCGGAAGATTTCCCAGGTCAGATCCTCGGCCACGCCGTCGACCTTCTCGAGGGCCTGGTAGATCGGCACGGTACCGATCGGCACCGGAGAGTTACGCATGATCCACTCGCGGGTGGTGTGAATGTCGTTGCCCGTGGATAGATCCATTACGGTATCTGCGCCCCAGCGCGTAGCCCAGCGCAGCTTGTCTACCTCTTCGCGGATGGAGGAGGTCACGGCGGAGTTACCGATGTTGGCGTTGATTTTCGTGTTGAAGGCATTGCCGATGATCATCGGCTCGGATTCCGGGTGGTTGATGTTATTCGGGATGATCGCCTTGCCGGAAGCAACTTGCTCCCGCACCTTTTCTACATCGCAGTGTTCGCGCAGTGCGACGTATTCCATTTCCGGGGTGATAATACCCTGGCGTGCGTAGTGCATCTGGGTTACGCGCTTGCCGTCTTTGGCCCGCAGCGTCTCGCGGCTTATGCCCTTCCACTCGTCGCTGGCCTCGCCACGCTTGAGGGCGCGGTTACCGTCGTCCAACAGGTTGCGTCGACGCCCCTCGTAGGCCTCCACATCGCCGCGAGCTTCGATCCACTCGCTGCGCAGTGCCTCTAGCCCCTCGGTCGGCTCGGCCCACGGGCCACGGGTGCGGTAGAGCTTCTGCGGCGCGTTCGGTCCGGTCGGGGAATCGTCCAGCTGAACCTCGGTCTCCGGCACCTCAAGGGTGAAGGTCTTGCCGAAGGACTCCACCTGCTTTTCGATGGGGGCGAAGCTGTGCTTCGGGTGGATTTCCGCACCGTACTCGTCGTTCGGGATGGTGGTACGGGTGTGCTGGGCAGACGTATCCGTCATAGTTGACTCTCCTCATTCTTCCTTCGCTGGTTCTAACCAGGCAGGTTCTAGCGGTACTCGCGCAGGTGTACAGCGCGATCTCAGCTCGATACCTCGAGCGCCCGTGTTCGGTTGCGCCTTCCACTGTAACGCACAGCACGCGAGGGTGAAGATATGGGCTAGGGGATTGACCGAGGGGACATCGGCAAGCAACATCAGGGAGTCACTAAATAGGTTGTCTGGGGTACGGGTTAGACTAAGCAGCATGATCGATCAGAAGCTCCTAGAGATCCTCGTGTGCCCCATCGACAAGCAGCCGCTGGAGGATCACGGCGACTATTTGGTGAACCCAAGGCTGAACAAGGCCTATCCGGTGCAGGATGGTATTCCGGTCATGCTGGTCGACGAAGCCAAGGACTGGCCCATTAAGTAGAGCGACGCGCTCTGGAAAGAAAACACGTAATAGGCAACAAGGGAACACCTACGTATGAGCAACACCACGAACATCATCGATGAACTGCAATGGCGCGGGCTGATAAACCAGTCGACAGATCTAGAGGCATTGAAGGAAGCCGCAGAGAGCCCGATCAGCTTGTACTGCGGTTTCGACCCGACGGGAAGCTCGCTGCACGCTGGCCACCTCGTGCCGCTGATTATGCTGAAGCGCTTCCAACAATTCGGTCACCGTCCCATCGCGCTGGCCGGTGGCGCGACGGGAATGATCGGTGACCCACGCGATGTCGGAGAGCGATCCATGCTCTCGGAAGAGCAGATCGCAGAGAATATGCAGGCAATCAAGGACCAACTTGAGGCCTTCGTCGACTTCACTGAGGCGGGCGAGTCCGCAATCCCAGCAGTGATGGTGAACAATGCGGACTGGACTAGCCAGATCAACGTCATCGAGTACCTACGCGATATCGGTAAGAACTTCTCGCTGAATACCATGCTGGACCGCGATACGGTCAAGCGCCGCCTGGAATCCGACGGCATTTCCTACACCGAGTTTTCCTACATGCTGCTGCAGGCAAACGACTTTGTGCACCTGCACAAAGAGTACGATTGTGTGCTGCAAATTGGCGGTGGCGACCAGTGGGGAAACATCGTTTCCGGCGTCGATCTGAACCGTCGCGTGAATGGTGCGAAGGTCCATGGCCTGACGGTGCCGTTGGTGACAGATGCCGAGGGCAATAAGTTTGGCAAGTCCACCGGCGGCGGCAAACTGTGGCTGGATCCTCAGCTGACCAGCCCGTACTCCTGGTACCAGTACTTCATCAATGCTGGCGACGCGGTGGTTATCGATTACCTGCGTTGGTTTACCTTCCTCACCCAGGAGGAGATCGCAGAGCTGGCGCGCAAGGTAGAGGAGGAACCCCACAAACGTGAGGCGCAACGCGTATTGGCGCGGGAGATGACCACCTTGGTGCACGGCGAGCAGGCCACCGAAGCAGTGGAGCTGGCTTCCCAGGCGTTGTTTGGTAAGGCAGAGCTGCAGGATTTGGACGAGGCCACGTTGTCTTCCGCATTGCAGGAAACCGAGATTGCCGAGGTCGACCCAGCGGCCACGATTCTGGATCTGTTGGTTGAGGCGGGACTGGAAAAATCAAAGGGTGCTGCGCGCCGCACCGTGGGCGAGGGTGGCGCCTACGTGAATAACCAGCGCATCGAGGACATCGAGTGGTCGCCGAATTCCAACGATCTGCTGCACGGTTCGTGGCTGGTGCTGCGTAAGGGCAAGAAGCGCTTCGCCGGGGCACGGGTCGTGGATCCTTCCTAAGAGCGTCACCTTAGCTGTTGACTGATCCCTTGGTAATCGCGTTTTGCGTGTTTACCAGGGGATTTGTGTGTTTTTCGGGGTTGGGTGTAACTTTATCGAAGTCGCCGAGAGGTAGCCGGTTGGTTACTTTTGAGTGACTTTTTGTACTGACTTGGCTCGAGTATTTGACTTGGTTCAGGTTGTTGGGTAAGTTGGTACGAGCCGCCAACGAGAGGTTAACGTTTGGTTAATTTTCTTGTGGTGTGTGGATGTTGTTTGAGAACTCAATAGTGTGCCAATGTACTTATTTTTTATTTTTGTGTGCATGGTTGTGTGTTGATTGGTCTGTTGGCCGGCAAGCCGAGTGTGGTTTGTTGGTTGGTGTGTGCCGGTAAGGTGTTGTTATACGCATCTTTTTGAATACTGTTTAGTGTTTCGGCTGCATTGATGGATTGGTTGGCATGTGATTGTGTTCAACTTTTTGTCTCCCTTTTTTGTGCCCCGTCGGGTTGGGGAGGCAGTGATTTTTTCTTTGTAGTAATTTTTGGACGCCAGCATGGGCCTGCTTTTGTGGGTTTGTGGTGGTTTGTTCTTTTGGTTAGGTTTGGGCTTTTCACGGCCTATTTTGGAATTTTGTTGTTCTGAAATTTTTCTTTTTGTGGAGAGTTTGATCCTGGCTCAGGACGAACGCTGGCGGCGTGCTTAACACATGCAAGTCGAACGG
>NZ_JASPGQ010000016.1:0-47142 GCF_030229885.1 Corynebacterium sp. MSK204 | reverse complement strand
AACCGGCTACCGGGCGGCTACCGCCACCCCGGTACCTGGTACCGCCTTACCGGTCCCTAAAACAAGCCCGCGTCACTTGAAGTCTTATGGTGATATTTTTGTCTATAAGGATCGTCATAGATAAATGGCGGGGTCCTGTGGATGCATGCTTGAGGGGCTTGCATCCACAGGGGCTAGCTAAAAGTCCTTTTTTACGTCGTGATTTGCTGCCTTGATTTTGTAATCATTAACAAAGGCGTCCAGCTTGTGATTGGGTCGTGGTGTGGGGTGTTCTGTCTGGTTTAGAATCTCCCGTGCTATCTGAGCGCTGAGACGCGGTGCTACTTCTGTGTGATGCAAGGTAAAATCTCCCGGTAGTGTGATGTGCATTACTTGAGGTAATTAGAATCTACATGAGCACTTTGGGTCCGGGTATCCTACAAAAGTTCTATATCTCGTTTCAGGAAGTGTGTTTTGAACAAACGAGTCGGTAGGATAAGCCACCATGCTGCCCAAGTCCCGCATCTTCTCCGTCCTCCTGCTCGGCCTCGGCGTTGCGCTGGTGACCGCCGGAGTAGCGGCGCCGGCGTTTTTGGATTTCTCGCCGCGGCTGCCGTTGGAACTCAAAAACACCACGTGGACTCTTAAGGATGAGTCCGCGGATTCCCAAGTGGTCAATAAGGATGGAACGTCGCCTTATTCCGGGCCGATGACCTACCAGATCAATGCGGGCATCCAAGAGCCTTCGGATGAAGATACTGCGACGCTGCGCATAGGGGAGACGCGCCTGCGCGACGATGGCCAAGGACTCGATGATTTAAGCCAGGCGCAGGTGTGGACCTATCCCATTGACCGCCTGAGCGGTGAGGCAAAGGCAGAGGCCAGCCTGAGCCATACCTTGGCCAGCCCTGAGGAGAAGGTTGCTGTCGATGGGTACTGGCTAAAATTCCCGGCGGATGTGGAAAAGACGAATTACCCAGTCTTTGACCCCACCTTGCGCAAGGCAGTGGACGCGGTCTTTGAAGAGGAAACTGAAATAGATGGCCGTACGGTGTATCGGTATCACCAGGAAATCGAGCCAACAAACGTAGCGCAGCTTTATGCCGCCGATGGCAATACCACCTCTTTCCCCAAGGAAGATGGGGGACACGAACCTGGTTATTTGATGCACTCGGGCAGTACGGATTTCTACGTCGACCAAGCTACCGGCCTGGTGGTGGGCATGGACATGGATATCGATGACTACTACGCGGACCGAGAGGGCGTAGGCCGCGAGCAAGCATTCGTCTTTAATGGTTCCACCTCAGAGAAGTCCCGCGCGGCGCTACTCGATGAAGCGAAATCGTTCCCACGTAACCGCGTGGCGGAGATTGCGCGGTGGGCGGCACTGGGTATCGGTATCGTGTTCACCTTTATTGGAGTCATTGGGGCGCTGGGAATTTACGACCATAAAAACAAGCATGTGCGCCGACGCGGAAAGAAAAGCGCCAGCGAAATTACTAGCGAAAGTGCCAGATAAGAGTATTAAGCGCGGTTCGGGTTGCGGTGGAATGAGTTTTTAGTGGTACGGTGCTTGTGGTTGCCCCGCTAGATCTGGCGCAACATTATTGCCGCGTTGGCGCAGCGGCGAGCGAGAGCTTGCCCCCGAACGCGGAATGAAAAAAGCCTTAAGAGTGGTGTGTCTTTACATACTTGAGTTTTTCCTATACACTAATTCGTTGCGCTGGAATCTGGATCTTCGGTGCACATTTAGCCTTTCGGGTTGGTGATGGCAAAACCGACTTGACAAGGTGATTTTGTGCATTCTGAACCCAGACACTCCACAGCAGACCGAATGCTAAAATTACCAGCGGTTTTGCTGCTCGTCGGCCAGGGCGAGTAGCAATCCGCGTGAGGTGCTGGAAGGACCCATCTTGGCAGTCTCCCGCCAGACCAAGTCAGTGGCCAATATCCCCGGAGCCCCGAAGCGATACTCGTTTGCAAAAATTAGCGAGCCTATCGCCCTGCCGGGCCTCCTTGACGTACAACTCGATTCCTTTGCTTGGCTCGTCGGCTCGCCGGAATGGCGCGAGCGTGAGCAGGCTGAGCGCGGCGATAACGCACGCGTGACGAGTGGTCTCGAGGATATCCTCGAAGAGCTCTCGCCGATTCAGGACTACTCGGGCAATATGTCCCTGTCCTTGTCGGAGCCTCGCTTCGAGCCGGTGAAAAACACCGTCGACGAGTGTAAAGAAAAGGACATCAACTACTCCGCGCCGCTGTACGTGACCGCAGAGTTCATTAATAACGACACCCAAGAGATTAAGTCGCAGACCGTCTTCATCGGCGACTTCCCGATCATGACGGATATGGGTACCTTCATCGTGAACGGTACCGAGCGTGTCATCGTCTCCCAGCTGGTGCGTTCCCCAGGCGTGTACTTCGATCGTTCCATCGATAAGTCCACCGAACGCCCGCTGCACTCCGTGAAGATTATTCCTTCCCGCGGTGCTTGGCTGGAGTTCGACGTGGACAAGCGCGATACCGTCGGCGTGCGCATTGACCGTAAGCGCCGCCAGCCGGTGACCGTCCTGTTGAAGGCGCTGGGTTGGTCCGAGGAGCAGATCAGGGAGCGCTTCAGCTTCTCTGAACTCATGATGTCCACCCTGGAATCTGACGGCGTTTCCAATACCGATGAAGCACTGTTGGAGATCTACCGCAAGCAGCGCCCGGGCGAGCAGCCTACCCGTGAGCTGGCGCAGTCCTTGTTGGATAACTCCTTCTTCCGCGCTAAGCGCTATGACCTTGCCAAGGTTGGCCGCTACAAGGCCAACCGCAAGCTGGGTCTTGGCGGCGACCACGACGGTCTGATGACCCTGACTGAAGAAGACATCGCCGTCACCCTGGAGTACCTGGTACGCCTGCACGTTGGCGAGCGTGAGATGAAGGCACCCAACGGTGAGATGATCTCGCTGAACACCGACGACATCGACCACTTTGGTAACCGTCGTCTGCGCACCGTGGGTGAGCTCATCCAGAACCAGGTCCGCGTGGGCCTGTCCCGCATGGAGCGCGTTGTGCGCGAGCGCATGACCACCCAGGACGCAGAGTCCATCACGCCGACGTCCCTGATTAACGTGCGTCCGGTTTCTGCTGCTATCCGCGAGTTCTTTGGTACCTCGCAGCTCTCGCAGTTCATGGACCACAACAACTCCCTGTCCGGCCTGACCCACAAGCGCCGCCTGTCCGCGCTGGGCCCAGGCGGTCTGTCCCGTGAGCGCGCCGGCATTGAGGTGCGAGACGTGCACGCCTCGCACTACGGCCGCATGTGCCCGATTGAGACCCCTGAGGGCCCGAACATTGGCCTGATTGGTGCGCTGGCATCCTACGCCCGCGTGAACCCGTTCGGCTTCATCGAGACCCCGTACCGCAAGGTCGTTGACGGCAAGGTTACGGATCAGGTTGAGTACCTCACCGCTGATGAGGAGGACCGCTTCGCCATTGCTCAGGCTGAGGTCGAGCAGGACGAGGAAGGCCGCCTGATCGGTGAGCGCATCGAGGTCCGCCTGAAGGAGGGTGACATCGGAGTGACCGATGCCTCCGGTGTGGACTACGTTGACGTTTCCCCGCGCCAGATGGTCTCCGTTGGTACCGCCATGATTCCGTTCTTGGAGCACGACGATGCTAACCGTGCCTTGATGGGTGCGAACATGCAGAAGCAGGCGGTTCCGCTGGTTCGTTCCGAGGCCCCACTGGTGGGTACCGGTATGGAACAGCGCGCCGCATATGACGCTGGCGACGTCGTCATTACGCCTAAGGCCGGTGTGGTGGAAAACGTCACCGCTGACGTCATCACCATCATGGACGATGAGGGCCAGCGCGATACCTACATCCTGCGCAAGTTCGAGCGCACCAACCAGGGCACCAACTACAACCAGACCCCGCTGGTGTCCATGGGTCAGCGCGTAGAGGCTGGCCAGGTTTTGGCCGATGGCCCAGGTACACACAACGGTGAGATGTCGCTTGGCCGTAACCTGCTGGTTGCGTTCATGCCGTGGGAAGGCCACAACTACGAGGACGCCATCATCCTCAACCAGCGCATCGTGGAAGAGGACATCCTGACCTCCGTCCACATCGAGGAGCACGAGATCGATGCTCGTGACACCAAGCTGGGCGCCGAGGAAATCACCCGCGAGATTCCAAACGTCTCCGAGGACGTCTTGAGCGACCTCGATGAGCGCGGCATCATCCGCATCGGTGCTGACGTTCGTGCCGGCGATATCCTGGTGGGTAAGGTCACCCCGAAGGGTGAGACCGAGCTGACTCCGGAAGAGCGCCTGCTGCGCGCCATCTTCGGTGAGAAGGCCCGCGAGGTGCGCGATACCTCCATGAAGGTTCCGCACGGTGAGGTGGGCAAAGTCATTGGCGTTGCTCGCTTCTCCCGCGATGATGATGACGACCTGGCACCTGGTGTCAACGAGATGATCCGCGTCTACGTTGCACAAAAGCGCAAGATTCAGGACGGCGATAAGATGGCCGGCCGCCACGGCAACAAGGGTGTTGTGGGCAAGATTCTGCCGCCAGAGGATATGCCGTTCATGGAGGACGGCACCCCGGTGGATATCCTGCTGAACACCCACGGTGTGCCGCGTCGTATGAACATCGGTCAGGTGCTTGAGCTGCACTTGGGCTGGTTGGCTCACGCTGGTTGGAAGGTCGACACCGAGGATCCGGCTAACGCCGAGCTGCTCAAGACCTTGCCGGAAGAGCTTTACGATGTCCCAGCGGACTCCTTGACCGCGACCCCGGTTTTCGATGGTGCTACCAACCACGAGATCGAGCGACTGTTGGCATCGTCCCGCCCGAACCGCGACGGTGACGTCTTGGTCAACGAGCACGGCAAGGCCACGCTTTTCGATGGCCGCTCGGGCGAGCCGTACAAGTACCCCATCTCCGTGGGCTACATGTACATGCTCAAGCTGCACCACTTGGTCGATGAGAAGATTCACGCCCGTTCCACTGGTCCTTACTCCATGATTACCCAGCAGCCACTGGGTGGTAAGGCTCAGTTCGGTGGCCAGCGCTTCGGCGAGATGGAGGTGTGGGCAATGCAGGCTTATGGCGCTGCCTACACCCTGCAGGAGCTGCTTACCATCAAGTCCGATGACGTGGTAGGCCGCGTGAAGGTCTACGAGGCCATCGTGAAGGGCGATAATATTCCAGATCCGGGCATCCCTGAGTCCTTCAAGGTGTTGCTCAAGGAGCTGCAGTCCCTGTGCTTGAACGTGGAGGTTCTTTCCACCGACGGCACCCCGATGGAGCTGTCTGGCTCTGATGACGATGACATGGATAGCCCATCGCTTGGCATTAACTTGTCCCGCGATGAGGGTTCTTCCGCTGACATCGCCTAAATAGATTCTCGGTCCACTGCGGAATGCACGGTTCCGGTGTATAGCACCGGGGCCGCCGCGGGCGGGCAATAAAGATTAATTCATTAAAAGCCATCAATTCCTCACATTACGAGGATGAAAGGGAGACATTACGTGTTTGACGTAAATCTCTTCGACGAGCTCCGCATCGGTCTGGCCACTGCTGACGATATCCGTCGCTGGTCTAAGGGCGAGGTTAAAAAGCCCGAGACCATTAACTACCGCACGCTGAAGCCGGAAAAGGACGGCCTGTTCTGCGAGCGCATTTTCGGACCTACCCGTGACTGGGAGTGTGCTTGCGGTAAGTACAAGCGCGTGCGTTACAAGGGCATCATCTGTGAGCGTTGCGGCGTTGAGGTCACCAAGTCCAAGGTGCGCCGTGAGCGCATGGGCCACATCGAACTGGCTGCTCCGGTAACCCACATCTGGTACTTCAAGGGCGTTCCTTCCCGCTTGGGCTACCTGCTGGACCTGGCTCCGAAGGACCTTGAGCGCATCATCTACTTCGCTGCCAACATCATCACCTCCGTTGATGAAGAGGCTCGCCACAACGATCAGTCCACTCTGGAAGCTGAAATGCTGCTGGAGAAGAAGGACGTTGAGGACGATACCGAGTCCGAGATCGCAGAGCGCGCTTCCAAGCTCGAGTCCGACTTGGCAGAGCTGGAGGCAGCCGGTGCGCGTGCCGATGCCCGCAAGAAGGTACAAAACGCTGCCGATAAGGAAATGCAGCACATCCGCGAGCGCGGCGAGCGCGAAGTCGCACGCCTGGATGAAATCTGGAACACCTTCCTGAAGCTTGCTCCGAAGCAGATGGTCATCGATGAGACCATCTACGAAGAGCTGGTTGACCGCTACGAGGATTACTTCACCGGCGGCATGGGTGCAGAAGCCATCCAGACCTTGGTCCGCAACTTCGACCTCGAGGCAGAGGCCGAGGAGCTGCGCGAGATCATCAACAACGGCAAGGGCCAGAAGAAGATGCGCGCGCTTAAGCGCCTCAAGGTTGTTGCCGCATTCCTGAACTCCGGCAACGACCCGGCAGGCATGGTGCTGGACGCTATTCCGGTTATCCCGCCTGAGCTGCGCCCGATGGTGCAGCTGGACGGTGGCCGCTTCGCCACCTCGGACCTGAATGACCTGTACCGCCGCGTTATCAACCGCAATAACCGCCTGAAGCGCATGATCGACCTGGGTGCACCAGAGATCATCGTGAATAACGAGAAGCGCATGCTGCAGGAGTCTGTGGACGCGCTCTTCGATAACGGCCGCCGTGGCCGTCCGGTTACCGGCCCGGGCAACCGCCCGTTGAAGTCTCTGTCTGACTTGCTCAAGGGCAAGCAGGGTCGTTTCCGCCAGAACCTGCTGGGTAAGCGCGTGGACTACTCCGGCCGTTCCGTTATTATCGTCGGCCCGCAGCTGAAGCTGCACGAGTGTGGTCTGCCGAAGCTGATGGCACTCGAGCTGTTCAAGCCTTTCGTCATGAAGCGCTTGGTTGAAAATGACTACGCCCAGAACATCAAGTCTGCAAAGCGCATGGTGGAGCGCCAGCGCCCAGAGGTCTGGGACGTGCTGGAGCAGGCCATTTCTGAGCACCCAGTGATGCTCAACCGTGCGCCTACGCTGCACCGCCTGGGTATTCAGGCCTTCGAGCCTAAGCTGGTTGAGGGTAAGGCTATCCAGCTGCACCCGCTGGCCTGTGAGGCCTTCAACGCCGACTTCGACGGTGACCAGATGGCAGTCCACCTGCCGCTATCCGCCGAGGCACAGGCAGAGGCTCGCGTGCTGATGCTGGCTTCCAACAACATTTTGTCCCCGGCATCCGGTAAGCCACTGGCTATGCCACGTCTGGACATGGTGACTGGCCTGTACTACCTCACCATGGACAAGGCAGAGGATGAGATCGGCGGCAACGGTCGCTACCGCGAGGCTGGCGAGGACTACCCGGCAACCGGCGTGTACTCCTCCTACGCCGAGGCCCTCATGGCCTACGACCGCGGCACGGTTGGCCTGCAGGCACCTATCAAGGTCCGCATCGATCACCTGCGCCCGCCAGAGGATATTGAGGCAGAACTCTTCCCCGATGGCTGGTCCAAGGGCCAGGCATGGTTGGGTTACACCACCATCGGCCGCATCATGTTCAACGAGCTGCTGCCGTGGAACTACCCGTACCTTGAGGGCATCATGGTCCGCAAGGGCGGCGGCACCGACGGCAAGGTACTCATTGGTGACGTGGTCAATGACTTGGCCACCAAGTACCCAATGATCACCGTGGCTCAGGTTCTGGACAACATGAAGGACGCCGGCTTCTACTGGGCAACCCGCTCCGGTGTGACCATTACGATGTCTGACGTGCTGGTGCTGCCGAATAAGACCGAGATCCTCGAGTCTTATGAGAAGGAAGCAGAGCGCATCGAGCGTAAGTACTGGGAGCAGGGTGCGCTTACGGAGCGCGAGCGTTATGACCGCCTGGTGGAGCTGTGGAAGGACGCTACCGACACCGTCGGTGAGGCCGTTGAGAGCATCTACCCGGATTACAACCCAATTCCAATGATTGTGAAGTCGGGTGCTGCCGGTAACATGCGTCAG
This sequence comes from Corynebacterium sp. MSK204, assembly GCF_030229885.1. Classification (NCBI taxonomy): domain Bacteria; kingdom Bacillati; phylum Actinomycetota; class Actinomycetes; order Mycobacteriales; family Corynebacteriaceae; genus Corynebacterium; species Corynebacterium sp. MSK204. Next base: position 39,166 of record NZ_JASPGQ010000016.1, on the reverse strand, counting down.
ATCTGGACGCTGGCCGGTATGAAGGGCATGGTTGTGAACTCGCACGGTGATTACATCACCCGTCCGATTAAGACCTCCTTCCGTGAAGGCCTGTCCGTGCTGGAGTACTTCAACAACTCCCACGGTTCCCGTAAGGGTCTGGCCGATACCGCGCTGCGTACCGCTGACTCGGGTTACCTCACCCGCCGTCTGGTGGACGTTGCTCAGGACGTTATCGTCCGCGAAGAGGACTGTGGCACCCGCCAGGGCGTGCGCGTTCCTATCGGCGAGGTCTCCGGCGACAAGGTCGTCCTCTCCGAGCTGTGGGAGACCTCCGCTTCCGGTCGCGTGCTTGCCACCGACGTCAAGGACGAAAGCGGCGAGGTCGTTGCAGAGGCTGGTGCAGACTTGACCGAGGAGCTTACGCAGAAGCTTCTCGATGCCAAGGTCACCGACGTCAAGGTCCGCTCCGTGCTGACCTGCCAGACCCCGGCCGGTGTCTGTGCTAAGTGCTACGGCAAGTCCATGGCATCCGGTCAGTTGGTCGACATCGGCGAGGCCGTCGGCATCGTGGCTGCACAGTCCATTGGTGAGCCTGGTACCCAGCTGACCATGCGTACCTTCCACCAGGGTGGTGTTGGTGGCGACATTACCGGTGGTCTGCCGCGTGTGCAGGAGCTGTTCGAGGCCCGTAACCCGAAGAACCGCGCACCAATTGCTTCCGTGGACGGCACCGTGTCCCTGTCTGATGAGGGCAACTTCTGGACCATGACCATCACCCCGGATGATGGTTCTGATGACGTGATCTACGAGAAGCTCTCCAAGCGCCAGGGCTTGGCCCAGGTGCGTCGCCCGATGGAGTCCAACCCGGATGCGATGATCGAGCGTTCCTTGAAGGACGGCGACCACGTTGAGACCGGTGACCGCTTGATGCGTGGTGCGGCTGACCCGCACGACGTGCTCGAGGTTCTGGGCCGTCGTGGCGTGGAGCAGCACCTCATCAACGAGGTGCAGGCCGTGTACCGCACCCAGGGTGTGGCCATCCACGACAAGCACATCGAGATCATCATCCGCCAGATGCTGCGCCGCGGTACCGTCATCGACGCCGGTACCACGGAGCTGCTGCCGGGCAACCTGATCGACCTTTCTGAGGCCAAGCAGATGAACGCTGCACAGGTTGCAGAAGGCGGCGAGCCGGCGCAGCTGCGCTCGGAGATCATGGGTATTACCAAGGCCTCCTTGGCTACCGAGTCCTGGCTGTCCGCTGCTTCGTTCCAGGAGACCACGCGTGTGCTTACCGATGCCGCTATTAACAAGCGCTCCGATAAGCTTATCGGCCTCAAGGAGAACGTCATCATCGGTAAGCTGATCCCGGCCGGCACTGGTATCTCCCGTTACCGCAATATCTCCGTCAAGCCGACCGAGGCTGCGCGCAACGCCGCATACTCGATTCCGACTTACGGCGATTCCATCTACGGCGATGATGGCTTCGGTGAATTCACCGGCGCCTCCGTTCCGCTGGATGAGGATTTCACCTTCTAAGTCCTAGGCGCTCGTGTCCCTCGGCACCGCGTTCAATTAGAGCCCCCGCTTCCGTGCATACGGTAAGCGGGGGCTCTTGTTGTTGGGGTTGTTGTCACGGTTGCGCATGCCTGATTCGGCCGGCGAATCGGTTACGGGGACCCGTATGCGTGCCTGCTAGTATGAGTAAAGCCTGTGGCCCAGATAAGTAAAATGTGGGCCTTAGACTACTTGATTTAAACCATTACACGGGAGCTTTCAGAATCTGTGGGCCCGCGGACGCACAGGTCGCCCCGGCACAGAAATGAAGGCTGAGATACTGCGATATAACGCGGTGAACCGTTGAACCTGATCCGGGTAATTCCGGCGAGAGGGAGGAAATAATGACTACTAATGCAGCTGCGTCCGCAGCGCCAAAGCGCAACTTGAATTGGCGCGTGGTGGACATCGTGGTGGCATCCGTCTTGGGTGTTGCCTGTGGCTTCGTATTCTTGGGCTGGAATGCCGTGGGCTATGCCTGGTATGAGGCCATGGATGCGCTTACGCCGGGCCTTGGCGGTTTGGCCACGGGCATTTGGCTGTTAGGCGGCATCCTGGGTGGATTGGTCATCCGCAAGCCGGGTGCGGCAGTCTACGTGGAGGTCCTTGCCGCCACGGTGTCAGCCGATTTGGGCTCGCAGTGGGGCATTAGCACCCTGTACTCGGGCCTGGCACAGGGTATCGGTGTGGAGATCATCTTCGCCATCTTCATGTACCGCCAGTTCAACCTTGGGGTGACCATCCTGGCCGGTATGGCAGCAGGCTGGGGCGCTTTCGTCCTGGAGCTGTTTACCTCCGGTAACCTCGCGAAGTCCTTCGAGTTCAATATTATCTACTTGGTCACCCTGACCATCTCCGGTGCCATCTTGGCCGGCGCCCTGGGCTTCTATGTGGTGAAGGCATTGGCAAAGACCGGTGCCCTTGACCGCTTTGCAGTAGGCCGCGAACAGCGCGCTTAGGGCTTAGACCGCTGTGACTGATTTTTCACGCTTAGCAGGAAACGCCACAAAAATATCGGCTCGCGGCTACGGCTGGACTCACGCTGGGCGCTCCCAACCGGCGCTGCAGGACATAGACCTTGTCATCGAACCCGGTGAGAAGGTCTTGCTGTGCGGGGATTCCGGCTCCGGAAAGTCCACGCTTTTGGCGGCGATCGCCGGCGTCTTGGGCTCTGATGAAGAAGGTACGCGAACCGGCACCATCACCTTGGAGGACTCTGCGGGCACGGTCGAAGAACCGGGCCGGACCATTCCGGTGGGGTTGGTCCTGCAGGATCCGGATTCCCAGGTTATCTCCGCGCGCGTGGGCGATGATATCGCCTTCGGCTGCGAGAACCTAGCTTATCCGCGCGAGGAGATCTGGCGCAGGGTGCGCCAAGCCCAAGAGTTGGTTGGCCCATATGTGGACCTGGATTTTCCCACCGAGCACCTCTCCGGCGGGCAGAAGCAACGCCTGGCGCTTGCCGGGGTCATCGCCATGGGCGCGGGCGTGGTCCTATTGGACGAGCCCACCGCCAACCTGGATCCGGAAGGGGCGCAGGACGTGGTGCGGGCCGTCGGCAAGCTGGTAGAGCACACGGGTGCCACCTTGGTGGTGGTCGAGCATCAGCATGCGGCGTGGGAAAGCGTGCTGGACCGCGCGGTAGAGCTGAAGGATGGGCGCATTATTTCCGATGCCCCCTTTGCCGATGCCGCCCGCAAGCGCCAGGTCACCGGCCTCCCGCAGGCGCGGTCGTTGGCAAGCGATGCCCTCGATGAGTCCAACGCGGCGCTGTGGAGCACGGACTTGGTAACCCGCTATGGGCCACCGCGGTCCATCTCCCTGCCGGCGGGGGCGTCGACCGTCATTACCGGCCGCAATGGCGTGGGAAAATCCACGTGGCTGATGACTATGGCGGGGCTACTTCCGGCCGAGTCCGGGGAAATCGGGGTCGCTGACTTCATCCGCCGCGACGTGAAGGGCCCACCTTCCCGGTGGAAATCCCGCGAATTGGCGGACCGCATTGGTTTCGTCTTCCAAAATCCGGAACACCAATTTGTCTCCCGCAGCGTGGAAGAGGAATTGCGGGTCGCGCCCAAGGTCATGCGCGTTGATCCCCCAGAGGAACGCATCGCCCAGTTGTTGGAATCGCTGCGCTTGGGGCACTTGCTCAAGGCCAATCCGTTTACGCTATCCGGCGGCGAAAAGCGCCGGCTTTCGGTAGCAACGGCTCTGGTGACCGCGCCGGAGGTGCTGCTCTTGGACGAGCCGACCTTTGGCCAGGATCCCGGCACCTTCGTGGAATTGGTGGGCTTGTTGCGCCAATTGGCCGATGACGGCACCACCATTGCCTCCATTACCCATGACCCGCTGTTTATAGAAGCCTTGGGTGACCACCAGGTGGAGGTGCACGGTGCCTAATCTCTTGCGCAACGTCAACCCGCTAACCCGCATCTTCTTGATGTTCGTCTGGGTTACGCCGCTGCTTGCCTCCATCGACTGGGTATCGGCGGCGATATCGCTAAGCCTGACACTCATCTTGGCGCCGTTATGTGGCGTCTCCTGGGTGCGCTTGTGGAAGGCCGGTTGGTTCTTATTCCTTATCGCCCCGCTATCGGGCATTTCCATGCTGCTCTATGGCGCGCCCGGGGGAGAGGAGTACTTCAGCTGGTGGCTGATTACGGTGACGGAAAATTCGCTCACCTTGGCCATTGCGATCACGCTGCGTGTGCTTGCGGTCGCACTACCAACGGTGGTGCTCGCACGCGATATCGATCCCACCGAGCTTGGCGATGCCCTCTCGCAGATCCTCCGCCTTCCCTCCCGCTTCGTCATTGGTGCTGTGGCCGGCGTGCGGATGATGACGCTCCTGAAATCCGATTGGCAATCGCTCGGCATGGCGCGCAGGGCCCGCGGGCTCATGGATGAAGGGCGCTTAAAGCACTTGCTTACGATGTCCTTTGGTCTGTTGGTGATTGCTTTGCGCCGCGGCGGCAAGCTTGCGACCGCGATGGAAGCACGCGGTTTCGGGCGCACCCCACCCGGAGGAGGGGAGCGGACCTGGGCCCGAGAATCCAGGCTGCAGGCCCACGATGGGTGGGTGATGGCCTGCGGCCTCGCCCTTGCTTGTGTACCGGTGGTAACTTCGGTACTTACTGGGGCCTGGAGATTCTTTGGCCTTTAATCCGCGAAAGCAGTGATTCAAGCACTATGGACATTGATGCCGAACAAGAGCGCCTCTTGGAGGACATCGTTAAGCTAGCAGCCTCACGAAAGCGTGCGTTTAAACCCGTCACGGTGCTTATCGATGGTCCCTCGGGCTCCGGCAAAACCTGGACCTCCGCCGCCTTGGCAGATCGTACCAATTGGCGGGTGGTTCACCTCGATGAATTCTATCCCGGCTGGCATGGCCTGGAAAAGGGCTCCGAGATGGTGGGCGAGCAAGTCTTGCGCACCATGAATCCCGGCTATTGGCGCTGGGATTGGGAAGCCAACTGCCCCGGTGACTGGGCCAGCCTCGATGTGCGCGATGATCTCATCGTCGAGGGCGTTGGCTCCGTCACCGCTGACAACATTGCGGCCGCGAAAAAGCGCGGCGCAGTAGTAACCGTGCGCATCGATGGCCCCCGCGAGCAGCGCTATGAGCGCGCGATTGCGCGCGAGCCGGCCTACGAAAAGTGGTTTGCCACTTGGGAAGAACAGGAAAAATCCTACTTTTCTGACAAGGCTGCAGAGCCAGACCTGACGTGGGAGTGGGAGTAGTCCCTCCGCGCCGCCGGCAGGATGGACTACCGGTTTTGTGTTCATGGCGCTGGCTTTGCTAGTCTTAGCGCTAGTTCACTATGTACTGCGCGCCCTGTGTGAATATGGCGCGCAAAGAACATGGTGAAAAGTCTGATCCTTAACAAGGCGCCCGCCTTGGGAAGAGTTCTGGACATGCGGAAGCGCCCCGGGAAAGAGCGCCTATTTTTGCATGTTTGGTTCCCTTCTTAAGAAGTGGTGCAATTCGACAGAAAGACTGTTTAATGCCAACTATTCAACAGCTGGTCCGCAAGGGCCGCCAGACCAAGCGCAAAGAGGTCTCTACCGCTGCGCTGAAGGGTTCTCCGCAGCGTCGTGGCGTGTGCACCCGCGTGTACACCACCACCCCGAAGAAGCCGAACTCCGCTCTTCGTAAGGTTGCTCGTGTGCGCCTTACCAGCGGCATCGAGGTTTCGGCCTACATCCCAGGTGAGGGCCACAACCTGCAGGAGCACTCCATGGTCCTCGTTCGCGGCGGCCGTGTGAAGGACCTTCCAGGTGTTCGTTACAAGATCATCCGCGGCTCCCTGGATGCCCAGGGCGTCAAGGACCGTAAGCAGGCTCGTTCCCGTTACGGCGCAAAGAAGGGACAGTAATAAACAATGCGTAAGAATGCTGCTCCGAAGCGTCCTGTAGTAAAGGACCCGGTATACAACTCCGAGCAGGTAACCATGCTCGTCAACAAGATCCTCCAGGATGGCAAGAAGTCCACCGCAGAGCGCATCGTCTACGGCGCGCTTGAGGCTTGCCGTGAGAAGACCGGCACCGACCCGGTTGGCACCCTGGAAAAGGCCCTGGGCAACATCCGCCCGGACCTCGAGGTTCGCTCCCGCCGTGTGGGTGGCGCTACCTACCAGGTGCCGGTTGAGGTCCGCCCAGACCGTGCCAACACCCTGGCACTGCGCTGGATGGTGACCTTCACCCGCCAGCGTCGCGAGAACTCCATGATCGAGCGTCTCTCCAACGAGATCCTGGATGCCTCAAACGGCCTCGGTGCTTCCGTGAAGCGCCGTGAGGATACCCACAAGATGGCTGAGGCTAACCGCGCCTTTGCTCACTACCGCTGGTAATTTTTAAGCACCTTCATCAATGGCCTAAGCAACGAGAAACGAGTTTCGCGCCGATTTCCGGGTTTCCCGGCGGCGAATTAAAACTTCATATCTCTTGCTTAGGCCATTTTGGTGGCACGTGGTGTGATTTAGTCCAGCACAGCTGGCCTAGTCCAGCGCATTCGCTTTGTGTCCAGTACACTGAAGCGATGGAAGTCTAGGAGCCGCTGGGCACCTAGCACGGCCACTCAATGGCAAACTTTTCAAGAACTTATCCATGCAGGCGTCTTAGCCAGGTTTCTGGTCACGGCGTCGACGACTATTAAGTTGGGGTATAAACGTGGCACAAGAAGTGCTCAAGGATCTGAACAAGGTCCGCAACATTGGCATCATGGCCCACATCGATGCTGGTAAGACGACCACCACCGAGCGTATTCTCTTCTACACCGGTATTAACCGTAAGGTGGGCGAGACCCACGACGGTGCATCCACCACTGACTGGATGGCACAGGAAAAGGAACGCGGCATCACCATTACCTCGGCTGCCGTGACCTGTTTCTGGAACAACAACCAGATCAACATCATTGACACCCCGGGTCACGTTGACTTCACCGTTGAGGTTGAGCGCTCCCTGCGTGTCCTCGATGGCGCCGTCGCCGTCTTCGACGGTAAGGAAGGTGTGGAGCCACAGTCCGAGCAGGTGTGGCGCCAGGCCGCTAAGTACGACGTTCCGCGTATCTGTTTCGTCAACAAGATGGACAAGCTGGGCGCAGACTTCTACTACACCGTTGACACCATCGTTGAGCGCCTGGGTGCCAAGCCGCTCGTTATGCAGCTGCCTATCGGCGCTGAGGATGACTTCGACGGCGTTGTTGACCTGCTGAACATGCAGGCCATCACCTGGCGCGGCAAGGTCGAGACCGGCGCTGAGCCAACCTACGAGGAGATCCCTGAGGACCTCAAGGAAAAGGCTGAGCAGTACCGCGAGCAGCTGGTTGAGGCCGTTGCAGAGTCTGATGAAGAACTCATGGAGAAGTACTTCGGCGGCGAAGAGCTCTCCATCGACGAGCTGAAGGCCGGCATCCGTAAGCTGACCATCAACTCCGAGATTTACCCGGTCTACTGCGGTACCGCTTACCGCAACAAGGGTGTCCAGCCGCTGCTGGATGCTGTTGTGGACTTCCTGCCTAACCCGCTGGACGTGGGCGAGGTTATCGGCCACGCTGTGGGCGATGAGGACCAGCAGCTTACCCGTAAGCCTTCCGTTGAGTCTTCCTTCTCCGCACTGTCCTTCAAGATTGCAGCTCACCCGTTCTTCGGTCAGCTCAACTTCGTGCGCGTGTACTCCGGCCAGGTCACCCCTGGTACCGAGGTCATGAACTCCACCAAGGGCAAGAAGGAGCGCATCGGTAAGCTCTTCCAGATGCACGCCAACAAGGAGAACCCGGTGGAGCAGGCTGACGCCGGCAACATCTACGCCGTTGTTGGTCTGAAGGAAACCACCACCGGTGACACCCTGTGTGACAAGAATGACCAGATCATTCTTGAGTCCATGGACTTCCCGGATCCGGTTATCAAGGTCTCCATCGAGCCAAAGACCAAGGCCGACCAGGAGAAGCTGGGTAACGCCATCCAGAAGCTTGCTGCCGAGGATCCAACCTTCACCGTTGAGCTGGATGAGGAAACCGGCCAGACCGTCATCGGCGGTATGGGCGAGCTCCACCTCGACGTGCTTGTTGACCGCATGAAGCGCGAGTTTAAGGTCGAGGCGAACATCGGTAACCCACAGGTTGCTTACCGCGAGACCATTCGCCGCAAGGTGGAGTCCATCGACTACACCCACAAGAAGCAGACCGGTGGTTCCGGCCAGTTCGCAAAGGTCATCTGCACCATCGAGCCGTACAACCCGGACCCAGAGACCTTGGAAGAGGGCGAATCTGCAACTTACGCCTTCGAGAACGCCGTTACCGGTGGCCGCGTGCCGAAGGAATACATTCCTTCCGTCGATGCTGGTATCCAGGACGCTATGCAGTACGGCTACCTGGCTGGCTTCCCGATGGTCAACATCAAGGCAACGCTGGAAGACGGCGCTTACCACGACGTTGACTCCTCCGAGATGGCCTTCAAGCTGGCTGGCTCCCAGGTATTCAAGGAAGCTATGGCCAAGGCAAAGCCGGTTCTGCTGGAGCCAATGATGGCCGTTGAGGTTGTTACCCCTGAGGAGTACATGGGTACCGTTAACGGTGACATCTCCTCCCGTCGTGGCCAGGTCTTCGCCATGGAAGACCGCTCTGGTGCCAAGGTTGTCAAGGCCAAGGTTCCGCTGTCTGAAATGTTCGGCTACATCGGTGACCTGCGTTCTTCCACCGCAGGCCGCGCTAACTTCACCATGGTCTTCGACTCCTACGCTGAGGTTCCTTCCTCCGTGGCTCAGGAGATCATCGAAGAGCGCACCGGCGGCGCTAACTAATAGCGACGCCCCGCCCGTTCAGCGGTGGCTAAGGGCTGGTAGTCTCTGCCAGTAGATGCCAGCCTCACCGCTAAATGTGGCAACTGGGCCAGGGTAGCGGCGGGCTGAGTTTGCAGCTAAAACCATTGGTTGTGAATTGAGCCGGCCGTTACCCTCCCAGGATCCTTTATTTGAGACTCTTGTTGAGGGAAATGGCCGCGAAGATTCGCGGGGTTACCTCCTATAATGGCGGTTTGAAAAAACCGCGGGATAAATCTAGGATCGTGTAACTGGCACGTAAAGAAAGCGTCATTAGCGCTTTGTCCCAGATATTGGGTCAGGTGCCAATGACAACTGTCAACCACGTGGCTGCGAAGGTCGTAGCCACCATATAGTCCAGGAGGACATACAGTGGCAAAGGAGAAGTTCGAGCGTACGAAGCCGCATGTGAACATCGGCACCATCGGACACGTCGACCACGGCAAGACCACCACCACCGCAGCGATCACCAAGGTTCTGGCTGACCAGTACCCTGAGGAGAACCAGGCATTCGCGTTCGACATGATCGACAAGGCTCCTGAGGAGAAGGAGCGCGGTATTACCATTAACATCTCCCACGTGGAGTACTCCACCCCGAAGCGTCACTACGCACACGTTGACGCCCCGGGCCACGCCGACTACATCAAGAACATGATTACCGGCGCAGCTCAGATGGACGGCGCTATCTTGGTTGTTGCTGCAACCGATGGCCCGATGCCACAGACCCGCGAGCACGTTTTGCTTGCTCGCCAGGTTGGCGTTCCTTACATCCTCGTTGCACTGAACAAGTGCGACATGGTTGACGATGAGGAAATCATCGAGCTCGTGGAGATGGAAATCTCCGAGCTGCTCGCAGAGCAGGACTACGATGAGGAAGCTCCTATCGTTCACATCTCCGCTCTGAAGGCACTCGAGGGTGACGAGAAGTGGGTGCAGTCCATCGTTGACCTGATGGAGGCCTGCGACAACTCCATCCCTGATCCGGAGCGCGCTACCGATCAGCCGTTCTTGATGCCTATCGAGGACATCTTCACCATTACCGGCCGCGGTACCGTTGTTACCGGCCGTGTTGAGCGTGGTCGTCTGAACGTCAACGAGGACGTTGAGATCATCGGTATCCAGGAGAAGTCCCAGAACACCACCGTTACCGGTATCGAGATGTTCCGCAAGATGATGGACTACACCGAGGCTGGCGACAACTGTGGTCTGCTTCTGCGTGGTACCAAGCGCGAAGACGTTGAGCGTGGCCAGGTTGTTATCAAGCCGGGCGCTTACACCCCTCACACCAAGTTCGAGGGTTCCGTCTACGTCCTGAAGAAGGACGAGGGCGGCCGCCACACCCCGTTCATGAACAACTACCGTCCTCAGTTCTACTTCCGCACCACCGACGTTACCGGTGTTGTGAACCTGCCTGAGGGCACCGAGATGGTTATGCCTGGCGACAACGTTGAGATGTCTGTTGAGCTCATCCAGCCTGTTGCTATGGACGAGGGCCTGCGCTTCGCTATCCGCGAGGGCTCCCGCACCGTCGGCGCTGGCCGCGTTACCAAGGTTCTTGACTAATCGAGGCTTCGTAACCGCTCAGTAGAGCTTTAAGAGTCCGCTGCACCGCATGCCGGTGTGGCGGACTTTTTTGATTCCTACACGCCTTGAATTGGAAAGGTCTTCGTCCACCGGCCGCCGGTGCATTAGCGGCTGTCTGCTGCACTCCGTGGTAACTGTAGAGCCAGCCGGAGGCATAGGATCGCTGTTGGAGGCCTGAAGGCAGCGATATGGTTATGCCAGGGTAGAGGCTATCTCAGAGGTTCCTAGGCGCTTGGGCCAACGGCTTGGCTGGCCCCCTTCGGCAGGAGGCGCTTAAGGATGGTTCTAAGGGTATTCCGGGGTCGTGGGGCCCTTAAGCTGGCGTACGGACTGCGCTAACGCCTAATGGTCCGGCGGCGCGATGCTGTCCCGCTCGCACGCACGGAGGAGCGAGGCTATTGCCTTTGAGTTGGGCCTGGATTGGGATACCGGGGCCAAACACACTCAGAGACGAAGGAAGGCCTCCCACACCTGCTAGCAGGTGGTGGAAGGCCTTTACTCGTTAAGGGAGGTAGGTACTACTTCTCCCAGCCGATGTTTTCCTTAGGGATGACGGCGAAGCCGAGGGCACCCATGTTGGCGAGGCCCTTCTTCTGGCCGACCATCACTGGACCGTTGGCGTATGGAAGCAGTCCGTACTCAGCGAAGGCCTCGGACTCAAGCTCGTTGATGCGCTCGATCTGCTCCTCGCGGGTTGGCAGCTTCTGCATTTCCTCGATCTTCTTATCGAATTCCTCGCTACCGGTCGAGGACTTGTTGAGGGTAGAGTCGCTAGCGTAAGTCTGGCCGAAGTATGCTGGGCCGAATGGGTCACTTGCAGCGAAGCCGGAGAGCAGGAGGTCGAAGTCGCGCTCGCTGGTGATTTTGGAGAAGTCAGAGCTTGGGCGCTCCTCAATCTTCAGCTCAATGCCCGCGTCCTTCAGCATCTTTTGGACGGCGGCAGCGGTGGACTTGGAGACCTCGTCATCGCCGATAAGCACGTAGCGTAGGGAGAGCTTGTCGCCGTCCTTGGCGTAGTAGCCGTCATCGCCCTCAGAGTAGCCGGCGTCTTCCAGTAGGCTCTTTGCCTCTTCAACGTCGTACTCGAGAACCTCAGAGAGGTTGTCCTTGTAGTCTTCCTGGGTTGGGTAGAGGGTCAGGGATCCCGGCATTTCCTCTTCATAGCCAAGCCCGTTGTAGCGGATTTCTGCGAGCTGGTCGCGGTCGATGGCTGCAAATACTGCGTGGCGAACATCCTTATCAGCCAGCTGTGGGGCCTTGGAGTTCAAGGTGAACAGGACGCTGGCCGGGCGGGTAGCTGCACGGACATCGATGGAATCGCCCATATCTGCGGCGATGGTGAGGTTATTCTTACTTCCCACACCGGCCGCGTCGATTTCGCCGGCCTGGAAAGCGTTGATGGTTGCCTGGGACTCCATCACGCGGTAGCTGACCTTGTCCAGCTTCGGCTCATCGCCCACCACTTTTCGTTAGGTACGAAGGACACGGTGCCGCCGCGGAAGTCGGCGTTGTCAACCTTGAATGGGCCCGCGCCGTACTGTGGGTTGAGCTTGCCCAAGTACTCTTGGTCAAACTTCTCGGCGGTATCGATTGCTGGGTGCAGGATGTCGTTGAAAAGTCCCTGCCACCATGGGTATGGACCCTCGAAGGTGACCACGGCTTCCTTGTCATTCTCGCCCTTCTCCACGGATTCGATGAGCTCGTAACCGTCGGTGGAGTTGACCTGGACGTCCATGTCCTTGCCGTTGTTGAAGCGCCAGGTGTTCTCGAAAGCGGTCCAGTCAATGGGGGTGCCATCGTTGAAGGTTGCGTCATCATTGATGTCGTAGGTTACGACGGTCTTATCGCCCTCAGTGGACTCGTCTACCGAATCCAGGTACGCGGGGTTTGGGGTGTAGTGACCCTCACCGTCATAAAGCGCCATCTGCGGGTTGTACCAGCTCCACACGGTGCCGGTATCCACGGTCATGTTGGCGTGGAAGTTGTTTTGCTGCTCAGTTAGCTCGCCGAGGGCGAGGGTGAGCTCACCGCCATCCTTAATCTCATCGCGTTCTTTTTCGTTGTAGTCACCGGTGGGCTTGACGTCGATCTCGAGACCGCCAACTGCCTTATTGGAGGAACCGTCGCCGTTGCCACCGTCAGAGCCCGAGCAGGCGGTGAGTGCGAGTGCCGTGGCGGAGAGAGTGGCAACCGTTGCTATGCGGAAGCGACCGAACTTTTTCATGGGGATTACTCCTTGCGTGAGATGAAGACGAAGTTGGCATAGACGGCCGATTAGGTGACCATCTGCTGCAACTATGTGAAATACTTTACAATATTTATATTTGTGTCCGCAATCACTTTATGGAAAGAGTGCGGGGGTCTGGGAGCTAGGCCCGGGATTTTTCCCTGCGTGCGCGGGCAACCTTGGGATCTGGATTCGGGATGGCATCCAGAAGCTTCTTGGTGTAGTCGTCTTGGGGGTTATCGAAAATCTCATCCGTTGAACCGGACTCAACAAACTTGCCCTTGTACATGACCGCAACGCGGTCCGAAAGGTGGCGCACTACGGAAAGGTCGTGGGCAACGAAGAGATAGGACAGGCCCAGCTTTCGCTTCAGGTCCTCGAGCAGGTTAATGACGCCCGCCTGGATGGATACGTCCAAAGCGGAGACGGGCTCATCGAGCACGAGCACCGAAGGGCGCGTGGCCAGGGCGCGGGCCAGACCGATGCGCTGGCGTTGGCCGCCGGAGAAGTGGCTAGGGAAGCGGTCCAGCTGCGAAGAGTCGAGGCCGACTAGGCCCATGAGTTCGTTCACGCGGGCATCGACATCGCCGTCGTAGCCAAGCGAGTTGAGCGGTTCCGCGATGACCTCGCGCACGGTCAGGCGGGGGTTGAGTGAGCTCATCGGGTCTTGGAAGACGATCTGGATGTCTTTGCGGGCCTCGCGGCGCTCGGAGCCGCTCATGCCATTGGCGTCCTTGCCATTGAGGACCACGGCACCGTTTTCTGGGTCCAAGTCCATGATCTCCAGCAGGGTGGTGGTCTTACCGCAGCCGGACTCGCCGACGATGGCCAGGCACTCGCCTTCGCGGATATCGAAGGTGATGCCGTCCACGGCCTTGACGGTGCCCACCTTGCGCTTAATCAACGCGCCCTTGGTAAGCGGGAACTGCTTGCGCAGGTCATTTACGGCGAGGGTGGTCTTGCGATCCTCGCGGGGAACGTCGGCCAAGACGTCATCGGAAAGCAGCGGTGGCTTGAACATCAGCTCACCGTCGATCTTGCGGTCGTGGATCTCCGGAGCGCGCAGGCAGGCGCTGCGGTGGGAGGTGGATTCGTCCTTGAGCGGAATCAGCTCCGGCTCGCCGGAAAGGCAAGCCTCTTGCGCGACGGGGCAGCGCGGGGCGAATTGGCAACGATCCTTTAGATCCACCAAGACCGGCGGGTTGCCCTCGATGGGGGTGAGGGGCTCCGAGGCCGAGGCATCGGGGCGCGGGGTGGAACCAAGCAGGCCCACGGTATAGGGCATGCGCGGGTTGGAGAAGATGGTATCGACATCGCCGTGTTCTACCGGCTGGCCGGCGTACATGACCATGACGTCATCGGCGGTTTCTGCCACCACACCCATATCGTGGGTGATCATGATGGTGGCGGCGCCGGTTTCGCGCTGGGCCAGCCGGATGACGTCCAGGATCTGGGCCTGGATGGTGACGTCGAGGGCCGTCGTCGGCTCATCGGCAATGAGTACGCGCGGGTTATTCGCAATCGCAATGGCGATGACCACGCGCTGGCGCATACCGCCGGAAAACTCGTGCGGGAAGGACTTCAGGCGCAGGTGGGGCTCGGGGATGCCCACCAGATCTAAGAGCTCGGTGGCTTGCTTCAGGGCTTCTTTCTTGCCGATGTCCTGGTGTGCCTGGATTGCCTCCACCAGCTGCGAACCAATATCGAAGACTGGAGTCAGCGCGGAGAGCGGATCCTGGAAGATCATGCCGATGCCATCGCCTCGGATACCGGACATTTCCTTATCAGAAAGCCCAAGGAGCTCGCGGCCATCGAATTTCACGGAGCCTTCTACCTTGGCGTATTCCGGCAGCAGGCCCATGATGGACATGGAGGTTACGGACTTACCGGAGCCGGATTCGCCGACGATGCCCAGGGTGCGGCCGGGGTGCAGGTCAAAGCTGACACCGCGCACTGCAGAGACGGTTCCAGCTTCAGAGGGGAAGCTGACGCGTAAGTCATTGACGGACAAGATAGGCGAAGTCATAGTTTACCTCCGGAATTGGAGTTGGGATCGAGTGCGTCGCGCAGACCATCGCCAATAAATGCCATGGAGACGGTCAGCAGCGTCAAGGTAGCGGCGGGGAAGTAGAACTGCCATGGGGCGGATTGCAGGGAGGCGGTGCCGCCCTGCAGCAAGGTACCGAGGGAGACATCGGGAAGCTTTACACCCAAGCCCAAGAAGGACAGTGCGGTCTCAGAGCCCACGGTGCCCACAACGCCGAAGACGAACTGGATGATAAGCAGCGAACCAATATTGGGAATGACGTGGCGGATGATGGTGCGCATCTTGGATACGCCCATGTAGCTTGCGGCGCGGACATAGTCCTGCTCGCGGACGGTAAGGGCCAAGGACCAAATCACACGGGCCTGGTACATCCAGCCGAAGGCGATAAGGACGACCATCAAAAGCTTCCAGTCACCGCCGGAGTCTGCCACCACGAGGGCGATGAGCAGGAAGGTCGGGATGGACAGCAGGAAGTGGATAACGGCGAGGACGGCCTTTTCCGCGATTCCGCCCCACAGGGCTGCGGCACAGCCGATGAATGCGGAGATGACCAACGTGGCAAAGGACACCACGATGGCAATGGTCAGGGACCTGCCTAGACCGTGGATGGTTTGGGCATAAAGGTCATTACCGGAATCGTTGGTACCGAACCAGTGCTCGGAGCTCGGTGGCTCAGACAGGGCGAGGAAGTCCGGTTCCGTGTAGTCCCACTGGGCAAAGAAATTGCCAAAAAGGGCGGCGAAGATGAGAAAACCCAAGATGAAAACGCCGACGGTAGCCAGCTTGTTGCGGAAGAAGCGGCGGACGTACAGCTTGTACCGGGAAGTACCGCGGGGAACCTCCGGCAGCGTGGCCATGCGCTCGGCCTCCTCATTGCTTAAAGGATCCTCGGAGACGACCTCGGTGCGCGTAGAAACCTCGCCACGGGGCTGTTTCTTGGACATCTTTGGTTCTTTGGGATTTGTCATTTAGCTCACCCTTACTCGTGGATCCAAGGCGACAACAACGAGGTCTGCCAGGACGGCGGACACGGCCGTCATCGCGGCACCGAATGCCGCGACGGCTACCGCGCCATTGATGTCGTTCTTACTGATGGTCTGGATGAAGTACTGGCCCATACCGTTCCAGCCGAAGATACGCTCCGTCATCACGGCACCGGTGAAAATGCCGGGCACGGAGAAGGCGACGGACGTTGCCACCGGAATAATGGAGGTGCGCAGCGCGTGCTTGCGGATGGCCTGCTGGCGGGTAAGCCCCTTTGCGCGTGCGGTGCGGACATAATCCACATCGAGGTTATCGAGCAACAGCGTGCGCTGGGTCATGTGGTAGCTGGCGTAGCTGATGATCACCAGGGAAATCGTGGGCAAGACGAGGTGCTGCGCGGAGTCCAGGAGCTTGGGGAAGAATCCCTCGACCCCCAGGGACTTGGAACCGACGACGTAGAAGATCTTCTTGCCGGTCAAATCGTTGATCTCCAGGGCGGCCCAGACGACGGCGATCGAGGCGACAACCACGTGGGTGTTCATCGCAATGATCGAAATTCCCTGCCACACGCGGTCACCGGTCTTGTACTGGCGGGAGGTGGTGTACACACCAACGGCCACACCGATGACGATGGAGAGGATGGTGGCCAGCAACAGCAGCTGTGCGGATACCCAGATGCGGTAGCTGATCTCTTCGTTAACCATCTCACCGACCGGAGATTGTCCCCAGTCCCACCTCGTGAGGATATTGGTCAGCCGGGTTCACCAACGCTCTAAGAGCGGGGTTTCTGGGCTGAGGTTATAAGGCTCGAGGAGGTTATTGATTTCCTCATCTGAAAGTGGTGGACGGCGCTCGGTGTAGTTTGAACGCGGGTCCAAAAACGAGGCCGCCAAGAAATAAGCCAAGTTAGTGGCTAAAAAGATCATGGGTAACCAGCCCAAGATCTTTTTGATCAACTACTTTGTCATTGGGAAATTCTCCGTGCGCGGTTAAGCAGGAAACAGTGCGAACAAATATGAAGCCAACGATGGAGTCGTTGTATGTGACCAATCTAATAAGATATAAGCGAGCGCACAATTCATGTAGTCCCGTGATGTACATCGCCAATCAAACGACAGGTATTTTTTCAGTGTAGACGCTTAGGGTCTTAAAAAGAAAAATGGGATTCAGCTGCAGATTTAAAAACCTGAATTGTTCAACAGTTATAAGGAACGCTTACCTGAAAATAAGGGAAAACGGGGGTAACCAATCAGCCAAGGCGGGCTGCTGCCCGTGGCTGTAATAGGGCGGAATGGCTCGGTAGGCTAGACCCTTATGGAAGATCCCACTCGCATTGACCCGACCTTGGCGGCGCTGCGCAACGCATGGGAGGGCCAGCCCGATCTGAGCCTGCCGACGCTCTTTGCCTTATTGGCCAACCGGGGCATCGGCTGGGGCGTGAGCGACGCGGACTTGGTGACCGAACTTGAACGGCAGGCCGAGGTCCACCCGCCCCTACTGCCCCTTGAGGGCGGCCGCGTGGGCACTGGTGTGTGGCTCGTGCTTAGCGATGCCCCCACCTCCCGCATCACCGCCGATACCTCCCGCATCATTGTGCGCCGCCCGAATGCTCAGCCGGTGGTGTGGGAATACAGCGCCATTAGGCCAACGGGGCCCGGGCGGCCCTTTGTGGTTACGGATACTGAGGGCTTTGAACACCGGCTTGGGATCGTCTCCAGCATCATGCGCCTGGATGAACCGCTGCCGGAACTTAGCGGCCTGAGCCGCTACGAGTTGGGTGACTTTGTCTATGTCCTCCGCTTGGAGGACGCGATTGCAGTTCTAGACCACGGATTGCATCTCTTTCATAAGGAGAATCGGCGGGTGGTGGCCCGCGATTATGCGTGGAAAAGGATAGAAAAATGCCGCCCCGGCGAGGAGCTGGAAGTACTCCTCGAGGGCGGCGATTATGCGCGATTGGGCAGGGTGGTTGAGGTCCTTATTGCAGAGACCCCAAACCCCTTATTCAGCTAAATCCTTCATAGGTTTGACCTTGGTGAAGTGCAGCTTATAACTGGTATCCAGGTCAGCGTCGGGGAAAGCCTCCCGGAAGTCGCGTTCATTGGTCTCCACAGCATCAGTCAGTCTCTCCAGCGGGGTATCTGGGTTAGCAACCACCGTGTACTGCAGCGTTGGGCGGGCGCGGTCGTATGCAACCAAGCGGTCTACGCGTTCCACTCCATCGAGCGAGTCCAGATCCTTGGCCACCGCGGTGGCGATGGCGTTCATGGATGCAGAGATTGCTCCTTGTTCATTGGAGGCTGCGGATTCCACATTATTAAAGCGGCGGTGACGAAGGTTCACGACGATGAGCCACAAGCCAATGATGAGCAGCAGGGCAGAGGCGCCAGCCAAGACCCACACCCACCAATTATTATCGCCCAAAGTGCGCCACGTATCGTGGTCTACCCACTCGGCCAAGTACTCAGCAAATTCCACATTGAAGTTAATGAGGATCGGCCATACACCTAGCGCGATGAGGATGATTCCAAGCAAGCCGAGGAGGATTCGGTCAAAGGTAGCAAGCTTTTTAGACATGATTATCCATCTCCGGAATCTTCTCTACGGCTACGGTGACCTTGGGTGGGTCTGCAAGGACCTCTAAAGCGCGGGTGACAGCCTTTTCCACTCGCCCAGGCAAATCGGCGTCTTGCTCATCGCCATTAACGGTGACCTTCGCGCTCTTGGTATCCGCCGAAGTCTGCGCGGAAGCAACTCCCGGAACACGGCGTGCTGCAGCAGAGCTCAATCGCGCGACATCGACTGGCCGCATCCACATGGAAGCGGACTCGGAAGCGACCTGGGTGTGGGTATTGCGACGGGTCTTTACCGCAGCGAATACAAAGATGAGACCAACCACGATGGAAGCCACGCCAGCCCAGATCATCCACGTCTCTAATTGCTCGGTGGCAATAAGATCAAGGACCGGCTGAACCCACGATTGGGCATTGGCATCTGCTCCGACAAGCCAGGTTTCGCGGACACCCACAATGCCAATGGCAAGCAGAACGAAACCCAGAATTACGGTCCACGTGCGCACTGCAGGAGACGCCTTGGGCCGCTGCCCGAAATGCTCAGGCAAATTCATTTCAGCCATTATTGCCTCCTTGCTCGTGGTACGGGGTAATGGAAATGGCACGCAGCGGCTCAGGTCGTGGCGCATAGACGTGCAACGGGCGCTGGCTAGCTGGCGATACCTCAATGCGCTTTAGCGGTTCCTGACGCGGGGTCTGAACCTTGCGCAGTGACGCGGGCCTAACGGTCCGCACGCGTTGCTCGCTTCGGGAGTTGTCGATCTCGATCTTGCGCAGCGGCTGCGGGCGCGGTGGCTGCACCTTGCGCAGGGGAGCCGGGCGGGCAATGCGAACGCGCTTTTTCTGTTCTGAATTGTCGATCTCGATTTTGCGCAAAGGCTGCGGACGGGGAACAGAGACCTTTGCCTTTTTGACAAAGGGGCGTACCTGTCCGCTCGGAAGCAACCTGCCAGGGCGCGGAGCGCGAACGCTGCGTACCTGCTCTGGGCGTGGTTCGACGATGCGACGCGGTTCGTGATCTTCTGGAGCGCTAATTTCTAGCAGCTGGTGGTCTGGAAGAGCAGCGGAAATGCTGCGCACCGATGCTTCTCGCGGCGTATCGACGGAGCGCACTGGCGTGTCACCAGAGGGTGTCGATACTCCGCGAACAGCAACTTCCTTTCCAGAAGAAATTTCGCGGATTTCCGCCTCTTGCGGGGTGTCGACGTTGCGAACCGTTGCTTCTTCCGGAGTCTCGATGCTTCGCACTTCGACCGAGTCCTGAGTAACGGGTTGGGTCACGGTAGAAGGACTGACCTCCGGGGTAAAAGCTGAAGCGGCAGGACGCTGCGCAAGCTGTTCTGCGGTAACCCGGGTATCCGGAACCGATTCACCGACGGTGACATTAACGCGGGTGGTGGAATAGCCGGTATGGGCAGCAATAGCCTCTGAAATGGCGGCACGCGTACTTTCCGCGACTGCGGTAACCGGAGACGGCCACACCACAGCGATGGTCGCGCTCACGGCAGCGACTTCACGCTCTGGATCCATCTGTACCGAAACCCGTGGATAACCGCGTCCGCCAATGCCAGCAAGCTTGGCATCTAAATCTTTTGTGCCAGGCACGCTAGCAATTGCGGCGGTCACGATTCGTTCCATGGTCCGCAGCGAGAAACGCGTGTGGCCCTTAGTGGAACCTTCTGACATTAGCCTTGGCCTTTCTCCTTGCCAATGAGGCCATTCCACACAGCGGTGAGGTCGATGCGGCCATCAAAGTGGGAGCCCAAGAGGCCACCGATGGCAGCAAGCAGCACGGCCAGCAGCATCCAACCCCAACCTAAGTACAAAAAGAAGGCAAGTAGCAGGCCGATAACAATGCCCAATGTGGTGTAATTTTTCATATCTAATCCTTCGAGGGAGCAGCGGATAAGCCATCTACGGCATCAGAAAACTCAACGTCGACGCGATCTAGTTCCGTACATGCCTTGCGGGCGGTCGAGCGGATTTCTTCCGCCAGACGGTACAGATCAGGTTGCGCACTGATATCAACGCGAACGTTGATTTGCAGGTGGCGATCGTCGCGGGGATCGGGCCGGCGCATGCCGGAAACCCTTTCGCCCGGGAAGAGTAGGTTCACCGAGCCGTAGCGTCCGCCGTCAAGGCCCGCGACACCGTTGAGCTTTTGCACCGCTTCCGCAATTGCGTGAGCGTGGCTTACCTCGAGCTCAAATTGTGCTCGGGGTTCAGGCATTGTTCTTATGCCTGGCCCTGGTTCAGTGCAGCCTGCTCTTCAGACTCGGAGTCTTCCTTCGGCAGCTTGACGTTGTGAACGACAACGTCAACGCGCTCTACGGTCAGGCCGGTCATGCGCTCGACAGCATTCATGATGTTGCGGCGGATTGCCTCAGCCAGCTCGTGGATAGCAACACCGTACTCAGCGGTGATGGCGATCTCGATCTTTGCGGAGCCGTTTTCTACCTCTACGTCAACACCCTGGCGTACGTCCTCGGATGCACCGAAGGACTCGCGGATGGTGCCCATCATGCGAGCGCCGCCGCCACCGAGGGAGTCAACGCCGGAAACTTCGCGGGCTGCAATGCCAGCGATCTTGGAAACAACGACGTCATCAATGGTGGTGGTGCCGTACTGAGTCTCCAGGTTGTTGTTTACCTCGCGCTCTTCAGAAGCGGCAACGTTGTTCTCAGAGTGCTTTGCAGGAGTGTTGTTCTCAGACATGGTCTTTAAGGCCTTTCCTTAAAAATTGACTTGCATGGTCGCAATATGAAATTGAAGGACCAAGAACCAACGGTTCAAAATCCTTCCTTGAGCGTACCTACCGCCCAAGCAGACGTGGGGTCTAGGACAACAATATTTACCAAAACGTGATTATTGGCACTATTGCCGGAGTGGTTTGAAAAACACCAGCCCATCGTGCTTAAATATTTAGGTTGCTTTAACAGGGCAGCGCGAACCGATAATGGGCCGTCTTAAACACGGTGCATATCGGGGAGACGCTGAGCTGGTAAAGCGAACATGACACCTTCGTTGTCACCGTGGCTCAGGGGTTTCCTGAAACACAGACTGGAAGGTCATCCGATCGGGCTAGGTCCGCGCTAGAGCAGAGACACCCCGAGACGATGGACCGGAGAAGGGGCATGGCAAATAAACAGCGGCAGTTAGCGAATAGGACACTCTCCACGTGTAATGCGTGAAAACCGTCCTCTTCACAATACTTTGACTACGGGTCTTGTACCCCGTCAGGAGCACTGCAGACTGGCATTTGCCATGTGCTGTATCTCTTGGTTGTCATGACAGTCAGACCACTGGCGTTGTGTCAGGCCCCAGGCCCGGACAACGTTATAGAGAAATCGAGAAGCAATTTCCCACCGCTTCACGCCCCGGAAACGCCGGGAATGTGAAAGTGGGGAAGCGAGGAAGAGGATAAGCGTGGCGGGACAAAAGATCCGCATTCGGCTGAAGGCCTATGACCACGAGGCAATCGACGCTTCTGCAAAGAAGATCGTCGAGACCGTTACCCGTACGGGTGCTCGTGTAGTTGGCCCAGTGCCGCTCCCAACCGAGAAGAACGTGTACGCAGTTATTCGTTCTCCGCACAAGTACAAGGACTCTCGCGAGCACTTCGAGATGCGCACGCACAAGCGCCTGATCGATATTCTCGACCCGACCCCGAAGACCGTTGATGCTTTGATGCGCATCGATCTTCCGGCAAGCGTCGACGTGAACATCCAGTAAGCGACTTTGGTGGAGAACTAATAATGAGTGAAAACGAGATCAAGGGCATTCTGGGCAAGAAGCTCGGCATGACCCAGGTCTTCGACGATGAGAACCGCGTTGTTCCGGTTACCGTCGTTGAAGCAGGGCCATGCGTTGTCACCCAGATTCGCACCCCCGAAACCGATGGTTACAGTGCCATCCAGATCGCCTTTGGCGAGATTGACCCACGCAAGGCAAACAAGCCTGAGTCTGGTCACTTCAAGAAGGCTGGCGTAACCCCGCGTCGTCACGTTGCAGAAATCCGCATGGACGACACCTCCGCATACGAGGTTGGCCAAGAGGTCAAGGTAGACATCTTCGAAGGCATCACCTTCGTTGACGTCACCGGCCAGACCAAGGGCCACGGCTACGCTGGTGCTATGAAGCGCCACGGCTTCCAGGGTCAGGGCGCAGCTCACGGTAACCAGGCCGCTCACCGCCGCGTTGGTGGTATCGGTGGCGCTGCTACCCCGGGCCGCGTCTTCAAGGGCAAGCGCATGGCTGGCCGCATGGGCCACGACCGCGTGACAACCCAAAACCTGAAGATTCAGAAAGTCGATGTCGAGTCCAACCTGCTGCTCATCAAGGGTGCTATCCCTGGTGCGCGCGGCGGCCTCGTCACCGTTAAGACCGCAGTGAAGGGCGGTGCACACGCATGAGCAACCTCAAGCTAGACGTCCACACCTCTGAAGGTAAGACCAATGGCTCCGTGGACCTGCCGGCTGAAATCTTTGACACCGAGGCATCCGTTGCTTTGATGCACCAGGTTGTCAACGCACAGCTTGCTGCTGCTCGTCAGGGCACCCACGCCACCAAGACTCGCGGCGCTGTCCGTGGTGGTGGCCGCAAGCCTTTCCGCCAGAAGGGCACCGGTCGTGCGCGCCAGGGTTCCATCCGTGCGCCGCACTACACCGGCGGTGGCACCGTCCACGGCCCGCAGCCACGTAGCTACGCACAGCGCACCCCTAAGAAGATGATCAAGGCTGCTCTCTTCGGTGCGTTGTCTGACCGTGCTCGCAACGAGCGCATCCATGTCATCGAAGAGTTGGTTCCAGGCCAGAAGCCGTCCACCAAGGCGGCCAAGGCTTTCCTCGAGTCCCTGACCGAGCGCGACAACGTGCTGCTGGTTATCGGCCGCGAGGATATCAACGCCCGTCGTAGCGCTAATAACCTGCCGAACGTTCAGATCCTGGACGCCGGTCAGCTCAACACCTACGACGTTCTCTACTCCGATGACGTTGTGTTCTCCGTTGAGGCGCTACACACCTTCATCACTCGCGCTACCGGCGCGGATAAGGAGGAGAACTAATGGCTAAGATTTCTAACCCGCGCGATGTCATCATCGCCCCGGTTGTATCTGAGAAGTCCTACGGTCTGATGGAGCAGAACGTTTACACGTTCTTCGTCTCCCCAGACTCCAACAAGTCCCAGATTAAAGATGCCGTCGAGCAGATCTTTGACGTGAAGGTCGACTCCGTGAATACCGTAAACCGTGCAGGTAAGCGCAAGCGCACCCGCACCGGCTTCGGTCAGCGTAAGTCCACCAAGCGCGCATACGTGACGCTCCGTGAAGGCAGCGACTCCATCGACGTCTTCGGCGCAGGCGCTTAAGCGCCACCGGAGAGCCGAAAGGAAAAGGAAGAATTATGGCTATTCGTAAGTACAAGCCGACAACTCCGGGTCGCCGCGCATCCTCCGTATCTGAGTTTGACGAGATCACTCGTTCGACTCCGGAGAAGTCCCTGCTGCGCCCGCTGAGCAAAACCGGTGGTCGTAATAACTACGGCCGCATCACCACCCGCCACATCGGCGGTGGCCACAAGCGCCGTTACCGTCTGATCGACTTCCGTCGTAACGACAAGGACGGCATTCCGGCAAAGGTCGCTCACATTGAGTACGACCCGAACCGCACCGCAAACATTGCATTGCTGCACTACGTAGATGGCGAGAAGCGCTACATCATTGCGCCGAAGGGCCTGAAGCAGGGTGCCGTTGTCGAGTCCGGCCCGAACGCAGATATCAAGGTGGGCAATAACCTGCCGCTGCGCAACATCCCGACCGGTTCGACCATCCACGCTGTTGAGCTCAAGCCTGGCGCTGGCGCTAAGCTGGCTCGCTCTGCTGGTGCTTCCATCCAGCTGCTGGGTAAGGAAGGCAAGTACGCAGTTCTGCGTATGCCGTCTTCTGAAATCCGCCGCGTGGACATCCGTTGCCGCGCAACGGTTGGTGAAGTTGGCAACGCCGAGCAGATGAACATCCGCTGGGGCAAGGCCGGCCGCATGCGTTGGAAGGGCGTTCGCCCGACCGTCCGTGGTGTCGTTATGAACCCGGTTGACCACCCACACGGTGGTGGTGAGGGTAAGACCTCCGGTGGTCGCCACCCAGTGTCCCCATGGGGTCACAAGGAGGGTCGCACCCGCAACCCGAACCGTTACTCCAACAACATGATCGTGCGCCGTCGTCGCCCGAACAAGAAGCGCTAAGAGGAGGTAAACAATGCCACGCAGCCTTAAGAAAGGCCCGTTCGTCGATGAGCACCTCCTCAACAAGGTGGATGCTCAAAACGATGCAGGCACCAAGCAGGTCATCAAGACCTGGTCTCGCCGCTCGACCATTCTCCCCGATTTCATCGGACACACCTTCGCCGTCCACGACGGCCGCAAGCATGTGCCGGTCTTCATCGAGGACTCCATGGTCGGCCACAAGTTGGGCGAGTTTGCACCAACCAAGACCTTTAAGGGTCACGTCAAGGATGACAAGAAGGGACGTCGATAAGCGATGAGTGAGACCATCACCTCCGCATCCGCCACGGCCCGCTACGTCCGCGTTACCCCGATGAAGGCACGTCGTGTGCTCGATCTGGTCCGCGGCAAGTCCGTAAGCGAAGCTTTGGCAATCCTGAAGTACGCACCGCAGGGTGCTTCCAAGCCAGTTGCAAAGGTCGTTGCTTCCGCAGCCGCTAACGCTGAGAACAACTTCGGCCTCGACCCACGCACCCTGGTCATCTCTGAGGCATACGCCAACGAGGGACCGACCATGCGTCGTTTCCAGCCGCGTGCACAGGGTCGTGCATTCATGATTCGTAAGCGCACCAGCCACATCACCGTGGTTGTCGAAAGCCAGCAGGAAGGGGCCAAGTAATGGGCCAGAAGATCCATCCTCACGGCCTACGTTTGGGCATCACCTCCGACTGGAAGACCCACTGGTTCGCGGATAAGGACTACGCGAACTACGTAGCCGAAGACATCAAGATTCGTAACTACCTCAACAAGGGCCTCGAGCGCGCCGGCATCGCCGACATTGTTATCGAGCGCACCCGTGACCGCGTACGCGTGGACATTCACACCGCCCGCCCGGGCATCGTGATTGGCCGCCGTGGTGCTGAGGCTGACCGCATCCGTCGCGAGCTGGAAAAGCTCACCGGCAAGATGGTTGCCCTCAACATCCTCGAGGTCAAGCAGGTAGACGCAAACGCAACCCTCGTTGCTCACTCCATTGCGGAGCAGCTGGTTAACCGCGTCGCATTCCGTCGTGCAATGCGCAAGGCTATCCAGTCCGCTATGCGCCAGCCACAGGTTAAGGGCATCAAGATCCTGCTGTCCGGCCGCCTGGGCGGTGCAGAAATGTCCCGCGTCGAGCGCTACCACGAGGGCCGCGTTCCGCTGCACACTCTTCGCGCCGAGATCGACTACGGCACCGCAGAGGCCCACACCACCTTCGGCCGCATCGGCATCAAGGTGTGGATCTACAAGGGTGACGTCGTCGGTGGCGTACGCGAGTCCGAACTGAACGCTCCGGCACAGGGCCGTGGCCGTGGTGACCGCAACGGTCGCTCCCGCCGCGGTGGCCAGCGCCGCCAGCGTGCACAGCAGAAGCAGGAGGGCTAATCCATGCTGATTCCTAAGCGTGTTAAGTACCGCCGTCAGCACCGCCCGAGCCGTCGTGGCGTGTCCAAGGGCGGAAACCGCATTAACTTCGGCGATTACGCAATCCAGGCACTGGAGCCTGCGTACATCACCAACCGTCAGATTGAGGCCGCACGTATTGCCATCAACCGCCACGTTAAGCGTGGTGGCAAGGTGTGGATCAACATCTTCCCGGACCGTCCGTTGACCCAGAAGCCGCTCGGTGTTCGTATGGGTTCTGGTAAGGGCCCGGTTGAGAAGTGGGTGGCTAACGTGAAGCCTGGCCGCGTACTTTTCGAGATGAGCTACCCAACTGAGGCTGTTGCAATCGAGGCTCTGCGCCGCGCTGGCCAGAAGCTTCCTTGCAAGGTCCGCATCATCAAGAAGGAGGACCAGTTCTAATGGCAACCGGTACCCCCGCCCACGAGTTCCGTGAGCTCGACAACGCAGAGCTGGAAACCCGTCTGAAGGATGCGAAGGAAGAACTGTTCAACCTTCGTTTCCAGAAGGCCACCGGCCAGCTGACCAACAACCGCCGCATCGGCACGGTTAAGCGCGACATTGCCCGCATCTACACCGTTCTGCGCGAGCGCGAGCTGGGCCTGTCTGTCGCTCCGGGAGCTGAGGCTTAATCATGAGTGAGGCTAACGTGACTGAATCCAAGAAGGGACCAACTCCGAAGAAGGAGAAGGTCAAGGGTGCTCCTAAGGTCCGCACCGGCTACGTCGTCTCGGACAAGATGTCCAAGACCATCGTCGTCGAGATCGAAGACCGCAAGCAGCACGCTCTGTACGGCAAGATCATGCGCTCTAACAAGAAGGTTAAGGCGCACGATGAGGAAGAAACCGCAGGCGTAGGCGATCTCGTACGTATCGCTGAGACCCGCCCGCTGTCCAAGGACAAGCACTTCCGTCTCGTAAAGATCATCGAGAAGGCTAAGTAAAACCTAGCCAGCGCAGCCCCTGTACCGGACCATATGGTTCGATACAGGGGCCTTTCGCTGGTTTAGAGCTCTTAAGGCCGGGCCCTTCCGTAGAACCAGTAGGGCACCCAGGTGACGTCGTCGGAAGAAAGGCCCCAATCTCTCACCACGAGGCCCCGGACCTTCTTCGCCAAGTCCCCCTCGCCGGAGACCCACACGTATCCTGGCGTCGGCGCACCGGCATAATCTGCTTTCAGCGTGGCAACGACAGAATCCGCCTCCTTGTGCGGCTCGGTGCGAAGGACGCGCATGCTGCGCACGCGGGACTCCCACCTGTCCGTAAGCCCGGGCTCTACCTCGTCATCGCTGGTGACCACCGCTACAACGTCGGTGGAACCGAGCTTCGCTGGGTCATGTTCCTCTTGGTAGGAAAGGATGTGCCGAAGGGCAGGCAGGGCGGAGGCATCGGCGACCAATAGCTGCGCAGCCTCGGTAGGCCGCCACATCTCGTTGCAGGTAAAGAACCCCGCTGTATCGCCGGGTTGCGCGCGCAGAATCCATCGCGAGCCGGGGCCGGAATCGCCGTGGGTGACCACATCGACATCGATAGTGGCCTCCTCGGGGTGGAGCGCGCGGATGGTGTACCAGCGCAGGTCCGGCCGCGTCTCCTCGTCTATAGCGGCGACGGCGGCTCGGAGGTTAACGCCGTCGACGGGGAAGGGCGTAAATTCCTGCCCGGTTTGGGGCATGACAAGGCCAAAGAATTCATCGGGGCCGGCAAGGTCATACGTCCGGAACGCCTCGGCATGAAACGTCAGGCGGTGCAGGCGCGGCCGGATCAGTTCATTCGCGGTCAGGGTAACGGGAATCAGTTGGTGTTCAGTCATCGGGGACGATTGTAGGGAACAGCTCATGCATTCAACATACTCGTTCGAAGCTAAGCCTTGCCTAATCCTTTGATTGGGGTCTAGGATCAGCAACGTCAATTTCTTCCTTTTTGAAAGGGCCAGCTTCATGAAGATTTTCGGACGCCGCACCATGGGCGTTGTGGCACTGCTGTCAGCCGGAGCCGTCGCATTAGCCGGTTGCTCGCGTGGTGAGGGCGATGAAAGCACGCAGTCCACCGACGCCGCCAGCGAAGAGCGCGTGGCTAGCCTGGGCCTGGGGGATGCCGATACGCTGCTCGCCCTAGGCATTACTCCCGTGACGGTGGCGCCGTGGGGCGCTGAGGGCGATGGCGATCCTTTCGGCGTTGGCCCGTGGTCAAAGAAGCTGCTTGGCGATGCCAAGCCTGAGGTCATCTACAACACCGCAACTGGTTTCACCGCGGATACCTTCGAGCAGATTACCGCTGCTGATCCCACCAAGATTATTGCTGTGAACCAGGCAGTAGATGCGCGCACGAAGGAATCCCTGGAGGATATCGCGCCGACCACCGTCAAGCCGGATGGCTATGAAGACTGGCAGGTTCCCTGGGAGGACCAAGTTGAGGCCATCGCGGATGCCGTGGATAAGGAAGACGAAGGCGATAAACTTATCAAGGACACCGAGAACGCCTTCGAGGAATTCCGCCGCGAGCACACCGAGTTGCAGGGCAAGTCCGCAGCCATCGTCATGCCTTATGACGGCAAGATTGGCCTGTACACCGATGAGGATGGGCGCGGCCAGTTCATCGAGGATCTTGGCATGGAAATCCCCGATGAGTTGAAGGGCGATGGCAGCAGCTTCTTCGTTGACATTGCCCCGGAAAACTACGCAAAGCTGAACCAGGTTGATCACCTCTTTGTCCTGGACTACAACGGCTCTGCCGATGTCTTGAAGAAGGATAAGACCTTCCAGGGCCTCGATGTAGTCAAGGATAAGCGTGTGCGCTACCTGGACACGGATACTGGCAACGCCATGAGCATGCCGAACCCAGTGACCATCCCTTGGGCAATAGATAAGTTTGAAGAGAAGCTGTAATTGTCAGCAACCACGAAGGACGGCCAGACTATCCAGACGGGTTCCACAGCGCAAAACCCCACAGCCACACCGGTGATGGAGCGGGGAAAGGGTCGCACGACGTTCCTTGTCGCCCTCATCCTCGCCAGCCTCGCGCTGGCGGTGGCGTCCTTGGCGCTGGGTTCCCGTTCCATTCCACCCGATGAGGTCATCGCCGCGCTGCGCAGGGCAGGCGAGCAGGATATCCGCGATATCGTGTGGAACCTGCGCATGCCGCGCACCTTCTTGGCCTATTTCGCCGGCGCGGCCCTTGCCGTCGCCGGTGTCTTGGCGCAATCGTGGACCAGGAACCCGCTGGCGGACCCGGGCTTTATCGGTATTACCGCGGGCGCGTCGTTCTTCGTTGCCCTAGGCACGGCCATTGGCATCGCTACCACCACCGGCATGCGGACCACCCTCGCGCTCGTTGGCGCGGGCATTACCACGCTGCTGGTTCTGGCCGTCTCGCGGCGGTTCCAGGACCCACTGACGCTCATTCTCGTCGGCGCCGGCGTCTCCGCCGCCTTGGGATCGGGCGCGGCGATCATCGGCCTGTATTCCACGGACGTGCTCGATAGCATGCGGCGCTGGACCATCGGCTCGACCTTTGGGCGCGGCCCAGAAGACGTCGCCATTGCGGGTATTGGCCTGCTCATTGGCCTCGCGTGCGCGGCGATGGCGGCTAGGCCGCTCGACCTTTTGGCCATGGGGGAGGAGTCCTCGCTCGCCTTGGGCGGGTCTCCCACCACCGCGCGGGTGGGCGCGGCGCTCAGCGTCGTGGTGCTGGCCGGCAGCGCCACGGCGGCAACGGGCCCCATTGCCTTCGTCGGCTTCGCCATCCCTCACATCGTGCGGCGGGTGGTTGGCCCCAGCGTGGCCACGATGATCTTGCCCTCCGCGCTCTTGGGCGGTTGCGCCGTGCTCGCGGCCGATATCATCGGCCGGCTCATCGTGGGTAACTCGGAGCTAGAGATGTCTATCGTGCTTGCCATCGTGGGCGCGCCCTTCCTCATTTGGGGCGCCCACCGTGGCGTGGGCAGAGCGTGGGGCGATAACGCATGACAACAATAAACAGTATCCTGCAAGCGCAACAGCGTCGCCAGCACGTCCGCGTGCTCGCCTCTACGCTCGTATTTGGCCTTATTGCGCTTGCCGCCTACCTGGTATTGCTGGGGCAAGGGCCGCTGGAATTGAGCCCGCGGCAGGTCCTCGATGTGCTCACCGGCGGCGGCAGCGAGAGCCACATCAGGGTGGTGTGGGACTTGCGCCTGCCTGTTGCCATCGCCACCGTCATCGTCGGCGCCGCCCTCGGCGTGGCCGGTTCGTGGACGCAGACCATGGCCCGCAACCCGCTAGCATCGCCGGATATCCTCGGCGTTACTGGCGGCGCATCGGTCCTGGTGGTGCTGGGCACCGTGCATTCGCGCCCCGGTTTCGCGGACGGTATCCCGGACTTCTGGTGGCGGGCATGCTTGGCGATGTGCGGTGCCCTCCTCGTCGTTATTCTCCTCGCCGTCTTGGGTGGCATCGGCACGAGCAATCGCATCGTCATCGTCGGCATTGCCTTATCGCTGATGTTTCAGGCCATCGTGGCGTATTTGATGCGCAGCGCCCAGATCCAGCGCGCGGCCGAGGCACAGACGTGGCTGGCAGGCTCGACCGGGTTCGTGCGCATGGAGGTCATCGTCCCTCTGCTGGTGGCCCTGGCGCCGTTTCTCGCCATAGGCATCTGGTGCGCGCGGGAGCTGCCGCTGCTTGCCCATGATGATTCCTCCGCGACCACCCTGGGTGTCAATATCACCCGCCAGCGCGCCCTGTTGCTCATCGCGGCAACCGGTATCTGTGCCGTGGTGGTTTCGGTGGTGGGACCCATTGGATTTATCGCGCTGCTAGCGCCGCACCTGGCGCGGATGGTGGCGCGCACGCCTACGCCATCGCCGGTGGCATCGGCAGCCGCGGGCGCAGCGCTGCTGACCGTGTGCGCCGTCATCGCTGGCGCGATTCCGGTCAATGCCCCGGTGGGCGCGGTTTCCTCGGTCATCGGCGGCTGCGCCCTGGTGGTATTGGTGTGGAATGCGGCCCGGCGCACCTAAACGCTGTGGCGCGCGACAGCGAGGACCGGACAAACGAGCCAACCACAAAGTCCTACACAGTCGTTCGTGGATGAAGGAAAAGATATGACGGATAATCAGCCCACGCGCTCGAAGCGCCGGTGCAGCCTCGAAGCCACCGGCATCCATGCGGGATATAAGGACGGCGAGGATATCCTCGCCGGCGTCGACCTGCACGCCCGCGCCGGTGAGGTCACCACGCTCATTGGGCCCAATGGCTGCGGCAAGTCCACGCTGCTTAAGACGCTATCTAAAATCCTGGCCCCGCGGCAGGGCAGCGTCATGGTCGGGGAGGCTGACCTGCATGCGATGAACGCGAAGGAAGCCGCGCAGCAGGTGGCGTTGCTGCCACAGCACCCCGTGGCGCCGGATGGGCTGCGGGTAGGCGAGTTGGTCGCGCGCGGGCGCCACCCCTATCAGGGCAGGATGCGCGGCCTTTCTCCTACGGACCGAGAGATCATCGCCCAGGCCTGCGAGGCCACGGAGATTGTGGACTTCCTCGACCGCGATATCGCCTCCCTGTCGGGCGGGCAGCGCCAGCGTGTCTGGCTCGCATTGGCTCTGGCGCAAGATACGCCGGTGCTGCTTCTTGATGAACCCACGACCTTCCTTGACCCCGCCCATGCCATGAGCATGTTGGAGCTGGCTCGCGCACAGGCGCGCGCCGGCAAAACGGTGGTTGTGGTCCTGCACGATCTCATGCTC
The DNA here is from genome assembly GCF_030229885.1 of Corynebacterium sp. MSK204. Lineage (NCBI taxonomy): Bacteria > Bacillati > Actinomycetota > Actinomycetes > Mycobacteriales > Corynebacteriaceae > Corynebacterium > Corynebacterium sp. MSK204. The sequence goes on along the minus strand of NZ_JASPGQ010000016.1, from coordinate 7,519 downwards.
GCGGGCCACTACTCCGATTCCATGGTGGTGATGAAGGCCGGCGATATCATCGCGCGCGGGGCGCCGAAACAAGCGCTGGCTCCGAAGGTATTGGCGCAGGCCTATGGTATCGAGGCGGAGGCCTGGGACGACCCGCTTGGCGATGCCCCCATTATCGTCCCTCGCCGCGTCCTCCCCAGCGACAGCTAAGCGCTGCCCGCGCTAAGCGCCAGGAGCGTTTGGCTTGGCTACTGCCGCGCCAACCGGCGGATGTCCAAAACCGAAATGGCGATGATGAAGAGGTTGAGCACGCAGCCGACACTCAACAGGAAATTGCCAATGCGGTAGGTGCCCGTACCCACGGCCGCCATGTTGCCGTATATGTAGATCCAGATTACCCAGCCCACCAGCAGCACGATGCCGGCGATGCCGGAGAGTAGCTTGAGGCTGCGTGGGGAGGCGGGGGCGAAGAATTTAAAGGCGGCATCGATAAGCGCGCCCGCTGCAAGGATGATGCTTACTCCACCCGAGAGCCAGAGGGGGAGTAGGGCTGCGGTGCCGACGACGACGGGGAGGATGAACGCGAGGAACGCTAAGAGGAATAGTCCCAGGTGTATCCACAGCGTGCGCTTGGTATAGCTCATAGGGCAGACTCTACTTCCTTGCGCAGTGGGGGATTGGCGCCGGTGCGGGAGACGGTGATGCCGGCTGCGGTGGCAGCGAAGTGGAGGATTTCGCGCCACTCTTCGGCGCTTAGTGCTGCGGCCTTGTCCACATCGAGGCCACGTTCATCTAATTGCGCCAAAAGGGCTGCCATGATGGTGTCGCCGGCACCGATGGTATCGGTGACTTCAACTGCGGCGGCGGGAACGTCGAGGGACGTGTCCCCAGCCCTGACGCTAATTCCGTCGCCGCCGCGGGTGGTGACCACGATGGGCACTTGGTTGGTGAAGTCCTCGCCTAAAAAGTCCACCTCTTCATCTGATAGCTTCAGCACCGAGACGTGTGGCAGCAAATCCGTCAGGAATTTCTTATGCGCTTCGGTGGCATAAAAGGGCCGGATATTGGGATCTAGGGCCACGAGCGTTCCCTGTGCGGCGAAGTCCCTGAGCAGCTGCGCGTAGCGGGAAGCGCCCGGTTCCAAGGCCAGGGAGACGGTACCGAAGCAGGCGATATCTGCCGGAGCTAGTTTGGGCTCAACGAAGCGATCTGCGGTGCCTTCCACATAAAAGTTATAAGAAGCCGTGCCGTTTTCCGCGATGGTGGTCACCGCCAAGGTGGTCGGTTCTTCGCCGCGCTGCACGTGGGCGGTCTCGACGCCTTCTTCCTCCAAGCGTCGAAATAATTCTTGGCCAAACCCATCGGTAGAAATCCGCGATTGAAACTCCACGTCCGCGCCCAAGCGCGCCGCCGCGATGGCCACGTTGAAGGGGCCGCCGCCCAGCGCCGGGGTGAGGTCATTCAAGCGGCCGGGGGATACCGGAACCAAGTCCACGAGGCCTTCGCCGCACACATGAATAGTCATAGTTCCATAGTATCGGGGACATGAACCACCGACCGAACTTTCACCTTGCCCCACCACTGGGCCGCCTCAATGACCCCAATGGCCTTTTTGTGGATGGCGATATTCTGCACGCGTATTACCAGCATGACCCTGCTTTTCCGCACAAGCCCAAGCGGACTGGCTGGGGTCACGCCACCACCACGGTGTCCGCGCCTACTCCATGGCGGCATTATCCCGATGCGCTCTATCCTGACCTGCCCTATGACAAGGATGGGTGCTACTCCGGCGGGGCCGTTGTTGACGGCACTGACGTGTGGCTTTTTTATACGGGGAACTTGAAAGAAGACGGGCGCCGCATCCCGTCGCAGAACCGCGTGCGGGTTATAGACCCTTCCGGGCCAGAAGGCGGGATCTATGTCCGCGATACCGACAACCCGCTCATCGCTGATTCTCCGGAGGGATATACCGGCCATTTCCGCGATCCCCATATTTCCCGCGCCGGGGAGGGAGGGCGCATGGTCATTGGTGCGCAAACGGAAGACGAACGCGGAACCATCGTGCTGTATTATTCGCAGGATTTAAAGCGGTGGGAATTCCAAGGTGAGCTTGTTTTTGATGATCCCGCGCAGCTTCCCGGTGGCTATATGTGGGAGTGTCCCAACCTGCTGACCTTTGGGGATAAACACGTGCTGATCTTCTGCCCACAGGAGGAAACGGACCGGTGTGGCTACGTCGTCGGCACCTTGGACGGGCTTAATTTCCACGTTGAGCGCGGCTTTACCCTTCTGGATCACGGCACGCAGTTTTATGCGCCGCAAGCAACCGAGGAAAATATCCTGTTGGGCTGGATGGGCATGCCCGGTCATGATGAGACGCCAACGCAGGGGTGGGTGCATACCTTGACTATTCCGCGGCGGCTGTGGCTGGAAGATAACTACCTGTGTCAAGAACCGCTGTGGCCTGCGCTGCCGGAAACCCGCGGCAGGGACGGCTTTGGCTCGACCATCGATGTAACGGGGGAGGGGGCTTATGCGCTTGTCGACGCCACCGGGAAGGAAGCGTTCCGCGTGGTGCAAGGCGGTGGCACCATCTCTTTCAACGGCGGTGAGCCGATCACATGCCCCGATGGAGAAATGCGGCTCATTGCCGATGGCTGCGCCGTAGAAGTCTTTGCCGGCGGCGGTCGCATCGCCGCGTCCTTCGCCGTTTTTGGGGATGCTCCCTGGCAGGCATGGGAGCCGCTGGACTAAGACCCTGCGAAACTAGGGTCGACAGCTTTTTGCTTTGTGGACATTTGGGTCCAAACAGACTTAAATGGGAAGTAGCCAATCACATCCGGTCATTTGATGTGACCTAAATAACAAAGGTCGGTCCATGGAGCATAAAGAGGTCGCCGCCCGCACCCTGAAGGCATTAGGCGACGAAGAAAATATTATTGCCCTTGCCCACTGCGCCACGCGCTTGCGCATGGTCTTGGATGATTCGGACAAGGTCGATACCGCAGCGCTAGACAACGATCCGGATCTGAAGGGCACCTTCGAAGCCGGTGGCATGTTCCAGGTCATCGTGGGCCCGGGTGATGTCAATATCGTCTTTCAGGAGATGACCAAGTCCATTTCCAAGGACGTCGCCGTGTCCACCGATCGCTTGAAGGATATTGCCGCGGAATCCGGCAACTGGTTTTCCCGCGCGGTCAAGGTCTTGGCCGATATCTTTGTTCCGCTAATCCCCATCCTGCTCGGCGGCGGTTTGTTGATGGCATTAAATAATGTGCTGACCGCGCCGGGACTATTTGGGGATCAATCCGTCATCGAAATGTATCCCTCGTGGGAAGGTTTTGCTGGGCTGGTCAACCTCCTGGCATCCGCTCCCTTTGCTTTCTTGCCCATCCTTGTGGGCTTTACTGCTACTAAGCGCTTTGGCGGCAATGAATTCCTCGGCGCTGGCATGGCCATGGCGATGGTCATGCCGGATTTGGTTAGCGGCTATAACGTTGCCGAGGCTATTGAAAATGGCGAGATGCCCTACTGGGATATCTTTGGCATCGACGTTGCCCAAGCTGGCTACCAGGGCTCCATCTTGCCCATTCTGGTCATCGCCTGGATCCTGGCGACGATTGAAAAGTTCCTGCACAAGCACCTCAAGGGCACCGTGGACTTCATGCTTACACCCCTGCTTACCCTGCTGGTGACGGGCTTTATTACCTTTATGGGGCTGGGCCCAATCTTGCGCACCGCCGGTGAGTGGTTGGGCATGGGGCTGGCCAACTTGTATGACTTTGCCGGTCCCGTGGCGGGCTTCCTTTTCGGTCTGGTTTATTCGCCGATCGTCATTACCGGCCTACACCAATCCTTCCCGCCCATTGAGACGATGCTGTGGAATGAGGGCGGTTCCTTCATCTTCCCCATTGCCTCGATGGCCAATATTGCCCAAGGTGGTGTGGCCTTGGCCGTGTACTTCTTGGCGCGCTCCGAAAAGCTCAAGGGCTTGGCCGGCGCCTCAGGTATCTCGGCACTGTTTGGTATTACTGAGCCCGCGATTTTCGGCGTTAACCTGCGCCTGCGTTGGCCGTTTTATATCGGTATGGCGGCATCAGCTATTGCGTCTACGTTTATCGCCATTTTTGGCGTGCTTGCGGATGCCCTCGGTGCCGCCGGCTTCATTGGTTTCGTTTCCGTCCCCCGCTTTGTCCCGACCTTCTTGCTGTGTGGTGTCATCTCCTTCGCCGCAGCCTTCATCGGGGCCTACCTGTACGGGCGGGTGCTCATCCACCGCAACGGCACCATCGATCCTGATGAGGTCAATCCTCCCGCCGCACAGGCTATGGCCGCCGAGGCTGCTGAAGAGTTTGCTGCCAGCGCTTCCGCCGCCGCAGATGCCGCGACAATATTTTCCCCGCTAGAGGGAAATGCTGTGCCCCTATCCAAAGTTAAGGACCCCATGTTCGCCGGGGGCAAGCTAGGTAAAGGCGTTGCTATCGAACCGACCGTCGGCAAGCTCGTCGCGCCTGCCGATGGCACCATCACCGTGACCTTTCCTTCCCACCACGCCTACGCCCTGCGCGTAGACGACCCAGCGGTGGGACCGATTGACATCCTTATGCACATTGGCTTTGATACGGTAAACCTCAAGGGCGAACACTTCACCTCGCATGTCAATAAGGGCGATACCGTCAAGCAAGGCGAGGTCCTGGCTGAATTCGATATCGAGGCCATCAAGGAAGCGGGGCTGCCGGTAACGACGCCAATCGTTGTGTCCAACGCCAAGAAGACCGGTCCCGTTATTCCCACCGCGGCTTTCCGCGAGGGCGAGCTCATTGGCTCTGGGACGGACCTATTTACCGTTGACCCGAAGGCTCAGCAGGAGACTGCGGAGACTTCTACAAAGGAAGCAACGTCTTAAGGGCTGGGGTTTCTGATACAAGAAAGGCTGGGGATAAACCCAGCCTTTTACTTGCAGGTGTTCATTAGGCGCCGTTGCGCCGTTGCCCAGGCTTTGGGCGGCTGGTGTCACCACGGTGACAATGGCTACGGTATCGATCCCCTAGAAACCATAAGAGACCGCCAAGTCGGTCGCTACCAACACCGGCACGGCTAAGTTTTGTTGTGGGCCAATCGCGTGGGAAATTGCCTTAGGACTACTCAGGAATACGAGTGCTAACGCACACCTACCGTTTAGTGCAAGAGAATTGAACTATGCGAAGAATTTCCGGCGGGCGGTGAACACGCCGCCAAGCATCATTGCTGCAATGCTGAGGGCTGCCAGGAGCCGAGCGACAGTGTTCGAGCCGGTTTCTGCCGCCATGCCACGCGGAGCCTCAACAGCTGCAGGTGCTTCGGCTTCCACCGGTGTTTCGACGGGGGCCTGCTCAGGAGCTGTTTCCTCGATTGCGCCACTTTGAGCGATTACTTCTTCTTTGTTGTTTTTGATCATTTCTTGGGAGGCGGCCTTCTCTTCTGGAGTAGGCTCCAAGTGAGTCCGAGATTGATCTCTGATGTAGGTAATGCCGTCCTTGGCGAGGTACCACGTCACGCCACCGATTACGAGAACTGCTGCTAAGGCAGCAATTCCAATTCCACTTTGCGCCTGAGCGTTTGCTTCCGGCGTAGGGGCGGTGGGTGTGACGCCGAAGGTGAGGGCGCCAGCTAACGCCGTGGCGGTCAGAACTTTAGGTATGCGATTTATTTTTGTCCTTAGGGGGCAGTGGAATAGGGAAGAGTCCGTCTGAGAGATAAACGGATCTAAAGATTAACAGGATTCTTTGTGCTGCATTACCGCTGCGCAAAGAAAAATCGTCCGATTATTTAAAACCAGGCACAGCTGTCCTAAATAGGGGGGTGCTAGGGCGAAAAGTTGCTTCGCATTCGAAGTTTGGAAAGCGCCACCCCCATATGGTTGAATGTATAGGTTGCGAGAGCTGGTCGGTCCGTAGCGGTGCGTTTCCGAATCGCCGGTCCGAGACCCATCGACGCTTTACGGTGTTCGTTGTAAAGGCTCGAGCACAGCAAGTTTGTAGACCGCGTGTGGCAAGGACGGAAATCTTGTCGCACATCAATCCAGGTCAGGAGACCCATAGTGATTCAGCAAGAATCGCGTCTGCGCGTCGCCGACAACTCTGGTGCACGTGAAATTTTGTGCATCCGCGTTCTCGGTGGCTCTGTCCGACGCTCCGCTGGCATCGGCGACGTAATTGTCGCGACCGTCAAGGACGCTGTTCCAGGCGGCAGCGTAAAAGAAGGCGATGTAATTAAGGCAGTTATCGTCCGTGCGAAGAAGGAGACCCGTCGTCCAGACGGTTCCTACATCCGCTTTGACGAGAATGCTGCAGTTATTCTGAAGGGCGATAGCGAACCTCGCGGTACCCGTATCTTCGGCCCGGTTGCTCGTGAACTTCGTGACAAGCGTTTCATGAAGATCGTTTCTCTAGCACCGGAGGTGATCTAATCTTATGAAGATCCATAAGGGAGATATGGTGATTGTCATTTCGGGCCCAGATAAGGGTGCGAAGGGCAAGGTCATCGAGGCATACCCGAAGCGCGAAAAGGTCCTCGTTGAGGGCGTTAACCGCATCAAGAAGCACGTCGCAAACTCCGCTACCGAGCGTGGCGCTGAGTCCGGTGGAATCGTTACCCAAGAAGCCCCGATCCACGTGTCCAACGTTGCGATCGTTGACTCCGAGGGCAACCCGACCCGCGTGGGCTACCGTTTCGACGAGAACGGCAAAAAGGTCCGTATCGCGCGTAGCAACGGGAAGGACATCTAAAAATGAGCGAGAACTACACCCCGCGTCTGAAGACTCGCTACCGCGAGGAAATCCGCAAGAACCTGAACGAAGAGTTCAACTACGACAACGTCATGCAGATCCCTGGCGTCACCAAGGTGGTCGTCAACATGGGTGTTGGCGAAGCTGCTCGTGACTCCAAGGTCATCAATGGCGCTCTCGAGGACCTGACCGCTATCACTGGTCAGAAGCCGCAGCTGCGTCGCGCAAAGAAGTCCATCGCGAACTTCAAGTTGCGTGAAGGCATGCCCATCGGCGCACGCGTTACCCTGCGTGGCGACCGCATGTGGGAGTTCCTGGACCGTCTGCTGACCATCGCGCTGCCACGTATTCGTGACTTCCGTGGTCTGTCTGACCAGCAGTTTGACGGTCACGGTAACTACACCTTCGGCCTGTCCGAGCAGTCCATGTTCTACGAAATCGACATTGACAAGATCGATCGTCCCCGTGGTATGGATATCACCGTCGTTACCAGTGCTACCAACGACGAGGAGGGCCGTAAGCTCCTGCGCGAGCTCGGCTTCCCGTTCAAGTAAATAGATCGCTAAAAGGTCCCAACTTCCATGGAAGGAGTTGGGACCTTTTAGTTTTATTGTCATCTGTGGATTCTAGGGGTCATTGCAACGATGACGGTTACTTGGGTGTGATACTACCGGTTTGTGTCAGGGCGTTGGTCATTGGGGTTGCCCGCAAATCGTGGACACGTAGTTAAGCTGCTTAGGGGTTAAGCAGCGGCCTTCTTATTACCATTTTGA
>NZ_JASPGQ010000015.1:0-56478 GCF_030229885.1 Corynebacterium sp. MSK204 | reverse complement strand
GGTGCTGTTGCAAAGTTGGGGCAGTAGAAAGACCGGCGTGAAATAATCAGAGCCATGGGCATCTTCTCCGGTCGTCATTTCCCCCGTGACATCATCCTGTGGGCAGTGCGGTGGTACTGCCGCTACGGGGTGAGCTACCGCGATCTCGAAGAAATGAGGTGCTGTTGCAAAGTTGGGGCAGTAGGAAGACCGGCGTGGAATAATCAGGTCCATGGGCATCTTCTCCGGTCGGCAGTTCCCTCGTGAAATCATCCTGTGGGCGGTGCGGTGGTACTGCCGCTACGGCGTGAGCTATCGCGACCTCGAAGAGATGATGACCGAGCGGGGAGTGCCGGTCGATCACACCACGATCTACCGCTGGGTCCAGAAATATGCTCCTGAGCTGGATAAGAAGACCCGGTGGTATCGGCAAGTTCCTGACTGGCAGGCCAGGTCCTGGCGGGTGGATGAGACCTATATCCGGGTCGGGGGAAAGTGGTGCTACCTCTATCGGGCAATCACCGCAGGTGGCCAGACCCTGGACTTCTACCTCTCACCAAAACGCAACGTCGCGGCAGCGAAGCGTTTCCTGGCGAAGACGCTGCGGTCGAATAAATCGGCAGGCTATCCGCGGGTGATCAGCACCGACAAGGCCCCCTCACTCGCCAGGGCAATCTCTGAGCTGAAGGCGGAAGGCGTCTGTCCATCGACGGTCGAGCATCGTCGGGTGAAATACCTCAACAACGTCATTGAAGGCGATCATGGCCGGTTAAAGCGGATCCTGGGGCCGAAAGGAGCATTCAAAAACCAAACGTCTGCCTACCGGACGTTGAAAGGGATGGAAGCGATGCACTCATTGCGGAAGGGGCAGGGCACGATGTTTGCCTATGGTCACCCGAATCCGGATGCAGTGATTGTTAGCCGGGTATTCGAGACGGCCTGACAACACAGGCACATAGCGTTGATCACACAATAAAAACGGAGCTTTCTTGGCTCCCGCCCCAAGTTGCAACAGCACCATCCAGATGAACTTACAGACTTAGCCACCAGTCTCAAAGAACGGCTGGAAGCTACGCGCTAAAGGAAACTCCCCTAGTGCTTCTCGTCGTTGGAAGCACTAGGGGAGAAGCCACCTACGGGGGTGCGGGAGTCGTGGCTTTTTATTTTCCTTCCGTCCGACTATGCGCCGGGGGAAGCGCGCTGCGGACACCCAAAACCATACCGCCTTACAGCGCGCCCGCAACCGGAGCGAAAAATAGGACAAACAATTACCCTTTAAATGGATATAATTAGACCCATGTTGATTTCAGGTACCGCTTTCTTGCGGTTGCGCACCAACCGCTAAGGCGGTTTCCTACCCCGTAGGTTAAAAACCGCTCCGGTCCTTTAGCCGGGCGGCTATTTGTCATGCCCGGCTCCCTTTCAAATCCAAGGAGCACACCTGATGTCTGCATACGGACACGGCCGTCACGAGCATGGCCAAAATTTTCTCACCAACCACAAGATCATCAACTCCATCATCGACCTTGTGAAACAAACCTCCGGCCCCATCATTGAGATCGGACCAGGAAGCGGTGCCCTCACTCACCCGATGGCCCACTTGGGGAGGGCGATAACGGCAGTTGAAGTGGACGCAAAACTAGCTGCCAAAATCACACAAGAAACCTCCTCGGCGGCGGTCGAAGTGGTCCATGATGATTTCCTTAACTTCCGGTTACCCGCCACTCCCTGCGTCATTGTGGGAAACATTCCCTTTCACCTCACCACTGCCATTCTTCGAAAGTTGCTGCATGCGCCAGCATGGACTGACGCTGTACTCCTCATGCAGTGGGAAGTCGCTCGCCGCCGGGCCGGGGTAGGCGCAAGCACGATGATGACGGCTCAGTGGTCCCCATGGTTCACATTTCACCTGGGTTCTCGGGTACCAAGGACTGCTTTCCGGCCACAGCCAAACGTTGACGGGGGGATCTTAGTGATCCGCCGGGTGGGTGACCCGAAGATTCCGATAGAGCAGCGCAAAGCCTTTCAGGCGATGGTGCACACCGTTTTCACTGCCCGGGGACGCGGGATAGGGGAAATTCTCCGAAGGGCAGGGTTGTTTTCATCACGTTCAGAAACACAATCATGGTTGCGCTCGCGAGGAATCGACCCCGCGACCCTACCTCCCAGATTGCACACCAACGACTGGATCGATCTCTTCCAGGTGACTGGTTCCTCTCTACCTCACCATCGACCCATTTCACCATCGGGAAGTAGTCAACGACCTCCTCAACGGAAAAACCGAAGCCGGCGGCGTTAATCCCCACCAAAACCGAAATCCACCAGTAGTACTAAAAGGGCTCTTCCGGTTTTAGAGTGCATTGATTAGTTCGCCGGGGGTTCGGGCGTGGCACAAGATATTGGGGTCCTTGGCTTTGTAGGAAAAAGGTATCTAATCCATCCGTACAAAACTAAGGACCTACTGTGCAGCCTAACGGAAATGTCATCGTCGATACCATCTGCCGCACCGCAAAACTAGGAACTACTATCACCGGTGCCACAGAAAACGGTGACGTCACTGTTATTGAAGCCGAACCCGTCGAGCCGATCAATGAATGCCCTACCTGCGGGCAGCCTGGAGTATTCCGCGACCACGTCATCCGCAGCCTGGTCGATCTGCCCATCGTCGGCCACCCAACAACTTCATGTGCGCCTTCCACGCTACCGGTGCACCAACAAGCGTTGCTTGCAGAAGATCTTCCGTGCTGGCCTTGCCTGCGCGCCCGACAATTCAAAGACCACGGACCAGGTGACCCACTGGATCCTGCAACGACTCTGCCTAAATCGGATGAGCGTTGCCGCTGCACCCAAGTCATTAGGCCTGGGGTGGGATATGAAGTGTCCCAGGTTTTGTTCCGTTTGATGAAACCCGTTTTTGAAACAACGTACGGAGCACAACGCACGCCGATGCCAAAGCTTCCGCAACATCGACTACCTCATCAAACCCACGACAGTGGGATTCACACCCTCAATCCCCACGCGTGCAATCTTGCTTTGGACATAAAAAAGCTCCCAGGCATCCCCGGGAGCTTGTCTCGGGCATCCCCGAGACGTCGGAATAACCGAAAGGAATCAGTTAAACACTCGACACGATTGATCGTAGAAAACGTAGCCGAAAAAAGCAACAAACTCCCACGTGAGACGTAAAATCAAAGCTCCCAATTAAACATATGCCAAGACATATGTTTAAGCATATGGCTTAACATATGGCAGAACATATGCTAATATGAAACCCACAGCTCAAAGGACACTTTGAGAACACAACACTCGACACCTAAAAGGAGCAGCCATGCCCGTAATTTCCTGCCTCAACGCCAAAGGCGGAACCGGAAAAACCACCAGCGCAATCAACCTCGCCGCCGTCGCCGCCTACCGTGGATACACCGTCCACGTCCTCGACGCCGACGCCGAACAAGGCACCGCCTCCGAATGGATCGAATACGCCAACGACGCCTTCGAAGAAAACCCCAACGCCCCCCACGTTGACGTCGAAGTCGAAGCCGTCAACCGAGGAATCCTCGCGCGCAAGGTAAAAAAATACAGCGACGACCTTGTCATCATCGACGGCCCACCCAGCAATCACAGCATGTCTGAACTCATCATCGAAAACTCAGACTTCGTCGTCATTCCCACCACCGGCACCCACACGGATATGGCACAAACCTGGAAAATCATCGACGTCATTCCAGAAGGCAAACACTACGCCGTACTGCCCACCATCTGGGACAAGCGCAAAAGCACTGCCGACCGCGCCCGGAAAGTCCTTGAAGACGAAGGAATCCCAGTCATTTGGCCCGGCGTAGAATCCCGCGCCTACTTCGACCGCCAATTCGGACACTGGCCCCGCAACAGCGCCAAAGAACTACACGGCTATCCCGCAATCTTTGACAAAATCATCGCCCAAATCACCAACTAACCACACCTTAAAAAGGAGCAACCATGAACGACACCCCAGGACTGGCACGCCCGAAAAAGAAGCAAACCGACGCCCAAGGAAAACCCACCCTCACCAAAGACACCGGACTTAATACCACCAAGGTCACAAAGGCCACCAAGAAAGAAAAGCCCCACCGCACCACCGTCAACCTGCCCTACTCCATCTACAAAGAACTACGCAGAAACTGGGCAGAAACCAGCACCCCTATCTACCGCCAACTTCTAGAAGCCTGGGAACTAATCACCGACCACGGCGCGGACTACCAGCCCGCAGACGCGACCTACAACACCGACGAGCTCACCCGCACCACCACCGTCTACATCCCCAAAGACACCCTGAAGGCCATGCAAAAAATCCGCAGCAAGTATGGAGCCTCCATCGCCGACCAGCTCATCTCCTCCTGGGCTCAACAAACCGGCTGGGAAGGATAACCACCCGCGACACCAAGGAGCCACCATGTCCCACGAGACTCCCCACATCGCCGACCGCGCAGACAACGACCCGCGCGAAGACCCCGAAGCGCTACTTATCGCAGCCCTGCTCTGGAACCGCGACACCACCCAAGCGGTAAACCTGACACAAACACTCACCCCCGCCGACTTCTACTCCACCGACTACGCCGCAATCTTTGCCACCATCAGCCAACAACTCAAAAGCGGCAGACCCTACGACCCCGCCAGCGTGCGCACAGCCCTACACGCCGAAGGCGACCAATCCGGCATACTCACCGATAACATCGACGGACTTATCACCATGCTCACCAACCTAGAGCACATACCGCCGAAAATAACCGACTACGCCGAAGCCGTAGCCTCCAACTCGTATCGCCGCCAATACCGCCACATGGTCGAACGCCTTAACCGCCAGGCGCACACCGCACCAGAAAAAGACCTCTACCCACTGCTAGTAAAAGAAGGTAAAAAACAACGCCGCATTAAAGACCGCTACTACCGCAATCACAAAGACACCCCGCAAGAGCGCCACTAAACCACACCCACCCCACGGTGGCCTTCGCTCCAATTTCCTCGCTTCGCTGCGGGAATTTCCACGACCTTCAATCATGGCCTGACCACCCCACCGCGCACCCGAGCGCAACTCCCGTGGAAAACAACCCCCAACACCACCGTGAAAGACCAGCCACACAGCCACACGCCGCAACCAGTGTCCGTTTCGGCAGATACGCTTTCATCTCCGCCTTCGGCAGCTTAACCCGCCTGTGGCTACGGTCAAGAACTTTCGCGGCATAAACCGCTCCCGCGCGCCCCGAATCCGGGGCGCTTTTCGCTATTTATTCCACGCTTTCTTGACCTCCACCACAGGCGGGCGCAGGCACTACGTGCCGGAGATGAAAGCAAGAAAAATGCACGCCCACACCCCAGACCGACACCACCGGCACCAGTAAAACTACAGGTGGCGGCCACAAACCCCGAACATATGCTAAAGCATATGGCCTAACATATGTCTTGCCATATGTTAAAACATATGTTAAACTAGAGGCATACCGTGACGGAAGGCAACACTCGACCAGAAAGGAGCAGACATGCTCACCATCTACACCAAACCCGGATGCCACCCCTGCCGACTGACCATCAAAACCGCCAACAAACTCGGCCTCAACTACCAAGAAAAACCCGCCAAAGAACACACCGGCTACCTCGCCACCCTCGGCCACGCCAGCGCCCCCGTCATCGTCGACGAAGCCGGCAACAGCTTCTCCGGCTTCCGCCCCGACAAACTACGCCAAGCCGCATAACCCACAAAGCAAGGAGCACCCCATGGCCCAGGACACTGCCGAGACCATCAGCGCCACCATCACCGTCACCAACTCCGAAGCCTGCCTCATCTCCGCCATGCTCACCAGCGGCGACAAAGACACCATCGCCACCATCACCGACAAACTCGACCCCGCAGACTTCGCCAACACCCTACTGGCGAGAATCTTTGCCACCCTACAAGAACTCGTCAACGACAGCCGCCCCACCGACGCCTCCACCGTCCTCAACACCCTCCAAGCCAAAGGCAACCGCGACGGACTCGCCGACGACCAACACCACATCATGACAGAACTGGTCACCCTCAAAATCGTCGACCTCCACCTCGCCGACTACGCCCGCCAAGTAGCCAGCACCAGCTACCGCCGCCAATACCTCCACATGACCGAACAACTCCGCCACGCCGCCGAACACGCCCCCGAAGCCGAACTACTCGACATCATGATCAACCACGGCATAGGCCAACGCAAAGCCTGGCAACGCTACCAAGACATCACCACACTCTAAGCCCAGCAGGGTGTGCACACCCCGCCGATACGATCAAAAGCGTCCTCGAAGTTTCAACCGAAAGGAAGCTTGCCGCCATGGCCTCATACACCCTCGCCGCCTTCACTCTCGCCGCCCTCCTGGCCTTGACGATCCTCGCCCTCAGCGACGCTAATGAGCGCGCGGACATCGCCCTCTTCGGCCTGGCCGTCCCGGCTGTGTTCTGGACAGTCCCACCCGTCGTGCTCCGACTGACGGGATACTCCGCATCCGAAACTGTCTTCTTTATCGCCCTAGCAACCGCGGGGTTTTGGGTCCTGCTGGCCGGGTATCAGCTACGCCAAGCGCTCGCATAAGAGCAGCACACAGGCCATAAACCGCACTAACCCGCCTGCCATATGCCTTAACATACGCTAAAGCATATGGCCTAACATATGTCTTGCCATATGTTAAAACATATGTTAAACTAAAGGCACGCCGCACGGAAGAGACATCTTCCACCACACACGCGGCACCACTCGACACCAACCGAAAGGAACGCCAGACATGGCAACCACCCTAGGACTACTGATCCTCATCGCCGCCACCGCACTCATCGTGCCCATTATCAACTACCTCAGCAACGCAGAAATGCGCCTGCGACAGCTACCCGCAGACACCAGCCGCACCATCAAAGAAACCTACCGCCCACTATTCACACTCGCCGCAGCCATAGCCGTCCTACTCCCGCTCCTGGCCAATGTCGCCGTCTTCCCTCAAGGGGTAAAAGCAATCTTCATCCCCTCCGCAATCGCCCTTAGCGGATTGATCGTCACCCTGGCGCTTATGGCCATTGACACCGCCGCCCGCCTAGAACTGCGCACAACCCCGCAAGCCGCCTACACACTGGTGGGATAACCTAGACCAAAAAGGAGAGACCCATGCCGAAGAAAACCTGGACTACCCCAATCCACGCCCTGCGCACCATTGCCGTCGACACCGACGAGGAAAACCCCGCCGTAGAAATCTACGCAGTAGAAGGCGCAACGCTTGACGAGTTGCAAGCCCGCGCCTACAGCCCGGCAGACGTAGAACTAACCATCAAGGCCCTTACCGAAGCCAAAGACTGCGCCCAGGCGCACTACGACGAGCACGCCGATGCTGAAAACTGGCACGAGGGCAACAACATCTAGACCCTCGCACGCCAAGCCCCAGCCGCCCTGTGAACTGGCCCCCAAAAGTTGGACTGGTTTAATTCTAGGCGGTGAGGGGTTCAAGGGCCTGATTCCGATAGTGCATCGGGGTCAGGCCCTTGAGTCGTTGTTGGATGCGTTCGGTGTTGTACCACTGGATGTAGTCTTCGATGGCTTGGTTAAAGTCCTCGACGGTGTCGAAGACTTCTCCGTGGTACATCTCGGTTTTCAAGTGGCCAAAGAAGTTCTCCATTACTGCGTTGTCGTAGCAGTTGGCTTTTCGCGACATTGACTGGACACCGCCGTTGTCACTGATCAGGTTACGCCAGGAGGAATGCTGGTACTGGAAGCCTTGATCGGTGTGCATCATCCACCCAGGCTTCGGCGCGCAGGCTGCAATCGCCTTAGTCAAGGATTCGGCGGTAAACGCTGCCGTCGGCGATGTAGCCACGGTGTAAGCGACGATTGAGCGGTCGAACAAGTCCATCACCGGTGACAAATACACTTTTCGGCCTGCGACCCTGAACTCGGTGACGTCGCTGACAAAGACGGTGTTTGGCGTGTCTGGGGTGAACTTGCGGTCAAGCTTGTTGTCAGCAATGCGACTTTTAGTTCCTGCGTAGGAAATATACGGTCTGCGTTGGCGGATCTTGGCCCGAAGCCCCATCTGGCGCATGAGTTTGTAAACGAGTTTGTGGTTGACCACCCAGCCCTTGTTGCGCAGGTCCAGCAACACTCGCCGGTAGCCGTAGCGATGTTTGTTAACCTCGAAGCTTTCCCGGATAGCGTCCTGGTTGCGTCCCCTAACGTGGTGTATCTGTAGCCCGCGGTAAGTCTTGTGCCGGTGTGCATGAAGGCGACCATCGCGGGTACCTTTCGAATCAACTCTTACCTATCCTCGAAAGGAAGTACCCTGCGATGGCCGCTGACCCTCATCATATCGATCCGACCGCGTATCTCGAAGAGCTGCTGACTCAAGCGTCCCCAGATTTGATGCGCCAAATGCTCACTGACTTCATCAACCAGATTCTTTCCGCCCAAGCAGACACCGTCTGCGGGGCTGATTACGCCACCGTGTCAGCCGAGCGCACCAACACACGTAATGGCTACCGTCATCGCCAACTTGATACCCGAGTCGGCAGCATTGATGTGGCAATCCCGAAGCTACGCACCGGCGCATTTTTCCCTGACTGGCTGCTAGAGCGCCGCAGCCGCACCGAGCGTGCCTTGACCACAGTCATCGCCACCTGTTACCTGAAAGGAGTCTCCACTCGCAGGATGAACGACCTGGTGGCCACCCTTGGGATCAACAACTTGTCGAAGTCTCAGGTCAGCCAGATGGCCAAAGAACTCGATGACATGGTCGATGACTTCCGCACCCGCCGGCTTGACCAAGGCCCCTACCACTTTGTCTCCTGCGACGCGCTGACAATGAAGGTGCGGGAAGGAGGACGTGTCGTAAAGACCAGCGTGTTGCTGGCCACAGGTGTCAACGCTGACGGCTACCGAGAGCTTTTGGGCATGCAGGTTGCCACCGCGGAATCTACCGCGTCGTGGACCGGGTTCTTTCGGGACCTCATCGCCCGTGGCCTGACCGGGGTATTCCTCGTTACTAGTGATGCCCATCTTGGTATTCAAGCAGCCGTGGGTGACTGCCTGCCGCAGGCTAGTTGGCAGCGGTGTCGAACGCACTTCGCGAAGAACCTCTCGGCCCAGGTTCCCAAAAACCAATGGCCGACTCTGTCAGCGATGTTTCACACAATCTTTCAGCAACCCGATGCCGCTAGTGTGTGGGCCCAAGCTCGTGAGGTTATTGAATTCTGCCAGCAGAAATTCCCTCACGTTGCCACCTACCTCGAGGAGTGTCTCGACGAGCTGTTGGCGTTTACCGCTGCGCCGAGAGCGGTGTGGACCAAAATCTGGTCGAATAACCCCACTGAACGGCTCAATAGGGAGATCCGCCGGCGTACCGATGTCGTAGGAATCTTCCCAAACCGAGACGCTGTTGTGCGCCTTGTTGGGGCGGTGTTGGCCGAACAGCACGATGACTGGATCCAACAGAAGCGTTATATGTCACTGACCAGCCTGGCACAGACCAAAGAGATCATCGCCGCTGGGGTCATCGACGAGGACCGCGACAACAACCAGGAGATCGCCGCGTGAATACCCTCACCCCTTATCCCCGAGATGGCCCCTAAACCACCGCCATGAAACTAACCCCAGATTCGAAAACAGATACACCACTACCCAGGACTTGACCAGCGTCCTTGATCGCAGCGTGCTTATCTGGCTCGCTGAGTCGTTTCTGGTGGTAGAAGAATGTCGCCCGCGGCATACCGGCTGCCTCTAGGAGGTACTCCAAGCGGTGGTGAGACTTGAGGATGACGATCGCTTGGACTTTCAGGCGCGTCCCTGATTCCTCAAGTCCCGCAATTTTTTTAGGTAGGCATTTTCGGCCCGCAACCGTTCGTTTTCGCGACGTAGCTTATCTTCTTCAGAAAGCACTTTCGGCTTAGCTGAACCTTTAGGCCTGCCCTTCGGCTTCGGTTTTAAGGCGTCATCGCCGCCTTTGCGCCATTTCCGCGACCAATATCCAACCACTTGGTCTGATGACAGGCCAAACTCACGGGCAAGACTCATCTTTGACTCGCCAGTGAGATGGCGTTGGACAACTTCCTTTTTGATCTCGAAGGAGTACTGCTGCTTTGAAGGCTTTTCCACAAGACACAGCTTGCCATGGAGCAAGAACCGACGAAACAAAGCGCGAACTGGATAAACACCAACACCGACATGATGCGCTGCAGCCCAGTAACTACAACCCTGCTCGAAAAGGGCCACCAATTCTTCCCGCTGCCCCGCCGACAACGAACTACGTGTATGCATACAACTGCTCCCCACTAGTAGGTAACTGATTTCTCAGTCCAACTAATGGGGAGCAGTTCACCTGCGGTTGGGGCTTTTTGTATAGCAATGACACTAAGCACACGCACCAGTGGGGGAGTAGGGAGGCGCACGATAGACGGTGTCACCAGGTAAATGTACGCACCACCTGTTAAGGCATATGCTAAGACATATGTTCCGCCATATGTCTTGCCATATGTTAAAACATATGTTAAACTAAAGGCACGCCGCACGGAAGAGACATCTTCCACCACACACGCGGCACCACTCGACACCAACCGAAAGGAACGCCAGACATGGCAACCCAAACCACCACCTTCTACACCCCACAACAACAGATCCACATGGACGCCTTCGAATGGTGGAGCAACAAGAACCACGGCTTCGTCGTCGACTACGCCTACATCGACACCACCGCACCGACAAAGCACATCCGCCACGAAGCACGGGCCTACCTCGGCGAGATCACCATCAACGACCACCAAGCCGCCGAAATCTGGAACGAACTGCAAAACTGCCGCGCCACCCACCTAGAGCACTCCATCATCGTGCGCGCCGAAGTCTTCCTCACCGTCCTAGCAACGGTCGTCGAAATATAAGACCCCGCCTGCGGCCCACACCGGGCCGCAGGCCCACCGGGCCCGCCACAGGGCACCCAAGCCCCAAGGGACGCCTCACAGACGACCACAGCGCCGGATACACCGGCACAACACACAAGCGAGACGCATACGAGACGGAAAGAGACTCATGGCAACCTACGCCACTTTGAACGACGCAATCCACTACGAAATCATCACCCCGCTAGGGGAGTGGGCACACCGCTTCAACATCAACGCCATTGCCGAGCGACTCATCTACTGGCCTCACGACATCAACGCCGACGGAAACATCAACCTCAACCGCAGCGGCTTCCGAGTCCGCACCAACGTCGACTTCTGGAAACTAGTCGAAGCCAACGCACTGTAGACATAGCGCCCCGGCACACGCCGGGGCGCACTCATTGAAAGAAAGGGGGACACCCCACCCAATCCCTGACACAAACACCGCACACTAAAACAACGTCTGCTGGTCACTATCGACACCAAAGATTGCCTCACGGTAGCGACGTTCGTCCCACCCATCACGAAGCGCATTCCTAATCCGCCGCGAGCGCTCAACCCGAGAACTCAACGCCGTAACAGCAACCCTGTTTCCAGTATGACGGCCAAGCGCTACCGCATAGCGAAGGTTCTCCCGCTGTGTTGTCTTACGCACATGACCACAACCGACCCGCACGCACAGCGGTTCGTTGCACTCGTGCTCGGCAACCTCGCGCGCGGCGAACGACTCGCCCGCGACAAGAAGCGCAAAACGGTGTGCCGCCACAGTGCGCTGACGATTACCGCGCTGCCACGTAAACCGCCCATACCCATCAGGAGAGGAAATGGAACCCACCCATAGCCAGCACCCGTGCGGTGATTTCACGACATGCTCAAAGAAAGTCTTGACAGTCTTATCGTCAAAAGGAAGCTCCGGATCATGAACACGCGCAGCACGAGACTGCCGAGCCGAAGCCGGCCGCTTCGGCTCCAGGTGAGCAAGCTCTGCAAAAGGAATATCCTCAAAGTCTTTCATGACACCCCACACGTCCAACGCTTATGACACCATAGGCAGCACGCACCACAGAGAGGAAGGACAACCCCATGGACGCACTGCCATTTATCGAATCCACCAACCACGTACCCGGCTGGTGGCAACTTGC
This sequence comes from Corynebacterium sp. MSK204, assembly GCF_030229885.1. Lineage (NCBI taxonomy): Bacteria > Bacillati > Actinomycetota > Actinomycetes > Mycobacteriales > Corynebacteriaceae > Corynebacterium > Corynebacterium sp. MSK204. The sequence goes on along the minus strand of NZ_JASPGQ010000015.1, from coordinate 44,451 downwards.
CCTTATCGCCATACCTATCTGGATGCTCATCGCCCAGATACGACGCGCAGGACTGGTGGCAGGAATCCTCAGAGCATTAGGCGGAATCATCGCCTGGATCATCATCTGGTACTTCCTTACCTTCCTCGGCGTGATGATTGGCTCCATGGCCGACCACTACGAGCGCGCCACCGACGAGACTAACGACTCGCCATACTCCAACACCTACGAAGACGCGCCCGCCAACCCTGGCGAGTACTACGACCCCAACGAGCACAAGTACTAGCCAGACTCGACGCGAAAGACTGCTCTTTCTCTCTACTGACTACTGACCATCAGAAGCGTGGTCATCCTCGCCGCCAGCGCCCTCAGAGGCGCTGGCGGCTTCTTCGTTGTCCTGGCGCTCATCATCACCAGCGTGCGACTCTTCGTCTCCAGACGAATCCTGCGCACTAGGGGAGGAGTCACTAGCGGCTCCTAGCATGTCGTTGAAGTCCCGCTGGCTGACACCGACGAGCTCGCGCACAAGCTCCTTGGACTCGCCTAGGTCGATAATTTCTTGCGAGGCTTCGCCAATCTTCTCATCGAGTTTCTCGCGCTGGTCGATTAGCGACAGTAGCGAGTTGAGCTTCTTCTTCCTGTCGCGCAGCTTGCGCTGTTCCTCTTCGAGATGCTGACGCAGTTCCTGACGCTTCTTCAAACTTTTACTTGCGGTAACCATAAGCCCACAATGCCAGCGCACATACACCACCGCAACCCTGACACAAACACCCGCTGACGCGAAATGACCAGAGCCCAAACAGAAAGACGAGACTTTCTGGACTATGGCAAGACGCGGCATACGCCCGCGTCGGCGCGCGCAAGCGCGCTTTCAGACACACACTATTGGCACTCTTAGTGTTAATCGGGTTTTGGCTGCTAGACTAGGGTGCATGATGACCCTGCGCGTAGTCAATAGCGGAACAGGTTATGAGTACCTGTTGCGCTCTGTGGCTACCAATGATGGGCCGACAGACGCGCCAAGTTTGTCGAAGTATTACGACGCGAAAGGCACCCCGCCAGGTCGTTGGTTAGGCTCTGGTCTTGCCGGTTTGAACACCGAGAATGTCGTGCAGGGTGGGGAAGTTACCGAGTCTCAAATGGCCGCGTTGTACGGCGAGGGCCTGCATCCGGATGCGGATATGAAGATGTCCGAAGGTCAGAAAATCAAGGACGTACAGCTGGGTCGACCGTTCGCTAATTTCACGAATGATGTGCCGGTTTTGGTGGCACTTCGTGATGCGGAGCGCCGCCATAGGCAGACAACGGGCACGCTGATGGGAAAGCAGGAGCGGGCCGAGTTAGTCCAGGATATTGGCCGAGAATTCTTCATTGAGGAACACGGCGTCGAGCCGCAATCGGGCCGGGAAATCGTCAACTGGGTCAACGGTCTTAAAGACAATGTGCGCCAATCTGTGTCGGGTTTTGATATGACTTTCTCGCCCGCCAAGTCCGTGTCTGTGGCGTGGGCGTTGTCTGATGAAGAGACCGCGCGGCGCATTGAGGCGCTTCATCACCAGGCCGTGCAGGAGGCTATGGCGTGGGCAGAAGACAACGTGTTTTTTACTCGCTCCGGCAAGCAGGGGCGAGAACAAGTTAAGACAAAAGGCGTTATTGCCTCCGAATTTAAGCACTACGATACGCGCGCAGGAGACCCGGATCTGCACTCGCACGTGCTGGTATCTAACAAGGTTCAAGCCGAAGATGGACGGTGGTTATCCCTTGATTCCAAGGCACTGCACAAGCAGGCGCAAGCAATTTCGCACCGCTATGACTCCATCTTGAACACCCTGCTTTCTAACGACATGGGCTACACATTCACCGCCTGTGACCATGGGGTCAACAAGGAACCCACGTGGGAGATCGACGGTGTTTCCGAGTCGTTGATGGAGTCGTTTTCTAAGCGTCGACGTGGCGCACAGCCGGTCTATAAGCGCCTTGTTGAAGAGTTTGTTGCCGAGCGTGGCGCAACCCCTAACTCGGTTGAGGTGGGTCGTTTGTGGCAGCAAGCTATCTTGGAAACCCGTGACGCGAAGCGTGAACCAGAAAGCCTGTCGGAGCTTCGCGCAGGCTGGAAAAATGAAGTATCCGCCCGCGAAAACGGAGCAGAAGAACTCGCTGCAATCAACCAACTTGCCGCAGATTCTGGCCGTGATGAGCGCCAACTGTTTGACGCCGAGACCCACCTATCGGGCCTGATCGACGACGTTGTAGACACGGTAACGAGGCGTCGTTCCTATTTTCGTACCTCGCATGTAGCTACTGCTGCAGGTGGAAAACTCCAAGGCTATCGCTTTAATTCTCTTTCCGAGCGCGACCTTATCCACGCCACTGTGGTCGAGGCTATTGTGCGCGATAAGGCCATTGCGCTCAATGATTTCGATGTTCTGGAACTGCCGGAGGCGCTGAAAAATACGGCAGGTAAAGCTCGCGATACCCGCGCTGATAGTGAGCTTTATACCACCCAGGACATTCTCGATACCGAAGACAAAGCACTGGCTGCGCTTAACGAACCGGTGGCTGCATTCGCACCGTCTGCAGCGATTGATAAAGCGCTCGATGAGCACGAAGCCGAGGCTGGTTTCCGCCTTAATACAGGACAGGAATCCATGGCGCGCTACCTGCTTACCTGCGGCACACTGGCTGCTACCGGCGTAGGCCCGGCAGGTACCGGCAAGACCGCATCTATGCGTCTTGTCGCCAACGTCTGGGCGAACCAGGGCCGCAATGTGATTGGTCTGGCCCCGTCCGCACAGGCGGCAGATGTGTTGTCTAAAGACTTAGGCTTTGACGCTTTTACCATCGACAAACTCACCTACACCTGGCGCGGAAACCACCCAACCAAGCCCGGCCACAGCCTCAAAGACCTTCCAGTATCCATTAACGCAGGCGACATGATCATCGTCGACGAGGCCGGCATGGCCTCGACCCCTAACATCGGCTCACTGTTAGAAATTGCCGAAGAAGCAGGCGCAGTCGTGCGCTTTATCGGTGACCATAAACAGCTCGGCGCGGTCGAAAACGGCGGACTTTTCGGAGCAATGGTCAACGCTTCTGGCCGCAGTGATAATCAACTCTCCGAAGTCGTGCGCTTCGGTGGAGATAGTGAGCAATCTGCTACCAGCTTGCGCTTGCGCGAGGGCGATTCTTCTACTTTCGACTTCTACGCTAAGCGTGGTTGGGTCAATGGTGGCGCACGCAGCGACATGCTGGATAAGGCCGCAGCAGACTACCTGGCTGATATTTCTAGCGGTAAAACCAGTCTGCTTATTGCTGCCACCAACCGCGATGTGGCAGAACTCAACGAGACAATCCGCGCCCACTACATCGCCCAGAGCGTTGTTGACACCACCGTGGAAGCCCAGCTTTCTAGAGGCGAAAAAGCAGGCGTGGGCGATACGATTCTGGCGCGCAAAAACCAGACTTTCTACGACGATGAGACCGCAACGAGTACCCGTATTAACAACGGCACACTGCTGACTGTCACCGGCATTGCCGAGGGCGGCAGTATCACCGCCCGCAACAATACAACCGGCGAAGAGTTGTGCCTGCCAGCAGACTACGTACGAGACAATGTGCAGTTGGGCTATGCTGCTACCGTCCACCGCGCCCAGGGCAGCACCGTGGACTGCACCCGCGCGGTAATCGACCATCACGTCGATAGAGCCGGGCTGTATGTTGCACTGACCCGAGGAAAAATCGCCAACCACATCTATGCGGTCACCGAGCACCAGCTAGATGAACTTGCCGAGGAAGGCCACTACCACTACCAAGGCATAGACCACGCCCCGAGTGTCAGGGACGTCTTTAATAAGGCAATCTCGCGCGATAACAGCCCGAAGGCTGCACGCGAGGTCATAGCCGAGGTCGTCGACGAGCAAACCTCACCCGATCGCATGATGGGCCTGTGGCTTATGGGTAAAGATGAAGCCACCAACGACTTCATCGACGCTTACCTGCCGGACTGGATCGACACCCTACCCGGCGACCTTTCCCGAAAGATTGAGACCAGCGACGACGGTGTAGCACCCATCCGCCACGGCTGGGCAAGGCTTATCGACGCGGGCATTGACCCGCGCACCGTCATGGACGCTGCTACTCGCGATATTGACAACGCCCATGATCCGGCACGGCTTATCCGCTACCGTCTAGACGAACAACTCCGCTTGCGCGATACCGGAAAGCGCAACCAGCTGCCTCCTGTATCTGGTCAGACAGATATAGAACTCGATACGTGGCTTCGCACCCACAACCCTTACGACCGCGCGGAAACTGCTCGCCTTACCAGTAAGGAAGGAAACCTCAACCGGCTTAACCAGTCTGTGCTGGCAGAGCACGCACGCTTTGCTAATTCCAAGGTGGAATCGCTCACTTGGCAAGAAGCAAGTATCACCACCCGCCTCCACGAGGACAAAGACGCAGCCGCAAATGAGGTACAGGCTGACTACCAGCAGATATGCCTTGATGCTGGGCGCATTCGCGCCTATGAGCAGGCCATGGCAGACCACAGTGCCGCCCTTCGTGAAGAAGAAGCTGCCCTGGCAGACATTGAGCACCAACGCCTACTGGCAGAGGACTACACCCGCCCGGTTGCCGAGCGGGCCTACGACCATAACGCTGCAGGCTATGGCACGTACCAACAGCGCATAGACCATGCGCACAAGCGTCTTGAACAGGCGCAACAGCGCCGCAGCTTAGCTCAGCAGGCCATTGAGGATACTGGTGCTAACTTGCCGGAGGCAGGTCTGTGGGACGAAATCTGCTACCGTGCCGACGACACCGAAGAATGGGACAAGCGCCTAAATGCTGCCGCACAACACGACAGCGAGCACGCCCACAAGCTTCAACAGCGACTCGATACTATCCGCCGCGAGAAGATGGACTGGGCTGACCGCGCCGACATCGCCACGCGCTTGCGCGCAGAGGAAATCCCTAACGATGTCGCTGACCATGCAGGCTACATCGCCGATGAAGTCAACCTCCTGGCCGCACAACGCACTTACGAACTACGCCGCCTGGGCGTAGACGAGCCATCACAAGAGACAATCCGCGACATGGTCGCAGAAACCATCGCTGCCGCCTACGAACCAGACAATGACGACACCCACCATGACGAACAAGACACCACCGTCCAGAACACCGTAGAAGAAGCGCAACCAGCGCCCGAGACCACCCCAGAAGCCGATAACACCGATAACTCCCAAGACGAAGACGCCGGTGAACTGCATGAGGGCGCGCAAGCAGGTCTCGACTTCCTCGCCAGCCTCGGCCTGGGCGGCGAACAGCAAAGCGTTACCAGCGACAGCGATACCACCGACGAGCAAGCACCCGCTGATGAGCTTGAAGAAGAACAAGGCCCAGAGCTCTAAATAAACACAAGGCGGTAGAAAGAACCGTCTGGTCTTTCTACCGCCTTGTGCGCGGGTGTATGGCTACATTTCGGCAACCTGCTCATCGGCTTGTTCAGCTACGTCAGTAAGGTCGTTGCCCGGAGATTCCAGTTCCTCGCTGGTTTCTGCCTGAAGCTGGTCAACTAGCTGGTCACTAGGGGAGACGTCACTATCGCCTACGGCGAGAGCATAGGACTCTACAGCTTCGGGGTCTGCGTCTTGGGCCTCTAGATCGTCAATGACTTCTGCCGGAGACAATGCTGTGACCTCCCGGGCGTCGTCGTCTCCTGCTGCAGCGGAGATGTCTTTTCCAAGGCGTTCTACGCTATAGCGCGAGAGTTCTCCATCCCGGACAGAGAATCGGAAATCGTGGCCGTCTTCGTCAGTGAAGGCTATGTTGTCCTCGTAGCTATCGGCGATAGCGGCGGCAGATTCGGCCATACCGCGGCGGTTGAAATCATCAATGACCCATGTGCGGGATTGCTCATTTTCTTCTATGAGCGCGCGGCACCCCTCTACTGCAAGTGCGCCGCCTGCCATACGGGTTATAGCGTTGGGGCCTGGCTGAATTGTGCGCGGAGGAAAGCGACGTACACGTTCTGCGTGTAGCGCGCGGCGTAGGTTTCGGATAGTGCGGGCTGTGGACGCATCGACAGATGTACGAGACATAGTAGGTGTCCTTTCGCTTTTGTTTAGGAGGCGGGTTTAGTTGCGGAAGTAACTGGTAGCGGACGAGACGGAACGTCTTCACGTTTACAATCGGCGAAGACTCCGTCGTCCTTCATGATTTGTCGCATGTGGTAATCGCCATGCAGACGCAGGAAAGTCTCTAGTGCAGTATCGGGTTCTTTTACACGCAGATACTCGTAGCGCTTCCAGAGTCCATCTATGCGGGCAACGACCTCGGGGTGATTCCACCATGTAGGAGACCACGCGACGTTTTTCATCCGGTTGTCGGTAGTCGGGTACATCGTCACTAGGAACTTGTCGACGAACTCGAAGACGCTTTTGTAGTGGAAGTCTTTGGGATCGATTTTCTCTTCTGCCATGGATTCCTCCGGTAGTAGTTACTGTTGTGCAGGAAGCAGCTGGCGGGTCTTTTCATTCCAGTAGGTACGCTCCCAGAACGGCTCTAGATACAGCGCAAACGGCCTTCGCCCGGTAAAAGCCAGCGCTTGGCCATAGGGCAAGGCAGCTAGTTCTGCGGCGTTGAGAATCTTCTTCTCACGCGCTTGTATCGAGGTAGAGCGTCCGCCATCTGCCGATCGAGAAACGGATTTAGTCAGCTCTTCATAGTCGCCAATGAGAAGTTCTAGTTTGTTGAGCATGTCCTGATCACGGACACCGCCGCCGTAGAGCAGTACAGACGCTGCAGACCACAATGCTTCCATGCCCTCCTTGCCCCAGGCTTTTACGCCTTGGGCATAAGACTGCAAGATCGTCATGACGATAATTCCACGTGAGCCGTAGTGGGAGTACAGCTTAGGAAGCTCCGGCCATGGAACCGTGTTTGCGGCCTCGTCGAGCGCGGCAATCATTGGCACTGGAAGACGCAGACCATTTTCTTCACCGTAGCGCTCGGCAGCTTTCATCGTGGCCGCTGCTAGTGCCGTCGTTAGAGCAGCAGCGTTGTCTACGCCTTCCTTGGACAACAGATACAACGTGTCGTGGTCGGCGCGGACAAACTGCTCTGGTTCGAACTTGTCCTTGTCCTCGTCTGGGGTAACCCACTGCCTGATAGCTCGTCGTCCCAGTGGCGCGGCCATTTGCGCTGCTTGGGAAAATAGACCGGATCGGGTGCGCTCAGTAATGCTGTAGGTTCCGTTGAGTGCGTCGGCCATGGATTCCCATTCGTCAAAGCGCTGCAAAATACCTACTGGTGTGCGGTCTTCATCGTCGTTAACCCAGCGGAAGACGTCGGTAATAGGGCGGTTGTCCAATGCTGCGGCGAGGAAAAGCCTGCCGAGGAGGTCGCGACCGCCCTCTGAAAAGAAGGCGTCGCCTGTGCTGTTATCACCGTGAGCTGCAGAGCGGAAAATATCGGCCAGCGCGATAGCTTCGCTGTCCATCTTCATCGGGTCGCGGCGTACCGCGTCGAGAGGGTCGAAGTACCACGGGCGATCGTCTCGCCCTGCAACAAGGCCTTGTGGATCGAAGATCCAGATGTTTCCACGCGCCTCGGTAATCGCGGCAGTGTCATAGACAATATCGGCCTTGTTTGAGGTGGTCAGTACGTTTCCCGGAGCATCGACAATTGCCGGAATAACCTGAGACGTGGTTTTTCCTCGGCGAGGGCCGAAGATAACGAGGTACAGATCTTCCCATGAGGAGTACACCCCGCGTCGAGACTGTAGATCTTTGCCCATGCGCAGGCCGGGATAGTCTTTAGCGGCGTCTTCGCCAATAAACTTCGCTGCCTTCTTCTCTGCGCTTTTGCGCGACAAGGAAGCAATATCGCCCTTGGGGGCTAGGTACTTTGAGGCCTGTCCCGTGGTGCTGGTGGTCTTTTTCGGCTTGGACTTCATCCATAGATAAACCAATCCAGCAATAGCTAGCCACAGCAGCACTGCGGCTACTGTCGCAATGACTGTCCACTCTATTTGACCTTTGATAAGACCGGCTAGTGTTTGAAATGGGTTGAGAGGTGGTTTGTCTTTACCGGCAAGCTTCCAGCTTGCTACCGCACCGATTTGCACGGTGCCAAGTACGGACAATGCTGCTACGAGAATGACAGCAAGGAAGATGGTTTGCCCGTCAGTTCCTGGCCCGCCTGAGTTTCTGGGGTTGGTTTTGCCCATTACTCTTCGTCCTTTCCTGTGCTATTTACCTGCAGGTTTTCGTCACTTTGACGGTTATTCATCATCGAGCTCGACAAGGCTTGCAAGGTCAACGTTTTTCAGCGAACGGAACCCTCCCATACGCGCTACCGAGGACGCGCGCTCATCTGTCGGATCGACCTCAACGGTCACTGCGACTTGCGAGTCTTTGACAACGCCTCGAAGGCGCAGTTCATCTTCATCAAGATCGGGATATTCAGTGTGGATATGCAGATCAATGAGTTCGGCTCCCGTTTCGTCCTGTACGCGACGAGCCAGGTACACCGCCTTCTCTGCGGCTGATTGCTCGGCGCTGCCAATATCGCCCGGCGTATAGATGGGGTCGTTGTCAAAGAAGCTGCCAAACCAGATAGCCTCTCCCGTCTCGTCAACTAGGGCGAAGGCTCCTTTATCGCTCTTGTCGCTTTCTATTGCGCCCGTCCAAATGTCTAGGCGAGGGCCGGTGGAGTCATTCTGTGCGAGTTCTTCGGCGCGCTCGTGCTGGCGCGCTTGCCGCTCTTCCCGCTCAACAGATGACATGGCCTTGTAGTCAATGCCGAGGATTTTTAGCTTGTGTATGAACTTGCCCATGTCACTGCGGTCGTCGACATCGACGCCGGCCTCTGCTCCAACCTCGCGCAGTTGTGAGGTAGTTTCTGCTGCTTTGAGCTTGTCCTTGTATTCCTCCGAGGTCACAAGGTTTTCAATTTCGTCGAATCGGGCGTTGTCACTGGCTTTGCTCATGGTGTTACTCCTTGTTGGATCTGTTTAGGACATGGTCTGCGGCTGAGAAATGGTGATGTTGTCTAGCCTCCACCACCCCAGGTTGTTAAAGTGCGCGAAGACGTCATAGCGCAGTTTCTGTTCGTGCTTGTGACCTTTGACGGTGACTTCTACCGAGTACTGGCGTCGGGCTTCCATATCGGTGTCTTCGGGACGCTCTTCGAGTCCTTCGGTGAGCTCTACCGAGGCCGTAGCCTTGTCGTCGACCCAGCTGGCCCATTGTTTTCCAGGCACTTTGAACATTCCTGACCAGGAATTTCGGTTGTTGTAGGCAAAGTCTTCATCCATCAATGGCTCGGCCTTGCGGGCTGCATCGGCGATGGTGTGATCATCTTTTGGAGACCAGGAGAAGATCTGCTTGACAACATCATGGGCTACCTTGTCCACGTCTTCTTGGTCAGTGTCTTGAAGCGGGCCGCGCACTTCGGGCTGCTCCCACTGGCTTACCGTGGGGTCTTCCATGCCGGTATCCGTTCCGTCCGGCTCATCATTTCCGCACGCCGTGAGCGCTACAGTGCTGGCCAGGGCGAGTGCGATAGCTGTCTTTTTCATTGCTGTCCTGCCTTTTCTTATTCGCTTACTCGATACGCTTGATGTGGCTCATCGGTGCGTACGTCGTATTCACCGGAGTCCACGCCATAGGTCTGAGCCTCGATCCATTTGTCCTTTCCGTCTTTCTTGCCGGAGTAGATCGCAACGTGGTGTTCTGCTCCATCGCCGCCGATGAGAATGATGTCGCCAGGTTTCTTGTCCTCCCAGTCAACCTTTTTCAGGTGCTCGTCTTTAGCTTGTGCTTGTGTCTGGTGAGGTAGCTTGACCTTGCCCTTGGTAGCGACAGCCACCGCACGGAGAACAAGTCCGGAGCAGTCGTAGCCTTCTTCTCCGCCGTCTTGTCCCTTCGTCGGGCCGTTTTCGTCGCCACCGCCCCATACGTAGGGATAACCGAATTCTTTACGTGCTGCGGCGACAATGCGCTCGCCAAGCTCGCCAGACGGTGCCGGATCATCGCTGGAATCGCCGTTTCCGGCTTCGGTATCACAGCCGTCACCTACGTTGGCCTCGCCCAAGGCTTCAATTTCTTCCTCGGACAAGTCCTTGCCTGCACCGCGATATTTATCTACCAGTTTGGTCGCAATATCCGCTTCCTGCTGGTAAACGCCCGTACCCGTATCGTTTCCCTGAACCGTACTTGCGGCTGCACCTACTTCCATTCCTTGGTAATCGACGTCTTCGAGGTGCTCATAGAAGTTCTTCGCCTGAACTGCTGGGTTCATCAGTTCTTCTACATCACCCCAAATACCAACCTGCTGCTGGAAGGTGCCCACAGAGCCGTGGTCACTACTTACTGCATCGTGCGGGAAATCCAGCGACTTTTTGAGCTTTTCGGACGTCACATCGTCGGCCATACCGCTTTGTTCTTCTGGGGTAATAACTCCATCGTTGGCGTAGACCTGTAGCTGGGACTCGTGCTTAGCGGTAGCTACAGCAATCTGTCGACCTTTCTCATCGACGTGCATGCTCTCGCCAATTGCAACGATCTGCTTCGCCAAGGCGAGCTGACGGCCAGAAAGCCCCTCGAATCCGCCCTTTTCGTCAGCGGGCTGTCCGCTGCCTTTAGACTTGCTCTTCTTGCTGCCACTATCCGAGCTTTTCTTGCTTCCGCCGCCTACGGTCTCGGCCATAGTGTCAGCGAAGATCTTCGATCCAGATGGGCCGGGATGGACTCCATCAACAAGCATTCCGGGGTCTTTATTCGCCTCTGCTGCCCAGTCGAAGTAGTCATACCCAGACTTTTTCACCGAGTTATTAAAGCTGTCGGCGTGAGGTACACCGGCGATGGTCATAAGAACCAAGTTGGCGTCACCAATTTTGTCTTTAGCCGCGTCGAACTGGTCTTGTCCCACTTCGCCGTTCGTACCTAGGGCCATGACTACAGTGTCGAATTGGTCTCCGTCGTCGATTTCTTGCATACCGGCTGCGTATTGCTTGGAGTCTTTGGCCCTGACTTCGGCTCCTGGAATCGCGCTTTCGATTTGGCTGCGCGCACCGTTGGAGATGGAATCGCCTACGACAAGGACTTTTCCTCCGCCGTCCGAGTTCTTTTTAGAGTCTTTGTCCTTCTTGTCGGAATCTCCGCCGCCCTTTTTGCCTTCTTCGGCCTTTTCCAGCCATGGCTTAGGGTCGACGCGCTCACCGCCTGCTGCTCGGTCGCCTTCGACAACCTCGAAGTGCAGGTGGGGGCCAGAAGACTGACCGGCACTGCCCATATCAGCAATGTGCTGGCCCTTAGTAACTTTGTCGCCGGTCTTGACCTTGACCTGACCAGGTTCTTCGTGACCGTACACGGTTTGAATTTTCTTACCGTCGATGTCGTGTTCCACGACAACCCAGCCGCCGAATCCTTGCACGCCAGAGTCTTGGGCTTGGATAACGCGTCCATCTGCGAAAGCGTAAATAGGAGTTCCACGCGGGCCTGCGATGTCTTGACCGAGGTGCATACCGCCCTCGCGGGGGCCATAGGGCGAGGTTTCCTGGGTGGCTTCTTTATCACTCGGGTAGGCAAAGTCACCATCAACGACAACATCACCTGAGCCCGATCCGCCTTCATCTTCGGCACATACTTCATCTTCGTTCCCGCCGTCTAAGACAACGACGATGATAAGGACGAGGAACAAGACGATAGCCACGGCTATGCCGATAACCTTCTTCATCCGTCTTCACTCCTTAGTCGTCGCAGTCGTGCATTTTCTTCTTGCAAGCGCTCATTGCGCTTTTTAAGGCGGGCGATTTCACGTTGTAAGTGCTGAACTTGCTTAACTGTGGGCGAGGGCCACAGATTTTCTTCCTGCAGCCATTCCGTCAGCGTCGTACGCCCCATGCCCCAGTCTTTAGCGATTGCTTTTGCCGCTGCAGAGGCAGAGGAATACTCTTTCCACGTTTCCTCAAACTCCGCCATGGCCTGGCGCTTAGTGGACTCATCAAAAGGACTTACAAAGCCAGACATCTATGCACCCTCACCTTCCAAGAAGAAGTCCTCGAAGCGAGCGTTCGTATTGTGCAGCTGCTCTTGAACTTCAGTCGGAAACAGCATTGTCTGTACCGGAATGCCCGGTGAACCGTCTTTAGCTGGCTTAATCATGAATCGTCCACGGCCAGGTGGGGTTGCCCTCGCGCCACGTGTACGCGAGCGTGCAGGCGGCGCACCACGAGACCACGAAACAATCATTTCTGCTTCTGCAGGAGAAAACTCCAACTGCGTAGACAAAATATCTAGCTCACTGGTGGGAAGACCGCCGCAGATAACCATGCCAGCACGCTCAATAAAGCCCATTGCTGTCTTGCGGTCTTCCTCCGTCGGCAAAGCCTCTAGGTCTTTGAAAGTGTGGGTAATCATAAACAGCGCAGTAGCATCCGTACGGTTCAGACGGGTCAAAGCGTCAATCTGGCCGACCATGCCCGGAGCTGACGAGAGCACCTGCCACATCTCATCGAGGCAAAGATTGAAGTAGCGCTGGGGGCCAAGGCCGGCATCGGCAAGCATGTGCGAGGCCTCAATAGCGCCGAAAGCAGAACCCCAGCAGGCCATCATGACCGCTGCCTTCATAGCGGAATCACCGCGATCAATAGCGGAGACGTCGATACAAATAGCCGGAGAATCTACCTCAATCGGAGTAGTAGTCTGACCGTCAAAAATACGGCCAGTAGCACCATCAAGCAGGGCATTAAGCGAGAGAACCAAGGAGTCAATGCGCGCATTCCACTGTTCGTTAGTCTCTGCTCTGCCGAGCTTGCGCAGCCATTGCGGGCCGCGCTCGATGTAGGCGATCAGGTCTTTGAGCACTGGCGGGTTTTCCCAGTCAATGCGCTCTTCTTCATACATCCCGCGCAGTGCAGCGGAAATAAGCATGGACTCATAGTCTTGAACGCCACCACCGCGACCTAAGCTAACCAGCGTGGTCACCATCGTGACCTGACGGCCATGGACTTGCTCTTTTGCGCGGTTGAGCAGGTCTTCAATTCCTTGCAGGGAAATCTCTTCATCTTCGGCAGACTCCCCTGCTTGCTCGCGGGCAGCTAGCTCTGCGCGCTTGGCTTCCAGCTGTGGGATAACACGACCGAGGGCGCCCACGTCGAGGGGATTAATGTGGCCGTAGCCGTGGCCGACGGTAATGACTTGGCCGTGGACTTGGTGGGTAAAGCCGACGTATTCGCCTTTAATATCGCCTGCGGCAATCGTAATCTGCCCATTGGAGGCACCTCCCATGAGCATTTTGCGCACCAACGTGGACTTTCCTAGCGACGGGAGCGAGAGAATAAAGCAGGAAGGGTTAGCGATAATTCCTTCTCGAAACCATGACAAGGGGTCACAGCCTACTGCCGCACCCGTAGTGACATGGCGACCTAGTGGCGTTCCGATAATCGGTGCCGGGGCACCAATAACATTAGGGTTGAAGCCGCAACCTAGGTTGGTCGTCGTCTGCCACTCCATCGGGCCATTTTGCACGGCCATATAGCCTGCGTGGTGTCCAGTAAAGCCACGCGGTTTCATCATCGTAAACGGCTTTTCCCCGCGCACCGGCATAGCTCCACCAGCGCGCCGACGCTGCCGTTCAATAGCATCGGCGTGCTTCTGGCTTGTCTTTTTCCACTTGCGGTAACGCCTGCCCTCACTCGACCAACGCGAAGGTGTCTCTTTCTCCCCGTCCAAAATCTGCTCATGCAGGGTAATCATCTCTGCGTCGTGCGTGCCCATTGCTTTAATCCGCTCCCTAAAGTCCGTTGTCTTAAACCGTTACTTTTTCTGCGTCCCAAACCAGCTCGCCAATTCCCAAACCAGCGAGAAAGCCCGCCATTTGCCGCCCGTAAATACGGCGCACCCGCAAACGCTCAACCGCTGATAGTTGGCCGATAAGTGTTGCTGCCGCGTCTTCAATCTGGCTCACGCTGGTTGCTGCTGCGACAGTGAGCACTCCTGAGTGACGTCCCAGATCGTTTTCTTCTGCCTCCGATCCTGGCCTGAAAATGCGTGTCCAGCGCGCAACGCCTGCAAGCTCGCCTTCTAGCACCAATTCGCGCAACAAGGCGTCTAGGTCGCCGTCGTCCATGACGTCGAAACTGACTGCTGCCATATCGTCAAAGGTGATAGTTGCAGTCGTTTCTTTTACCGTGTCCACCGGCAGTTCTGGCCACTGACCGGTCTTTGTGCCCACGGCACTAGCTACGCGCTCATAAATTTGCTCTTCGGTCATAGGGGTCGAGACCACCTCACCGAATTCATAGAAGTCAGGCAGCTGTGCAGCCAGACGGGTCAGCGCCTCATTAGAATCTTTGCGCTCGGCTTTATCTAGCTGTTTGAACGTCACCGCCATGTAGCTGCCTGTAGCGTCGACCGTGTATGAGGTAGCAATAACCGACTCGTCTTCGGAAATAGCCTGCTCCCAGTCCCAGATCTGACCAGAATCAATTTCATCGGGATTTTCTACCTGGAAACACACCGTCGCCGTCGCGCGCGGGGTTTGGCGAACAACAGCACCGAAAGAAAAGCCTGCCTTATCGCGTGAGGTATGAAGCTTCACATTCACTAAGCGTGAAAGAGTCCGACCTGTCTTGTTTTTGTTTCCAAAAAGTCCGAAAAGCACTTAACTTCCCCTATCCTTGTGCCGCCAGTGCCGAGGTGGACTCCTTTGTCCACGGAATCTGTCCCAGTCCGCAGGAGGTAATAAACCCTGCGTCTTGCTGGCGCGACATCTCACGCAGTCGCAAGTTAGCTTGTGCACCGAGCTGTTTGACGTCGTGGCGAATACGGCCCAGAAGCTCTTCGTCTTCTGTCGTGGCCGTGACAAACAAGCTGTAGCGTCCCAACTGTGCACCGCGTGCTTGTGCTCTACGCGCTGCTTCGGTGTGCTCCAGGCGCATTTCGGCAGCAGCTGAACGAATCTTTTTTGAAGAGTTAGCTGCCACCATGGCGTCACGGTGTTCTGCCTCCACGCGCGAGGCACCAGTACCAGCCTCATACGGTCGGTAGACCAGCGCAACGCGCTTACGATCAATGCGTGCATGCGGAGCAATCAAGTTGCCAAGCAAAGTATCTTCAAAAGTCGAACGAGGCGCGGAGGCCATTTCCCACGTCACGGAAGACACTCCCTCATGGCGATAGACGTTCTTCCGCACATCATGAAACGCTGGGCCTGCGTCAAACCATTCCAGTTCATGAGCCTTGCCACTTACTGAGATTTCCTCAAAATCACCCTCGGCAGCGGGGTTAAAGAATTTATGTGCCCGCGCGCAAACCGCCTCTGCACTCATAGGTGCGGCTTGAATGCCCGACCAAGTCAGTTCTTCATACAAGCTGGGAAGACGGGTGCCGATAAGCTGTAGGAAGCTCGTATCATCGGTTTCTGCCACGCTGACCTTGAGCGTGACTGCGATATGCGCTTCTGTTTCCGGAATTCCTACCGACAGTTCATCGGAAGCTTCCTGCATAATGCGTTTTGCTACCTCGGGGGCATCGTCGTGAACTGTAGCTTGGACTTCCTTAGCCACTAGTTCTCCGGTATCCGGGCGAGAGTTCGTCACAAAGACTGTGGAGACCACATCACCAGACAAGGACAGTCCAGCCAACCACCGGCCCCAGTTAGCTGTCATATCGTTGCGCTCTTCTTGAGTCATAGCGGTTTGTCCCGACAACTGGCAATCGAATAAGACGGTAGCTTCGCGACGGTGACGGTCGAAGACCACACCAAAATCGCGGCCCACTGCGTCTGTTCCTTCCAGAAGCTCTGTACGCGCCAGTGAACCGGGAAGCCGGTAACGACCTCCAGCTAAACGCGACGATGGGCCGGAAATATATACGTTGTCGCCGTGTGCGCGGCGTCGCCAATCCTGGAAAATCATCTCTGATACCTGAGCAACTGAGCGCCCAGCTACGTTCAAAGACACCAGCAAAGCAATAATGACGGTAACGGGAAGTACCACCATAAAGCCTATTTTTTGCATTCCTCCCAGCTGGCACACCAAAAAGCCAATAAAGCCAGCGCCTAGCACAATGGTGGTCTTCATCGAAAAGCCACCGATACCAGTACGGCGGCTGGGCTGACCGAGTGCGTAAACGGGAACATCTACACTGTCTGCCATGGTTTCTTACCTCCTTACGTTTCCGTGATAATTGCCCTGCTGACCAATGGATTCATCGAGAATTCCTTGAATTTGGCGAGCTGCTGACCCTGCCGATCGGCCTGCTCTAGCTCCTTGTCCTGCTAATACGCGACCAGTACGCACACCTCTGTTAACACCCCGGCCAGCGCCTTGGGCCGCGCCCCGGGCGATATTGCGAGCCCGTGATCCGCGTGCTGCGCCTGTGCCGCTCATCGTGGTACGTCGGCCCGTACCTTGACTGGTAGCCCCGCTAGGGCCAGCACCAGAAGCACTAGCCGTAGCGCCAGAGCTAGCCGGACGGACACTCGCGCCCTCACTGCCAGAGGTGCTTGCAGCACCAGAGCCCGAACCACCTGGGGATACAGCATGTGAGCCACCGCCGCCTTGACGTGATCCGCCTCCTTGGCCAGAGCCAGAAGCAGTAGTTCCCGCATCGCCGCGACTTGCCGGGCCTGCTCCGCCAGAAGCACCAGAGCCTCCGGAACCTCCGGAACCTCCGGAGCCGCCCGACCCTCCAGAGCCGCCGCCAAGTGGACTGCCACCGGAGCCGCCGCCAAGTGGACTGCTTCCCGACCCTCCAGAGCCGCCGCCTGGAACCGCATTCTTCGCAGCAGCACCAGCCTTTGCGCCACCTATAGCGCCGCCAGCGCCGCCTAGTAGCGCGCCTCCAGCCATGCCGAGGGCTCCGCCTGCTGCTCCAGCCAAACCAGCAGCACCTGCCAACGCGGAGCCTGCTCCGCCTCCACCTGCTTGCGAGACAAACGGAGCAATTGTTCGTACCAAAGTCGGGCCGGAGAACCCGGCAGCAGCCAGCATAAGTACGGTCATAACTGCGGATTTCATGTCTTCGCCGCCAGAGGCTGATTGCCAAAAAGTCACGCAGTACAGCAGAGCAGAAATCGGCTTAAACAAAATGCAGGCAATCATCATAGACACCACGTGATTGAGACCTTGACGCCCCGTGTTGGTGTAAGAAAAGGCAGCCAACGCAGGTGTAATGCCGAGCGCAATAGGAAACAGCAAGGTACGCACCGCTAAGGAAACAATCTGCATGATTGAACCCGCGACTCCCACACCAGCAAGCGCCAGCATGAGAATTGGCCCGCCCATTTCCTCGTTGAGTTCAGAGGCTCCTAGGACTGACTCCGAATCACTAGCGCCGAACTGTTTCATCACCCAATCGGCAAGCTGATCAGAAGCAACCATGGCTCCTGTTCCCAAGCCCACAATGAGCGTTGAAAACAGTAAGTATCCGCCAATGTTCTTGCCCATACTTTCTAGGCCGTCTGCTACGCCTTGTCTTCGGTCGTAGGCCATATGCATGCCGCCGATAATCAGGGACGAAATCAGCGCCATACCTGCAATACCAAGCACAATGTTTTTCACGCCCTGGACGGAGCCATCCATGATGTTTTTGTCCATGCGCCAATCCATCCAGAACGTCATGACAGTCTGGAGCGCTTGGTTATTACCCTCAAGAACAGCCTTAGTGAAGTCACCGACTGGATCACCCCAGAACTCCGAAGCGCTTGCCGAAATGGCTTTCACTGGGTGCTTCACGCCTTCCGTGAAGTTACAGTCAAACTTTTCGAACGTTTCGAGAAGGGTGTCTTCCCAATCGTCCGGGGTAAGGGCCTCATCAATCTTTCGATCAATACTCCCCTCGGGGGAGTAATCTAATTCTGCTTGGCAATCTTCAACTAGCTGTTGGAATTCGTCCTTAGCCTCTTGTGCATTGGCAGGAGCTATGCCTGCCAGAGTCACGATTAAAGCAACTATTGCAGCTATCGGAAGCTTTTTTAGAAGCTCCATTCAGACCATCCATCTAGGTTTGAAATCTGCTTATTAGCAGGCTGTTTGACCGATTCAAGCTCGGTCTTCCAGTCGTCTGCTTCCCATACAGCAGACATGCGCACAACTATCCATGTTGGGTTATCCGTATCGCCGTTTTCATCGGTTGGAAGTGGGAGAGCCAGGTCACCAATTACACGATCGTCACCACAGCTAGTAATTTTGAATGCTTGCGGCGCTGCGCGGCGCGTAGCTTTCTCATCAGTATTTGCTGGGGACTTTTCAAGTTCTGCACGCAGCTTCTCAGCATTGTCTCCAGTGAAGTTCGTTTTCACAGCAGAAGTCGCGAGATCGCCGCCTCGGTACAAGTACGCATTAGAGTTCCACGCAGCCAGCATCGCAGCCTCTGCTGTGTGCGCGTAGTTTTCTGGAACTCCATCCTTAGTAACGCCACCAGGGCCTAAGTCTTCGCTCCATAGAGTCTGCATGTCATGGGTGCGCTCAATAGTCAGCTTCTCGGGGGAGTCGACGTCGCACTGTAGCGTGTCCTGTTTTTTAACTTGTCCGAGAGGCTTACCGACTTTAGAAGCTGGAGTTTTTATGCTTCGACCAAACACATCAGAGGTATCTTCTGACCATTCAGAAGCGCTCAAATCATCTTCGCTTTTCTCACTGGAATCTCTGTTGTCATCTTTGTTCACTTCCTGAGATTCTTCCCGGGACTCCCCCTCTTGGCTCGCACCTTTCCCAATGAAAAATGCGGCAACAATTGCGATGACAAGGACGATGATTGCAATGACAATCGCCCAGATTTTTCGGGAGTTCTTCATTTCCATGTGGCCTTCTTCCGCTGTTTGCGCTTTTACTGTGCGTATTCGGTAAAGCCGTCGAGGCTTTCTAGCTTGTGGAGGTCAGGGGCGTTTTCCTGGTCGGGAAGAACCAGCTTCCAATCGTCTGCTTGCCAGACAAGTTGCACGGGATAGACCGTGAGCCCGACGTCGGGATAGTCAGCTGCAAGTAGCACTTGTGCTTTGTCGTCGTTGTAGTTAGTGATTTTGAAGCCTTTGAATTCAGCGGCGTCTTTCTTATCGACATTTCCATTTACTGAAATCAACGAGCGTCCTTGTGCCCATTGATCACGACCTGGGCCGGGAGAGGTCATGTCAGAGGCAACGTCTGGCCATGTTTGATCGTCTGCCGTAGCCAGCATGACTTGGCCGTTAATAGCTGCTTGTACCGCTCCTTGCGGGGTGTGGGAGTAGCCGTGCGGTACGGGACTAGTCTCTTCTGGCCCGTCGTTGGAATCCACCGGCGTACCGATCCCCCCGACCGAAGACCACGAAGCGTTCTCGGGTGCTGCTTCTAGGTCAACGGTGGGCTGATCGCTCGCCTCGGTGGGCTGCTCTGACTCGTCGGAGCCACAGGCAGCTAGTCCAAGCGTGGCCGCGACAATGGCTGCGGCTGCGCTGAGGCGGGTGATGTTCATGGTTTCCTTTCGGAGGTTTAAGTAGTTAGACGAACCACGACGCGATGGTGGCAGCAGAGCTAGCGATAAGAACGCCGAGGGCGATTTTCAGTGCGGCAGTTGTGGGGGACGTTGCCGATACTGCTTCGCCACGGTTTTTGTCTGCGGCCAAAAGAGCGCCGAGAACAATTACTGCGATAACGGAGACGGCTAGCGATACATACAGTGCGTATTGGAGCCATTGCCAGCCAGTTCCCCACACTTCTTGTGGAAGATCTTGTGGGGTTGATGGTGGGCCTTGGGCGATAATCACGAGCGGTTCTCCTTACGTCTGGGGGCTAAATGAGTGCTGCGACGATGGTTCCGGCGCCGCCGATAACCAAGCAGCCGACGCCGACACGTAGCGCGGCAGAGGTGGCTTCTTCGCTGGTTCCTTCGCGGCGGGAGAGAACCATGGATGCGCCGATGGAAATCACGCCAGCCACGGCAACGACCAGGCCGATATAGACGCCGAAGTTGAGGCCGCGGTCTACTTTCTCGCCGAAGTCGCCGGGGGCTTGTGGGTTTAGGTCTTGGCCAGGAACCTGGGCAAGGATTTGAGAGTGGATATTGGCGGCGGTTTGGGTCAGGGACATGGTCTTTTCCTTTCGGTTAGAGGTGTTTGTTGGCTTCGCGGGCGCGGTCTACGAGGTCTTCACCGATGTCTCGCACCGATTTGTGAACGCGGTTGGGGGACGGTTTTTTCTTTTGCCAGAACTTGGTGGGTTCTTCCTCCTCGGGTTCATCATCAAGTGGCGACCACTGGGGCAGGTCACTGACGGTTGACTCGCGCCAATCGTCGAAGTAGTCCACGCGCCAGATAGTCGGGACAGTCTTTTCCAGCACAGTGATTCGTTGTTCTAGGCTGCGTGGTAGCTTTCCGGGAGCGTCAGCAACCAAGATGATTCCCAAGACGCGGCACCCTCCGGTCTTATTGGACTGATCCTGTAGTGCCAGGTCGTGTGCTGCCTCTAGTCCTGCACGGGTGGTGCGCGCGACAATGACGCACCACGGGTATTTGTCGTGGACTGGCCACTGCTGGCCGGCATCACCGAATGGGGCGAGCGCGTGCGCTAGGTAAGTTGCTCCTGCACCGCCGTGGGCGGCAACGAGCCAGATAAGCGGATCCATCTCGCCTTCGGGAGCAAGCCGGGTATCTGCGAGTTCGTTGCCTAGCCCGGTAAGGGCCACACGCTTGAGTGGTTTCGGCTGTGCTACTGCCGTGTCTTGGGAGGTCATTAGCCCATCAGCTCCTTTTTGAAGTTGGTGACTTGGTCGAGAGCTTCCTTGGCTTCGTCTGCGCTGTAGGTGGAGTTATCAAGCCCTGCGTTCTGCACAGCGTCTGGACGTACTTCGTCTCCTGCTACATCGCGGCTAGAAGCAACGGCCCAGTCCACGGTGGCGTCGATAGCGCTACGCCCGTCTGCGGTTGCTGGCCTAGAACCATAGGAATTATGAGCGTTTCCGTGTCCTGCGGCTTGCACGGCTGTTTCGGCAAGCCCGTCACCGGTAATGCCCAGCACATCAATTTCCTTAAAGACTTCATCGGCCATGCCGGTAACCGTTTCTGGGGTTAGTACTTCTAGTGCAGCGTCAGCCAGCTTGGCGGCTGCTACTGCCAGTCCCGCCTTGGGGTTGGTGATTCCAGCTGAAGCCACCTGTGCCAGGTTCTCGACAGTAATGGCCTTTTTGGCGATGGTGATTCCCTTGCCCAGGGCCATGCCGCCGAGCTTGCTTACCGCAGCAACAGCGGATTTGCCCAGATCGCCGATTAGTTCGCCGCCTACAGGGCCGCGAGCTTCTTCCATGGACTTACTGCGTGCTCCATCGCGGGAGATCGTCGAGATAAGGTCTGCATTTCCTGATTGTCCAGCAGAAGCAGTCTCACTAGCGCTAGCGCTTGTCGACGGCTCTGTTTCTTCCGCCGTAGACGCAGGCGTCGATGTCTGCGAAGAGGTCTCGGCCTGTGCCGAAGTAGACGGGGCAGCGCTCGTGGTTTCACTTACGCTAGAAGAACCATTGCCCGTCGAGGGCGAAGCGGCTAGGCCGGGCACTTCGTTATCGCTGACAGATTCAACTTTGAAGCCGCCGTCTCCGAAGTCGATTCCATCGTCTTTCACATCATCAAGGCCGCCTAGCTGAACAGCCGGGCCAAGAGTATCGCTTACAGCCTTGAGGGATTCTTCTGGGTCGTGCAGGTCAAGACGCTCTGCGGTGCCAACCACCAGATCCGAAAGTCGACCGGAGATAGGCAAGTCGCAGACTAGATCACCTTCCGAGCACCACGAGGCGGTGCGATCGGCGAGTTCACCGAAGTCCTTCCCTCCAGTCTTGTCCAAGCCCATGCCTGCACCATCGAGTTTGTCTTGCTCTGGGGAATTGAACTCACCTACCTGCTTGGTGTGTCCACCGTCAGTACCAGGTACTGCTGCTGGGGTGGACTCTCCGCCCTGCATGACCTGTACTCCCTTATCGCGGGTGGGGTCAGAAAAGAGGGCAACGCCTGCTACTTTATCGGCTGGAAAGTCCGACTCGCCGGAGCCAATTTCGCGTGCGACGGTAGACGCTACCTGCGCACCTTGAGAATGACCGGCAAGAAAAACCTTAGTGTTAGGGCACTTGGCGGCTACCTCGTTGAGCACCTTGGCGGTGTTTTCCGCGCCTTTTTCCATCGACTCGGTGTAGGCGACTGGCGCAGACGGTTTCAGCCCCGGCACGATTGCTCCGCCTGCCGCAGCAGGGTACGTCACGTACGTACGTGCAATGCGCGTGCCGTCCTTTTCTACCGCGTCTTTTTCCTCAGTCTTCCACTCGTCTGTGTTGTTTTCTGGAGCGTCCTCCCACAGGGAGTCAGACGAATCTTCGCCCTCGGAGTCAGTGGAAGAGTCCTTGTCTCCACTTCCCCACTGATCGTTAGAATCCGACGACTTGTCGCTAGACTTGTCGGAATCTCCCCACAAGTCCGAATTGTCGCTTTTATCTTCTGCAGGCTCTTGGGAGTCTCCACCGCCCCACAAGTCGTTGGAATCGCCAGACTTATCGCCAGTGGAGTTATCACTGCCTCCCCACAGATCCTTAGAGTCTGCAGCAATCATCTGGGCATTGTCTTTAGTAACCGCCTCGGCAGTGGCCTTTGTCGAAGTAGCAGAAGAAGTGCTCTCTGCCGAAGAATCAGATGAGTCTTCGGCGTCTTCTAGGCTAATACCGCCCGACAAGTCTTTAGGAGTGCTTGGGTTGGCTTCGCGCATGGCAGGGCCAGCGATTTTCGAGCCGAAACCATGGTCGTGAGTAGAGTCCTCCTGCGCGGAGGTATCGAAAGTGCCATTGACAAGCACGAGCTGAATGTCGGCACATTTATCATCGGAGACATCTTTTTTATCGGTCTCTGTCTGGGCCATGGCGGTAGGCACTGACAGGCCGAACATGGCCACTATGGACGCGGTGGCAGCGTAAGAAAAAGCGTGTTTCAGCGGAGTCACCGTTTTAGTCCTCTCGTCCAATGGAGTCCACAGCCCACGAGCCGTTGGCCTCCTTTGCGGTTACTTTTTGCTTGTACAAGGTGGGCTTTTCTTCCTTGGGCTGCTTGACCTCTAGCTCTACAGAGGTCGTATCTCCCTCGGACGGCTGCATAGTCAGACACCAGGTCGTACCTTTAGGAGCAGCCTTGGGCAGAATCTTCATCCAGTTCTGCTTTTGCATATCGCTGTCCTTGGTCAAAGACGCCTTGACACCGTTGGCGTCAGCGTCAAAATAAGCCTTTTCAAACTTCGCGATTGCTGCGCGCGGGGAGTCTTCGGCCGACACGTCCACATCATTGTTTCCGCTACAGCGGGTGCCGACTTCCGCAACCTCAGAGGAGGTATCAGACACCGGTTGTGGGCCTTGTTGGTCAGCTTCTTCTGCTACCGGCGAGGACTGCTGTGAGTGCTCTTGCGAGGCAGTGTCCTCAGAAGAATCACCCATCTGGGCAAGGAAAGCGAAAGCACCAGCTCCTACAAGGGCAAACACACCCACACCAAGCGCGATAGGCAAGGCTACGCCGCGACTTTTCTTATCCTTGGCTGGCTTTTTCTCGCTTTTGTCTACAGAATCAGGGCGAGAAACCGCAGGTTCTTTTTCAGCTGCGGGCTTAGTTTTTGCTTTAGGCTTAGGTTTTTCTTCTACAGCCGGTGCTGTTTCCTCCGGCGTCTTTTCAGTCTGCGTATCGTCTACGCGACTTCCTTCCTCTTCCTTGGTGCTATCAAGGGCACGAAGGTCAGGTTTCGCGGAGTTTTGTTTGTCGTGATTATCGAGTGCGTCAAGCCAATCATCCATGGGTATTCCTCATTTCTCGGCTTAGGCCGCAAGCAGGTTAGACAGTCTTGTGGTCGATATTTACGTCCGCAGAAACAGCCCCCAACTCAGCCTGCTGCTCGGTAGGCAGATTCTCTACCTCGTCAATTACTGCATTGTGCAGGTTATTGAGTTTTTCCTGCCCGTATTCTGGAAGCGCCTTAGCAGCGTTTTGACCGGCCTGCTGCGCCCAAGCGACTTCCTTGGCCGGCAAGGCAATGGTGTTCTCGCCTGCCGCAGTAGAGATAGTGACGTCACCGTCAAACGGCTGGGCCTGCCCCTGTGCCGTCACCGTGATTCCTGGAGCCGACACAGTGGCCGTAGCGCCTTCTACCTCGTTGGTTTCTACCGGCGCTGTTGGCTGCTGCTCTGGCTGGTCTGCCACTGGCTGCTGTGCAATTTCCTCACCAGCAGGTGCCGATTCTTCCACGGCAGGTTGTACAGGTTCTGCAGGCTGGGCAGTCTCCACTTCCTCTGGCTGTGGGTTGGTGTTGGCGACTACTTCCTCAGCTGGAGCCTCATGCTGCGGGGCGTTTTCTACATCGTCAGAAACAGGCTCTGGGGTGTAGGCAGGCTCCGTTTCCACTTCGGAGTTTTGGGAGTCAGTGGTGTGTACAGCAGGCTCATAGGTGGGCTGCTGGGTATTGTCTACCGGCTCGCTCGGGGTCTCGGGCTGGACGGCTGGCTGCTCGGAGACGATTTCATCGCTCCACTGTGGGGTGGTGGAATTATTGGTGGTATCTCCGTTGTCAGATTCCACCGGATTCGGTGCAGGAGTTTCAGTCTCCGTGCCTGGCTGAGCCTGCTGCGAGGCCTCTGCAGGGGTCTCCGTTCCCGGCTGCGCATTGTTTGCTGGCTGAGAAGGAATGTTGCCTTGATTAGGAAGTTCGGCGTTCACATCTGTTCCTGGCTGGGCCTCATTAGCAGCAGGTGCCGATTCTTCATTGCCACTCTCGTCGCTACCTGCGTTCTCGGAAGCCTCTGTGCCTGGTTGGGCTTGTTCTGCTTCCTCAGCTGGAGCCTCATCGGCACTAGTGTCCGTGCCCGGCTGAGCTTCAGATGCCTCTTCTGCCTGCGCGGTGGCAGCACCTACGCCGGTTACAGCGCTAAGCGCGACCAGCGTGGCGGCACTGGTGGAAATAGCGGTGCGAATCTTGACCATTGGTCCCTCTCTACAATGTGGGTTTCATCTTCTCGTTCTGCGCATTCTGCGCATTCTGCGCGTTCTGCGTCGTACCCCATTGTGGCGCAAGTCCTGTGCCATTCCAACAGCAATTGTTTATTATTTTTGCCTTTTAACTTCCCCCAAGGTTTTCACATGCGTTTACTTTCCCTTTATGCGCTGGGGCTTTCTCCTTTATTTACCGGAATTCCCGAATTTAATTCACAGCAATAAAACGGGCCAATACCCCCATTTCGGGGCGGGTGTTAACATTCCTATTAGTTGATGATATGTCCGCATTTTGCCGCTTTTTACAGAAAAACACCCCAGAATGGAACATTCTGGGGTGTCTAACCAGCCCTAACTGGCAAGAAAGCTACAGCTTTCGCTACTCCTGCGGGGGTATCCCGTTGAGCAATTCTTCTAAGGAAGATTTTGGAATCCGGTATCGACCACTCGGCAAGCGGACAACTCCGTCAATTTTTCCGGACGCAGCCCACGCCTGCACCGAACGTCGAGAGACGTTGGGAAGCAGTTCTGCAGCTTCTCCCGAGGTCAGCCACACTTCTTCGTTGGTCTGCTCAGCGTCTCCTGTAGTCATGTCGGTCATATTACATCCACTCCAGCTGGCGTCAATCACGCGATTGGCACACTCTGCGCGTTCTGCGCGTATTGCGCCTTTTGCGCTTTTTGTCTATTCTCGTTTCTACCTCGGGCCATAAAGCTGGCTTTGTCGAGGTTTTCTTGAACCATTTTATCTAGGTAACACTTAGCCCTGCTAGGAGGGCATTTATGGATACCAAAGTCACCTTTCGTATTGATGCACACCTCAAAGAAGAGCTGCATCATATGGCTATCTGTCAGCATACAACGATGAATGCGCTGATCGTTCAGGCCATTTCTGAGAGTCTTGCCAGATACCTTGGAGAACGCTGTCTGGTTAAAAAAGGTCTAGCGCACTAGGTTTTTAGCCCCATAGAATTCGGGGCCATGGCGAGGAAGAAGAAAGAAGACCCCAATCAGATCTCCCTTTTCGACCTCTTAGGAGAAAGCACCAATGATCTACAAAGCGACAATCCAGCAGGCTTATCAGGACGCAGGACGCGAACTGAGCGAGCCGGAGTTGACCGAGACGTACGAAGCAATGATGAGTCAGTGGGAGCAGACCTCCGCGAGGAATCTGCAGACACTCACCGACCGTTGGAAGCAGAAGACGGGCAAGCAGACAGTCGACGCACTAACACGGGGCCAGCTTCTCAACCTGGCCGACCAGCAGGCGAGCGAGGAAGTCCGCAGCGAGTGGCTCGACCCGCTTACCCAGGAAGTAATCGAGGACAATCTTCTCCACGACGAGATGAATCCGCCGAGTCTGCAGGTTCTTACGTCCCCGAATCTGTGGATGACTCAATGGAATCTCCTTCCCGACAACGACGCACTCAACGAACTAGCAGCGAGCCTGTGGCCGGAGAAGAGCTCGAAGTGGCTGCTGGTGGCAACGGCACTACTGCAAGTCAGCGACCATCAGAACAAGGAGTACCCGACCGAGCAGGACTCGACACTTCTTCCCACCTTCGAGGCGAAGGTCAATCACGCAATGACGCTCAACTAGATCCGGTTTGGACAAATATCGCCGCGATTGAGGCGGCTATTGCCTACCGCGACGGTGACAGTCTTGACGATAGCCAGCGCCAGGCGCTGGAACAATACCGCTCTTGGGGTGCTTTCTCCCAGGTCTTCGATGAACACAACGAGCGCTACGCACCTGCCCGCCAGCGTCTTCGCGATCTACTAAGCGACGACGAATACACGGCAGCTAGGCGCACAATTCTTACTGCCTATTACACTCCCCCAAGCCTTACTTCTACTATCTGGGACAGCCTTCGCACCGCAGGATATACCGAGGGAAAGGTGCTCGAACCCGGAGTTGGAGCAGGTGGATTTATTGACGCAGCGCCCGAAGGTGCAGACGTTGTAGGCATTGAGCGCGACCCTATGAGCGCGCTTATCGCTAATGCTCGCTACCCCGAGTCGCAGATTCGCCGCGAAGACTTCGCGGATACCTCAATTGCCGATAACTCCTTTGTCGCCACCATCGGCAATGTTCCTTTCTCCCAGACCGCACCTTACGACCCGCACCACAACCGCGCGGGCCTATCCACGCACAACTACTTCATTTCCAAGTCCATCGACTTGACCGCCCCAGGCGGCTATGTTGCTGTTCTAACCTCCCAGCACTCTGCCGATTCGGCTGGGCGCGGGGCTACCAGCGTGCAGCAAGCACTTACTGACCGCGCCGATTTCATCACTGGCGTGCGCCTGCCTGGCGGCTCAAACGGTGCTTTTGCCGATTTTGCTGGCACCGAAGTAGGCACTGACGTTCTCGTCTTCCGTGTCCGCGATAAAAATCAGGAACCTAGTGCGCGCACCGAGGAATTCTGCCGGAAACAGTCCATTACGGTGGGCGAGACCACCCGCTCGATAAACAAGTTCTTCGCAGACAATCCAGACCACGTACTCGGCACGTGGAAGGAAGTCTCTTCCCAGTTCGGGCCAACCCTAGAGGTACGCAGCGACAATACGGACAACGTGGCAGACCAGCTAGGCGATATTTTACGCCGCGATATTTCTACTGCTGTCGCCAACGGCCAGGGGCTTACCGCTAGCCCAGAAACGATTAACCACGCCGAACAACTAGACGTCTCTGGCCTTATTGAAGCCCGCCGAGAACAGCTCCAAGACACGTTGGGAGCATTGCGCTATATCGACAACGACGACGGCAGCGTGCAATTCCAGCAGCTTAACCCCATCGGCAGCAGCGGCGAGTCCACATGGGAAGACGTCAAATGCGCTAAGAAATACCAGCAGGAATGGAAAGCCATTGTTGACCTGCGCAACACCACCGAAGCAGTCCTAGAAGCCTGCCGCGAGGGACAAGAAGACGAGCTTCCCGCACTACGCGAGGTTCTTAACACCCAATACGACGCTTACGCCAGCACCTACGGCCCGCTTAACCGCTTTACTGTCCAAGCCGCCAAGGAAAAGACACCGGAGCGTATATCGGCCGACTTCGAGAAAAAGGTTGACCTATGGCGAAAGCACAACGCCGTTGATGATCGCCCCTTCGAGGGTGAACTGCCCGAGGAAGTCACCGCCCGGCTATGGGACGAAGCCAAGCAGCCCAGCACCCGCGAGCAGCGCAAGCAATTGCACCTTTCTGGCGCACTGCGCCGCGACCCGTATGTCACGGCTGTTCTAGCACTCGAAGACTTCAATGACGATACCCAGCAGGCCACCAAGGGCCCACTGTTTACTACTAACCCACTGCGCTCTGTCGACACTCCTACCAGTGCCGATTCGGCCCAGGACGCGGTAGTTATCGCCCAAAACCATAACCTGCCGATGACTACTGCCACCTTTGCAGAGCTTTTGGGAAATACCGACGAAGACGCTCTAGCGCGCGAGCTGGCCGAAAATAAGGTGGCCTTTCGCCACCCGCACCGCCCTGACGAGTGGGTTCCAGCAACCAAGTACCTTTCTGGGTCTATCTACCCCAAGCTGGAAACTGCCCGCCAGGTCGCACAAGACGATCCGCGCTTTCTTCCCAATGTCACCGGCTTGGAAGAAGCCTTGCCGGACAAGGTCACCAGCGGAATCAAGATGAGTCTAGGTGCTACGTGGATACCCGATGATGTCTACCGCGATTTCATCATTGACACCTTGGATATTCCCGCCAGCCTGCACAATCGAGTCACAGTAAACAACCGCGCCGATGAATGGTTTGTCAGCACTCCAAAGGATTGGCACACGCGAGAAGAAGTCGATCTGAAATGGGGCGTGCGCGCGGCTAACGCAAATGGCCAATACAACTTCAATGACGAAGAGTTTAAGGATTTCAGCCACGCTGGTATCGCCCACTCTGGTGCCGACGCCACTGTCTACTCGGCAGCAAAGCTCATTGAAGACACCATGAACATGCGCCCGCCGCAGCTCAACATGTCCAAATACGCCAAGCTGGATAAAGGCTACGGAGAAAATGCGCTAGTCGTCCACCGCAAGGCTTCTGCCTTTGCCGGTTCCAAGGTAGAAGGACTAGAAAAGCACTTTTCCCGCTGGGTCACCCAAGACCCAGAACGCTACGAGCGTCTAGTTGACGTCTACAACCGCACTCTCAATGGCGTTGTTGCCCCCAGCTATGACGGTTCTCGCCGCGAGATTGCAGGCATTAGCGACCGCTACAAGCCCTACCCGTATCAGCTCAACGCAGTCGAGCGCATGCTCAACGAACCAGGTGTGCTGCTAAACCACGTTGTCGGCGCCGGCAAAACCGGCAGCATGCTCATGGGAGCCATGGAGCTAAAGCGCCTAGGCGTTGCTAAACAGCCTTGGATGGTGGTTCCTAACCACCTCGTAGAGCAGGTCGGAATCGAGGCAAAGCAGTGGTTCCCCGGCGCAAATATGCTGGTAGAAACCCGCAGCGGCAGCAGCCGCAAAGACGACCGCCAGCGTCTTCTTGCCCAAGCCGCAGCCAATGACTGGGAGCTAGTCATTGTCTCTATGAGCTCGTTCGGCGAGATGAGCATGTCCGCAGACTACCTGCGCGACTACCGCGACAGCGTCTTAGACGAGTTCGAGCGAGACCTGCAAGAAATCGAAGACAACGAGGTAGACGAGCAAACCCGCCGCGATAACACGCGCCGCATTGAGCAAAAGCGCGACAAGTTCGAGCAGAGCATGAACCAAAAAATCGACAAGATTTCTCGCGGTGACACAATCCCTTGGGATCAAACGCGCGGCGACTACATCATTGTCGACGAGGCACACAACTATAAAAACCTCCGGCGCGTATCCAAGCTGGCCGACCTCGCCGAAGAAGGCTCCGACCGCGCTACTGACCTCGACGTAAAACTGCGCTACCTACGCGGAGAAAAAGGCAGCGACCACCCCATTGCCACCTTTGCCACGGGTACACCTATTGCCAATTCCATCGCCGAAATCTACACCATGCTCAACTATCTTCGGCCCGATCTTCTCCACGAAGCAGGCATGCATGGTGTGAACTCCTGGGCGCAAAACTTCACCTCGAAGCGCAGCGAAATTGGCTTTACCGCTGGCAATAAAATCAAGCCACAAACCCGCATTGCCAGCTATGAAAACCTTGCAGAGCTGGCCCAAATGTGCGCGCCCATGGCCGACACCATCACCCGCGACGATATTCCGCGCAAGCTACCCAGCGTCAAAGGTGGCGAGACTACCGTCGTGGAATTCGACGTAGACCAAGAAACCAAGGACTTAATTCAAGATCTTTCCTGGCGCGAAGATAATCAGCCAGACAACCCCAAAATCGACAATGCCCTAAAGATTATGAGCGACGGCAAAAACGCCACGCTCTCGCCAGAATTGGCTAACCTTCCGCCCGCCCAAGGCGTCGGTCGAGTTCATGCCGTTGTCCAAAACGTCGTGCGCGAATGGCAGGACAATAAAGACAACGAATACACCGACCAGCAGGGCAATATCTCGCCTAATCGCGGTGGTCTACAGCTCATTTTCTGCGATAAAGGAGTGCCCAAGCCTGACGGCTCATTTTCCATGTATGAGGCAATCCGCGACCAGCTTGTCGAAGCCGGCATGGATAAAGACCGCATTCGCTTTATCCACGACTGGGACAATAAACGCACCCAGCTTTTTGACGACTGCAATAACGGCAAAGTCGATGTGCTTATTGCCAATACGGCCAAGCTAGGCACCGGCGCAAATATCCAATCTCGCGGCGTTGCTATCCACCACGTAGACGTTCCCTGGCGTCCTGCCGACCTAGAGCAGCAAGACGGACGCTTCTTCCGCCAAGGCAACCAGAACGACGAAGTCGCCCGCTACACCTACATTGGACGCGGAACCTACGACGGGCACTCCTGGGCCACTATCGAGCGCAAAGGCCGGTTTACCAACCAATTCTGGAATGCTGACCGCTCCATGCGCTCCATTGCCCCGCTCGAAGACAACGACCTAGAAGCCATGGCCCAAAACAAGGCTATTGCTACCGGAAACCCTGACTTCGTACGTAAAGCAGAGCTCACCAAACAGGTAGAAAAGCTCGAAGCTGCCGCCGATGAGCACACTGCACTGGCTGAATCCAACGTTCTTACCCGCAGGAAAGCACAAGAAGACCTCGCCCGCGCCCAACGTCGCCTAGACCGAACCGAAGGGCTCGTAGACCGAGCAGAACAATGGGCAGACACCGACTCAAAGGAGCGCACGTGGAATATTAACCACGCCCAGCAAGACTCCCGCGAAGAAGCCACAAGCGCCCTTATTGACCGTCTCAAAGAGGTCAAAGACTCGCGCAGCACCGACTACCAGCCAGTAGGCGCTATCGCTGGAATCTCGTTTTCTGCACGCTTCGACGCGATTAATGGCAGCGTTCAGGTTAAATCCGACTTCGGGCAAGTAGGCCGTGACGCCATTGAAAAATGGGTCATTGACCCCACCTACGCGCACTCGGGAATCACGCCCGAAGAAATCAAGAACAAACAAAGCGGCCTGCTTACCCAGCTAGAAAACACAGTGCGCTCAGCCCCCGACCGCGTCGACCAAACCCGCGCTGACATCAGCAACCATCAGCAGACCATCGACAATATTGACCAGCTCGGAGACCCAGAGTCCTTCCCCCACCAAGACCAGCTGGACTCGGCACGCAAAGAGCTCAACAAGGTCACTCAACGCCTGGCCGACTTCGACGCCTCCGACGCAGAAGTTCGCCGACGCCAAGAATATGCCAGCCGACTCGCCAGCAAAGGACGCAGCCCCGGCTACTCCCTAGAGCTCAACCCCACCGGGTTCATGCGCGATACAGGAATGGTCTGCCACCCAGACAGCAAACCTATCTCCCGCACAGCAGGAGATACCGCACTAATGGATCCCCCTGCCGACCCTGAGCTTCACCCCGGAGCACAGGCAAGCATGGACTTCCTCGAAGGACTCGACCTCGGAGGTGGAGACAACAACAATTCCCACAGTGACGTTTACGAAGAGAACTCGTCCCAGACCCCAGACGAAGAAATAAACCTAGACGAAGAGCAAGAGGACGATAACGGCAATGAGCTGTAACACACACCATCGCGCAACATGTACAATAAACGCAGCACGCGCAATACGCGCAGACTCTCCGGCAGGAATCCAGCAATTAATCACATTGGTGTGATTTAATAGGCAGAGAAAATAAAAGTCGCGCTCCACACTCGTGGGGTGCGCAGCGCGAGCGGCACACACCCTCGGTTCAAGTCCAGGGCGCGCACGTTCCTCAAAACATGAGGAAACCCCGCATCATAGAGTTGGCGCTCTAGCGGGGGTTCAAACCAAAAATCGACACCACCGTGTCGGTTAAGACTTTACCACTTCCATACGGACAGTGAGCAAAGCACAACACGGGCGGTGTCGATAATCCGAAAGGAGACTAAGGCACCATGCAGACCCGAGATGAGCGCCGCGCCAAGCTCGAAGCAGTCAAAGAACTAGCCCGCAAACAAGAACACGACACTGCACAAGAACTTCTCCAAGCCCAAGACGTCGGCTACACCTCCAAACTCTTCGTCCAGGCACTCTTCCCCTATCGCAACCCAGACAGCAACGAACGAAGAATAACTACTGCTGAAGGCACCATCAGCGTCTACTCACCCAACGGCCTGCCATACGGCAAGTACCCGCGCCTCATCATGGCCTACATCATCACCCGCGCCGTAGCTAATGCCGGACGCCTCAAAGAAGGAAAAATCACCCACGAAGAAGCCCGCCGCATTCCGCTAGGCCATTCCATGAGCCACTTCCTTCAAGCAATCGGCGTCACCGGACGCGGCACCGGAGGCGTGCATGGAAATCTCTCTAAAATCCGCGACCAGCTCCTACGCCTAGCTAGTTCAGCAATCACTGTCCAAAGCGACGACGGGGTTCACGCACGGGGTCGCAACACCCAAATTCTCGAAGACTGGAACCTCTGGTTCGACCCACGCGACCCCAACCAGGGAAGCTTCATGGAATCAGAACTTGTCCTCACTCCCCAGTTCTTCAAGCACATTGCCGAATCCCCCATTCCCATCGACCTCAATGTGCTGCGCGAGCTTAACAAACCGCGAGCGATGGACATTTACATCTGGCTTACCGTAAAGCAATACTGGTTAGCTAAAAACAACCGCGAATCCTACACCTTCACTTGGGACATGATCGCCGCCAGCTTCGCCACCAAGCAACTACACTCCAGCGACGCACGAAAAAACTTCCGCAAAGAGATCAAAAAAGCCATTCTTGAGCTCACTACCGCATGGCCCAACGCTGGCATTACAGCCAACGCGGACGGAGTAACGGTCACAAGAACTGCTCCATCAGTTCAGCAGAAACCGCCCCGTCCCGAACTCGACTGACCCAATCCCGACGAACCAGCGCCCTCCGGGGCGCTTTCTTTTTAGCTAAGACCTGCTTGCGCATATTTACCACCCCTCGTGCGCATATTTACCACCCCTCGGAGTTTTCGCAGTTCAGGCTGCGCATATTTACCACCCCTTGTTTTCTGCTTGCGCATATTTACCACCCCTCGTGCGCATATTTACCACCCCTCGTGCGCATATTTACCACCCCTCGTGCGCATATTTACCACCCCTGGGGTAGTTATCCACAGGGTTTTACCTGCGGGTTCATCTATTTTCCCAGGTGGCTTATAACTATATCCCTGTAGATCTATATCCCCGACCGATCAACCAACACAACCGTTCACTACGGGTTACGGTTTATGCTCCCGCCTCGCCTAGCGGCTCGTTGGGCTGCCGCCCAAATCAAAGATTTGGTTGCCACTAAAACATCCCACAACAACCACAGTCCTATAACCCTCCACGTAGCCTTGTGTCTTCTAGACTTTCTTGGAAAAGAACCACGGGACAGGGAAGGCAAGGCAGTGGTCTACAAGCGCTACATCGACGACCCGAACTTTCGAGACAACCTCGAAGCAATCCTAGAGCGCCTAGAAGCCCAAGAGACCACCTCTCCACTAGAACTTGGCGCTTCCATCATGCAGGCCTACAGCCAGACCCGCTACAACTACACTTTCCCCACTGCTCCTACTGCTTCAGTGCAGGACAGTAATCTGCATGACTCCCGCACCTGGAGCCGCTTCTTAGAAGCCACTGCTGCCTACCCGGGCTGGGACAAAGACGAACTAGAACACCTCGCGGAGTCTTCTACCCCACTCGGCGCCGACAGTATGAACACTAAAGGCTTAGCCTCCCACCGCTACCGCGTGAGTGCTAAGCGCCCTGATACGCGCCAGCAGCTGCTAGAGACCATGCTGGAACAACTCGACGACTCAAACCTCGTAGACGTTCACCTCACCCACACCGTAGGCACATACCTCACCGCAGAAAGCGCTAAGACCCGCTTCCGCATACTCCCCCAAGACGAGAATGCTGGCCCGCGCTACCGGCTGACCATCAACACCACCGAACCACTAGAAAGAAACTTAAGCACGGCCACCCGCGCAGTGTTCGCCGCTAATGCCTACACCTTGCAAGGCGACACACTCAACGAATGCGCCCGCACAGGACTTTTCGGAAACCAGGAGACCAACCCGGACGTATTCCACGACAGGTGGAAAACCACCGCAGACTTTTTCACCCACAGTGCCACTCGCGTTTTTACTGGCCTCTTTAAAGACCAGACCACCGAGCAAGACGGCATCACTGTCCCGGATTTCCTCAACCGTGAGGAACTCGACGCTATCGCCACCCGCCTGCATGTCTGCGCACACCAATGGATAGACACTATCCGCCCCGAGGCCACCACCCCACACGGCCCACAGGAGCGCAACAACCTCGCTACTGTGCTCTCACGCTTTACTGACTACAAGACAGACCTTGCACCAGGGGCGCAGGAAGGCCTCGACTTCATTGAAAGCCTCGGACTAGACGGGACTTCTACCGGCGACCAGACCGTAGATAGCGCACACGACAACCAGACCGAAGGCATCGCACCAGAGCTAGAGGAACAGCACGAAGACGACCAAGACGCCGAGCTCTAACCGCGCCGGAGCCGGAACAGGCTTAGTCCTTAGTCGGTGCTTTCCCAGAAATCATCAGGGATAGCCTCTTCCACCTCACGCTCTAAATACTCTATGGCTTCCTCCTCGCTCATGCCTTGACTCATAAGCTCATCAATCATGTACTGGGTGGCAGCATTTAACTCCTGCGGGGAAATATCCCGCAGACTCGGCCCCCGCCGCTGACCACCCTCAGCGGTCGTAGTAGCGGGAGTTGGGGTGGAGTTCGGATAGTCCTGCGAAGTGCTCATAGCACTAAGGCAACCACACCCACGCCTGCCACGAAAGACCAACCATGCCCGCCCTGTGTATAACTCCCACGGTGCTGGTGTAGTTGTCCACAGAAATCCACGCTGTCGCTATGTTCGATAGCGTCCAGGCCGGCATGTCGGTAGAGACCTCTACCCTTGAGGCCATGGGCTTTTTAGACAACCTCCTCAACCGCTACACCCCACGCACACCAGGCGATCCAGTCTTTGCCGTCATTGACACCGAAACCACTGGCTTTAACAAGCGCTACGACCGCATCATTGAAATTGCTGCCGTGCGCGCAGACAGCCACTTCAACCCCGTCGACTCCTGGCACACACTGCTCAACCCTGACGGCAAGGCCATTAAAAACTCCCACATTCACGGAATTACCAACGACATGGTGACTACTGCCCCAACCTTTAGCGAGGTGTATGGGGACTTCACTAGCTACATCGACGGCATGCATCTATTTGCCCACAACGCCCCCTTCGACTCAAAAATGATCATCGCCGAGACAGACCGCATGACTGGAGTCGACGAGGACGAGGACGAGTTCTTCCCCTTCATTGACACCATTGACCTTGCCAAGCAAGTACTCGACCGTGGCCCCTACAACCTGCCTGCACTCCTAGACCGCCTGGGACTGGATAATCCGGACGCGCACGCAGCAGCAGCCGATGCGACCGCCACAGTAAACATGCTCCACGCCCTTTTCGGTTTCAAGCGCGGCGAAATTGGCCGCAAGATTTTGCGTCAAGGTCAAGCATTCCGCGCCACCAACACCTGGCGTACAAGCCACGCCACCCCACTGCTGCCCCGCGAAATATAGACACCCACCAGCACAAACACTAACCACAGCAGTCCATACTGGTGGACATATGCTTTAGCATATGCCTAAACATATGTTCTGCCATATGTCTTGCCATATGGCAGGCCTCGCGGGTGTGCAGAAGTAGACACACGACTACACAGCTTTGCTCTCGCTGTATGGCAACTCGCTTTGATGTCTTCGACTACTTGCCTTTATGTTTGGCCTTCTTTTTCATGGCACGAATCTGAAATTTCCGTTGTGCTTCTTTGTGCCGAGCGATCCGAGAAGCTTTCTTTTTGTTTGCGTTAGCTAGTTCGAAATTTAACTTTGTTGCTTCTTGGGCTTTCGAGGACACACCTGAAGTCTTACGTTGCTCCTTATTGATTTTCCGCTGTAGGCGTTTGGGATTTCCTCGTTGTGGCTCTTCAATAGTGCCAGGTATAGGTACGGAGCGATGGGCGCGTTTTACTAGGGAAGAACCATTGACGAGTAGCCACTTATAGAGTTCGGCATTATTAGGTTCTGGGCCGAAAACTACTCGGACGGCGCGGAGTTGGTTGTTGCTGGAAGTCTCGTAGACTCCGCACCAAAATTGTCCATCATGATAAAGGGTGAATTGAGCAGGCATAGTTGTCTCCAGGTACGCTAAAGCGGACCTGACGACGCCGGATTCTTTAACTCTCATGAGAACAAGAGCTAAAGCGACGGATAGCACCGGTTAGTGCTATCGCTCAGACTTCCTACTGAGACTGTGCGTTTTGCGCATCAGGATCTTACGGGGGATAACACTAACACACCCTGACTCTTGGAAAACGCAGCACACAGACCGTGCACACCCTCATCGATAAAATGGGCACCAGCCGAAAGGAGAAGGAATGTACACGACGATCACCCTCGCCGCACTCGCAGTAGTTTTCGTCTTAATCATCCAGACCATCCGCCGCGAACAGTCGCAAGACCGTATGTATTACGCCGCGCTTGGAGGCAGCATAAGTGCAGCAATGATCCTTGCCCCCTCTTTCCTTTTCACCCAGGCTGGCTTCTCGCGAGAACTGGCCGCACTGCTCATCGCCTTCGGCCTACTAGCCCTGTGGACTACCATTTTCGGACTCCGCCTAAACGCAAGAACCGGCAGGTAAACCTGCATAACACAGAGTATATGCTTTAGCATATGGCTGAACATACGCTATAACATATGCCACACCATATGTTCTGCCATATGGCAGGACTTGCGGGCGCACAGAGGTGGGCAAACGACTATGCAGATTTCCGTCCACAGCAGAGAAAAGGGGGCTACGGGCTCAGTGCGGGAGTATTGCGAAACCTCCGCGCGCCCATTAGCCTAAAACATGACAGCACAGTTCATCCCTGAATTGCGGCTGCACAATAAAAAGGGCCCCAACCGACTGCTACTCGGTTGAGGCCCTCGGGCCTAAAGACCCACGTGAAGCATCACCGCAATGAGCCTCACGGTAGCGGTCACAACGTTGAGGACTCCGCTCACCAGGTTAAGGATTGCAGCTCCTTTGGTGGCGGGGTCTTTTCTCTTGTGACCGGGTGTATCCAATGAGTGTTTACCCATTGTCTACCTCCCTTTACGTCGTAGGGTTGTCCGCTCGCCTGAAAAAGGCGCGCGGGACAGCCCACGTCACGCGCGGGCCTTACCGCGCACCGACGAGGAAGCCACGCCCACACCCCACCACAAGTAGCGGGGCATGATTGTGAACCAGCACTAACGCTAGCAGCCACACCTGACAAGACCTAGAAGCGTGATTCCACCTCCGCCTTCATAAAGTCATGCACGAGGTAAAACGCCCACAGAGCTACCTGTAGGCGCACTTACATCTATCGATTGCCTCGCCTACGCGTTGAGGATGAGCATACGAACCCGCAGGTAGAGCTACATGCGGGTGGACATATGCTAAAGCGTATGTCCTGCCATATGGCGAGACATGTCACGCGGGCCGGTGCGGGTAGGCGGTACCGGTGAAGGGGCCGCGTCCCCGCCCGCGTCTTGTGGTGGTTGTAGAAGAAAAGGCGGCGCATCTACCGCCACTGTGGTATCTCGCTTACTCCGGCTTGTTCCCTGCGTTTTCCGCCCACATACGCACTCCCACAGAAGCGACAGTTTGAACAATAATGAAAATAGCCACTGGGCCGAACCCTATTACATCAGTCAGCCATAAAACGAGAAGCACTAAAGAGACAACCGTTAAGGCGAGCAAAACTCCGATTTTTATCTTCTGTACCTTATCCATGTCCATAGCGCCATTATTCAAAATAAAAACTCACCGCGGGGGATTTCTCCCTTTTCCTAGAAGCCTCTTTCAGGCTCCAAAAATAGCTTCGGAGAGTCGACCCTCTCTTTCATGCGCGTGATGGAGAACGTGCGCACCACGCTTACAAGGCAGCTTTCATTTCTTGAGTATTCTGCAAACGTGCAGGTAGCACTACGTGAGGGCGAACATACGATATAACATATGTCGAAACATATGTCCCGCCATATGGCAAGACATATGGCAGCACTGACGGGTGCGCAGATTTACCGATACGGCTGTGCCGCTTTAGGCGTTTTTCAACGCCCGATACACCGTAGGGCGAGTGACCCCAAACTCTCGCGCCAAGGCTGCTTTCGACTCCCCTGCCAGCACGCGCTGCTTAATCTCTGCTACCTGCTGCGGGTTTAGGGCTGGTTTGCGGCCTTTGTACTTGCCGGCCTTTTTCGCCAACGCAATACCTTCCGCCTGGCGCTCGCGGATAATGGCTCGCTCAAACTCCGCAAACGAACCCAAAATGCCGAGCATTAAATCCGCGCGTGGATCTGTAGTGTCTTTCGCAAAGACAAGGTTCTCGTGCAGGAAAGTAACAGTCACGCCCTTGTCGGTGAGTTCATCAACAATACCGCGCAGATCGGTTAGCGATCGGGCGAGGCGGTCAATCGACGAGACGACGAGTTCGTCACCGTCGCGCACATAGGCCATACACTCGACAAGTCCAGGACGCTCTGTTTTAGTGCGGCCGGAAATCTTATCCTCAAAGAACCGGTCAATCCTGCCGGAAGCATTGAGCAGTTCTTTTTGACGCTGATTATTCTGCTCCACCGTCGAGACACGGATGTACCCCACCCGCTGCCCATGCGAACCAGAGTCATTGCCCATTAGTCTTCGCCCCGCGAGGGGTTAAAGGCAGCATTCTCCTGGGCGATGACCGCATCACGATATGACTCAACCACCCGCGCCAAGGCAGCCAACTGTGCCCCGTCGAGACCATCAGCGTCAGCAAGCAAGGATTGTACAATCCTGCCCAACGCCTGCTGCCCCGACGACAACCCATCATGCAGATCTTTCACCCGCGCCAACGCGGGCACAGAGTCAATATGACTTTCAATATGGAAACCATCAGACGACAACACCACACTCACCACTTTCTGTATAGATAAGGCCTTGACCCCATTATACAGGTGTAAAATAATTATCGAATCTGCCTTATTTTACACGTAACTTACCGGCTGAAAAGCGCGTAACAATAGGGTGTACTCTATATAACTAATATTACCTACGGAGATGGAATGATTGATTTTTTAGCGTGGAGTGGATCTGGGGCGGTCGTCGGGTCTTTTGCGACAATACTTTTCAATTACGTTAGAAACCGGAAAGTTGACAAGCAAAAGGAAAAATCTCTCGCCGATAGTAAGTTAGAGAAGAAGCGCATTCGGCAAATGGAGGCCGTTAGATCTGTCCTAGGTGTGATGTCCAGGGACGTTGTTCTGGCCCCCGCCCGTAATGACACCGTGCCGATTCAAGAAGTATCTGTCCAGACCGCTTGAAGGCATGTTAGAGTTTGGGGCATGTCGAGTCCCGAATCAGACAGGTCAGGGGTTGTCGGTCACACCGCCAGCCCCTTGAACCACTAGTTACGACGCCCACGATCTGTGTGGGCGTATGTCTGGCGTACCCGGGGCGCTGGCCGTGGTGACAAGAAGAACCATTTCTTGATCTCACACCTCGGAGTACTCGATGCCTTTTGCCCTCTACATGCTTGCCCTGGCGGTCTTCGTCATGGGCACTTCAGAATTCATGCTCGCGGGATTGCTCCCCGCGATCGCGACCGAACTTGACGTCTCGGTCGGCACTGCGGGCCTGCTGACCTCCGCATTCGCAGTCGGTACGGTCGTCGGCGCGCCAGTGATGGCGGCATTCGCTCGCCGTTGGCCACCGCGGCTCACATTGATCGTTTGCCTTCTCGTGTTCGCGGGAAGCCACGTCATCGGAGCGATGACACCAGTGTTCTCTCTCCTGCTCATCACCCGGGTGCTCAGCGCTCTCGCAAACGCAGGATTCCTCGCCGTAGCACTGAGCACGGCCACTACCCTCGTGCCAGCGAACCAGAAGGGGCGTGCACTGTCGATCCTGCTCTCCGGCACGACGATCGCAACCGTCGTGGGCGTCCCCGCCGGGGCACTGCTCGGCACAGCGCTGGGCTGGCGAACGACGTTCTGGGCGATCGCCATCCTCTGTATTCCCGCGGCCGTTGGAGTCATTCGTGGCGTCACGAACAATGTTGGTCGGAGCGAGACTAGCGCGACCTCACCAAGGCTCCGTGTCGAGCTCAGCCAGTTGGCGACGCCGCGGCTCATCCTGGCCATGGCACTCGGAGCGCTGATCAACGGAGGGACCTTTGCGGCATTCACCTTCCTGGCACCCATCGTGACCGAGACCGCGGGCTTGGCCGAAGCGTGGGTGTCCGTCGCGCTGGTGATGTTCGGCATCGGATCGTTCCTTGGCGTCACGATCGCAGGACGACTATCAGATCAACGACCTGGCCTCGTGCTCGCAGTCGGCGGACCGCTATTGCTGACAGGCTGGATCGTGTTGGCAGTGGTCGCATCTCATCCCGTTGCGCTTATCGTCCTCGTCCTCGTTCAGGGATTCCTGTCGTTCGGCGTCGGCAGTACTCTGATCACGCGTGTGCTGTATGCAGCATCGGGTGCGCCAACGATGGGCGGTTCGTACGCAACCGCAGCATTGAATATCGGAGCTGCAGCGGGGCCCGTGCTTGGTGCGCTCGGGCTCGCGACCGGGCTGGGGCTGCTCGCGCCGGTTTGGGTCGCTTCGGTGCTGACAGCGATCGCTCTCGTCATCATGCTTCTCACCAGACGCGCGCTTACGAAGACCGCGGCGGAGGCCAATTGATGACCCATCCGAACGCTCTTCTCACTCCTCGTGCCCGTCTCCGGTTAGCTCGGCTGATTGTCGAAGACGGCTATCCGGCCACGATCGCCGCAAAGATGGGGTCGTTTGCGGGAGAGGGCGAAATCCTACGCTAAGGCTTTGGCCAACGATATTCTCCGGTAAGATTGATGTGTTCCCAGGGGATAGGAGAAGTCGCTTGATA
Organism: Corynebacterium sp. MSK204; assembly: GCF_030229885.1. NCBI lineage: Bacteria > Bacillati > Actinomycetota > Actinomycetes > Mycobacteriales > Corynebacteriaceae > Corynebacterium > Corynebacterium sp. MSK204. The sequence continues at coordinate 2,968 of NZ_JASPGQ010000015.1, read as the reverse complement.
TCTAGTATGACGTCTGTCGCACCTGCTTGATCGCGGCCGCGATAGCTAGATCGCGTTGCTCCTCTTCTCCATCCGCGTTCCAAGCTGCGGAAAGGCACCCATAAGCGTACGCCTGGTCGAGCAGGCGACGCGGATCGACGTCCAGCGCACGAGAGAATGCGTCCGCCATCTGTGCAATGCGTCTAGGATCGAGACAAAGGTCGTCTCTGTCAGCCGGATCGTAGAACATATTGGCGGCGCCAAAGCCCACTTCACCGACCAGACCGACGGGATCTATCACCAGCCAGCCGCGACTGGAGAACATGATGTTTTCATGATGCAGATCGCCATGTAGCCCACGCAGTTCCGAGGCATTGCTCATCATTTGATCGGCTATAATCGCCGCGTGGACGTAGTCAGTTTGACAACCTGCGTTTTGATCATCGCGCGCCCGCTGAAACAAAGCTGCAAAGCGATCCCGGATCGGGAGAAGGGCAGAAGGCAGGGGTTCCTCAGATGCGGCATACAGCTTCGCCATTAGTTCCGCTGCAATTTCGGTCGCCTGGTAGTCGCCGTGCTCGGCAACGATGTGAGAGAGCATTCGCTCCCCGGCATATTCGAGCAACATCAGATTGTTCTCACGACCGAGCAACCGGACTGCTCCCCTCCCATTGCGCCATACCAGATAGTCGGCCCCGCGCAGTTCATCAGCAATGTCTTCTATAGGTTTCAATCCCTTGACGATTGCAGGAGTCCCGTCTGGCAATGAAACTTTCCAAACGAGGCTGGAAAAGGTGTCCGCAATGAGAACAGGTTGCGAAACGTGCCAATGAGCAGGAAAAACAGGCGGCATGAACATCAACCCCAAGTCAGAGGGTCCAATCGCAGATAGAAGGCAAGGCGTTCGCGGTCGGGGGCTTCGATCCCCAATACATTGAATAGGACAGCGAAGGCGCGCTCTGCTTCATCTGGCGCTGCCCAGTTCTCTTCGGCGTTAGCAATCATGAGTGCCAAATCGGCATAGCGATCTGCTGTTCCGAGCCGCCCAAGGTCGATCAGACCCGTGCATTGAAGAGTTTTAGGGTCCACCATGAAGTTCGGCATGCAGGGATCACCATGGCAAACAACCATATCGGTGCGCTCTTGGTCGAGCCGCACCGGTAGCTCTCGTTCGACACGAGCCAAAAGATCGAGCTGCGGCGTACTCTTGTCCTCGTCCGGTAAGAAGTCGGGATTGACGGCATTGCGGGACACCACATCAACGGCGCGTCCGAACATTCGCGACAGCCTGCGCTCAAACGGACATTGATCAACCGATAGGCTGTGAACAGCGCCAAGTTGCTGCCCCATTGACGGCCACGCTTTGAGCAAATCCGCTCCAGACAGATCAGCCGCCGGTACTCCCGGAATTGCCGTTATCACCAAGCATGCACCCTCCTGTTCCTCCTGCCAGTTGATCACCTCGGGGCAAGCCACACCTCGACCTTTGAGCCAAATGAGGCGGTCACGCTCTCCAGCGAGCTCACCGCGGCGGGAAGCAGGTGCGATTTTCGCGAAGGCATGCCCGTCACCACGTCGAAAAACAAAATCACCAGATTCTCCGCCTCTGACAGGCAACCAGTCAGAATGCGATTCACCAAAAAAAATATTAGTTCGATTCAATGGAGGTTCCTTCAGTTTTCTGATGAAGCGCGGAGGTGGCTCAACTGGGCCTGACCCCCGGAAAGTGGACACGTCGGGGGTTAGCTATGCTGCTCTAGTCAGTGTAGCTGAATTCTCGGCTTCAAAGACATCAGGAGCTAGAAGGTTGCACCAGTAGTGCCGTCTGCGGGTGTTGTAGCGCATGCACCACCGGAAGACTTCTTGGCGGCAGGAGATCGGATTGTCAAAGACTTTCCTGTCACGCAAGATTTCCCGCTTGAGCGTGGCGTTAAACGATTCTGCTAGGGCGTTATCAGCACTCGTTCCTACCGCTCCCATAGACTGGCGCACACCCAACGACGAGCAATAGTTCCTAAAGGCTTGTGAGGTGTACACGCTGCCGTGATCAGAATGGAAAATTGCCCCGTTGAGGCTTCCACGAACCTTGCTGGCATGGGACAAAGCTTCGATAACCAGCGATACTCGCATGTGGTCTGCGAGTGCATGTCCGACAAGTTTGCGCGAGTAGACGTCGATGACCGTGGCCAGGTACATGTTCTTGCCGCCCTTACACGGCAGGTAGGTGATATGGTGCTGTTGCAAAGTTGGGCCAGGGTCGAAAAGCCCAACCTCAAGACATTAGTTGTCCTTGCTCCGGGGTGCTTAAGCTGTCTCGAATATCCGGCTGACGATCACCGCGTCCGGGTTCGGTTGCCCGTAAGCAAACATCGTCCCCTGGCCTTTCCGTAATGAATGCATCGCTTCCATCCCTTTCAACGTCCGGTAGGCGGAAATTCGGTTTTTGAACGCTCCCTTCGGCCCCAGGATTCTTTTAAGTCGGCCATGATCTCCCTCGATAACGTTGTTCAGGTATTTCACCTGCCGGTGCTCCACCGTCTGAGGGCAGATTCCCTCCGCCTTCAGCTCGGATATTGCCCTGGCCAGAGCTGGTGCCTTATCTGTATTAATCACCCGCGGGGACCCGGCTGTCGTATTCGACCTCAGGGTCTTGGCCAGGAAACGCTTGGCCGCCGCGACATTGCGCTTCGGGGAGAGATAAAAGTCCAGGGTCTGCCCACCGGCGGTAATAGCCCGGTAGAGATAGCACCACTTCCCGCCGACCCGGATGTAGGTCTCATCCACCCGCCAGGAACTGGCCTGCCAGTCGGGTACCTGCCGGTACCAGCGCGTCTGCTTATCCAGCTCAGGGGCGTATTTCTGCACCCAGCGGTAGATCGTGGTGTGATCGACTGGCACACCCCGCTCGGTCATCATTTCTTCGAGATCGCGGTAGCTCACCCCGTAGCGGCAGTACCACCGCACTGCCCACAGGATGATGTCACGGGGG
>NZ_JASPGQ010000014.1:0-74850 GCF_030229885.1 Corynebacterium sp. MSK204 | reverse complement strand
AACCAGAAACGAAGAAAAAATCGCTGCCTAACCGCTAGGTAGCTCTACTACGTGTCCACGATTTGCGGGCAACCCCACTTTGATTCCCTGTTTCCCTGGGCAGTTATTTGTTACTTTTACGTTGTCAGCACTTGGCTGGACGTTAACGCAGGTAGCAACCGGGGACGAAGCGGAAAAGAAACTAATTCCGCCCTTAGTTGCGTCGGGGAGAAAACCGTCTGGGTCGACAGAGAGTGGCACGGTGTCCCCAGGTTGATACTGATTATTTTCAGATGCGTGGGCGGTGACAGGGAACACTGCAGTTAGTAAAGTGCAGCCCATTAAAATGAGACCCTTTTCCATGTCATTGACAATCATCCTTTCTGGATATATTCCATAGAATTGAATTTATCCTTTTCGGGAGTTGAGGTAAGGAACATCTCTACGAAACCAGAGCCCTGAAGTATTTCATCCCACTCGATAGATTCTTCATTTCTACTTAAATCAGGGAATCTTCCCCAAAGGCGAACGACTTTTCCTTCGTGAAGTCTAGGGTTAAAGAGGTCGAAGTGGTACCAGAGCTGATTTTCGGGGGAGCCGCTGTTTCTTCCCGCTTGGATGCCGACTCCGGCTAAAATTGTTTCCTCTGGAAGTATGGTGTCTTGAAACATTTGGGTGGATATATTTTTCAAAAACTTGATTTCATCAGTCGTGATAGAAACAAATTGATTGATGACTATTCTCCTAGCGGTAGAAAGCAGTGATTATTCCGACAGGTCGGCCGTCTCCGCTTGCGGGATCTACTCGTTCTGTGGCAACAACCGTCATAACTCTTCCATTGATTGGGTAAGAGCATTTTTTCTTGCCATTTCCTGCATTTAAGCCGCCTTTGCAGTCGGGGGCGTTATGTAAAACTGTGTCAATCTCTGTAGTGGCTGGAACGAAACCGTCGTGACTGTCTTTGATGTGAGAAAGCCCAAAACCAACACTGCCGGGTTCATCTCCTTGTCCTACGCGGAGTGGAAGATCTCGCCTTTCGGGCCAATGATTGTTTGGCTGATGGTCCAGTCAATTGGCTGAGCGGCCACTGCAGTGGGGGAAACAAGTAATCCGATAAATGCCGCCAAAGTGGCGGATAAAAATTTCTTTACTTTCACGGCAACGCCATTCAAATGTGTTTGGAAGATTTGCGACGGGAGAGAATGAAACCTTTGGTGCTGATGTTGGTGTCAAGTGAGGCATGAACCAAAAAGGAAACCCTGTCTCATTAATTATGATGGTCTAACTCTCCGTTTCCCGCAAGACCTTTTTGTGAATGCATAAATTAATTTATGCATTGCTTCAATCGGGCTGCTACTCGAACGCGTCAGCCGATTTGTTGTCCTTGGCCACCTGCCAGGCAGGCACACCAGCAAAGAAGTATTCACAGCCCTGCACAAGGCTGTCGCTGGAATCGATAAAGCACTCTGGTCATCAATTACCTGGGACCAAGGAAGCGAAATGGCAGGCCATAAAGCCTTTACCATGGCCACTGACATTCCCATCTACTTCTGCCATCCAGGATCACCGTGGGAACGCGGCAGCAACGAAAACACCAACGGCAGGCTCAGGAGAAACCTTCCCAAAAACAGCGACCTGTCCATCTACAGCGCCGAGGACCTGGAGATGATCGCCAACATACACAACCACAAACCACGCAAAGCGCTCAACTGGCGCACCCCAGCCGAAGTCATGACCAACGCCCTGACACAAACCGGTAGTATCACACCAAAGTAACCATCATCGTTGCAACGACCCCTAGAATCCAAGCCTCCGACACTCCTCGCCCACTCCGAGAATAAGCCCGGAAATAAAAAATCTCGAGACACCGTCTTGGAGATGATGTCTCGAGATTCGAAATTTTGTGCGCCCGGAGGGATTCGAACCCCCAACCTTCTGATCCGTAGTCAGATGCTCTATCCGTTGAGCTACGGGCGCAGTCCGTTGTGAAGCAGCGCGTATGCTCTGCTGTGCAACGAGAATTTACTATACCCACGGACCTGAAAACTAACAAATCGCCTGTACAGAGCCGTGTTCGGCGGGATAGCCAGCGGTGTATTGTTCACCCGCCGTTCACGCTTGAGCTCGGTGTGGAGGGCGAGGGGAGGCTATACAAGGGCGGAGGCTTCGGCATCGGAAAGCAGGGCGTCTTGAAAGGCCTGCAGGGTGGATTCATGATCGAAGTCGACGCCGATGAGCACGAGCTCCGTGCCGGGGGTTACACCATTGGCGGCCCATAAAGAAGCGGGCATAATCTGCAGGTTTGGCCCGGCCTGCTGCCACGCGTGGGCCACGCGCAGATCGGTATCGATCCAGCAATACCCCTTGGACCGCACGAGGCCCGTGCTTGCCCGGAGGGCGGCGATGAGGCGCTCGCGGTTAAAGGGGCGGTCGGCGCGAAAGACGACTGAGGAGATGCCGTATTCCTCGGTTTCTGGAGTGTGTGGGTTCGCAAGCTCTTCGGCATAGCCGTGATAGGCGGCAGCGGTGGCGGTATTGAACAAATGCGCATCGAGAACTAGCCCCGGTTCGATGACCCCGTGGGTCACCGGCACCACGCGAGCCCGTGGATTCATGGCGCGGACTGCGGCGATGACGCGCTCGGTTTCGGCGGCATCGACAAGATCGGTCTTGGTAATGAGGATAAGTTCGGCGAATTCGACTTGGTCCACTAAGAGATCAGAAATGGTGCGGTCATCTTGGGGCGTAGCCTCGATGCTTTCGGAGACGAGGCTGCGGCCGCGGCGCAATTGGTTTAAGAAGGTGGAGGCATCGACGAGGGAGACCATGGTGTCGATGGGGGCGGCATCGGCAAGCGTGGTGCCATCGGCAAATTCCCACTCAAAGGTGGCAGCCACGGGCATGGGCTCAGAAATGCCGGTGGATTCGATGACGATCTGATCAAAGCGGCCGGAGCGCGCCAGCTTGCCCACGGACTCGATGAGGTCTTCACGCAGGGTGCAGCAGATGCAGCCATTCGACAGCTCCACGAAGCGATCCTCGCCGCGTTCGAGGTGGCCTTCGCCGGCGACGAGGGCGGCATCGATATTGACCTCAGAAAAATCGTTGACGATGACCGCCAGCTTGCGCCCCTCCCGGTTCGCGAGCAGGTGGTTAAGTAGCGTGGTCTTTCCGCTGCCTAAAAATCCGGACAGCACGGTAACAGGTGTAGCCATCCTTTAATGGTAACGTTTTTCATTAAAGGATGGCTACTGAGGTGCTTAATGTCTAGACCGTCAGCCCGAAGATCGGTACCGCCAGCAGGAAGACGGTAAGGGTGATGAGGAAGATACCGATGACGTTGAGTCCAACGCCGCCCTTGATCATCTCGCCAATCTTGACGTAGCCGGAACCATAAGCAATGGCGTTCGGCGGGGTTGCCACCGGCAGCATGAAGGCACAGGTTGCGGCCAAGGCGACCGGGATGGTGAGCAACAGGACGTTGATATCGCCTTCGGTGGTCAGGCCCACGCCCACGGCGACGCCGCCCATGATGGGAATGAAGGTGGCCGCGGTGGCGGTATTGGAGGTGATCTCCGTCAGGAAGAGGACCAGGGCGGCCACGGCTGCGACGATGAGCACGATGGGCAGGGAGCTGAGCCCCTTGGCCATCTCACCGATCCACAGGGACAAACCGGAGGAGTTGAAGGCCGAGGACAAGGAGAGGCCACCGCCGAAGAGGAGGAGGACGTCCCATGGCATTTCATTGGCCGTCTTCCAATCCAGCAGGCGGATGCGGCGCTCCGAATCGGCCGGCAGGATGAACAGGAGGATACCTGCGGCGATGCCGACGATGGCATCGTCATAATTATCAAAATCGCCAAGGACGATGGGCAGGGTTACCCAGGCCAGGGCGGCTAGGACGAAGATGATGCCGGTCATGATCTGCGGGCGGGTCCATGAGCCCAGCGCCTTGATTTCCTCGTTGATGAGCTCGCGGCCGCCGGGGATTTCGGTCATTTCCGGCTTGAAGATGGTAATCAACAGCGCCCATGCGATGAGTAGGAAGACAAGCGCCAGCGGCACGCCGACGGCCATCCAACGACCAAAGCCGAGGGTGACGTCCCAGGTATCGGCCATGTACGCATTCAAGAAGGCATTCGGCGGTGTACCAATCAGGGTACCCAGCGAGCCGATGGAGGCGGAGTACGCGATGCCCAGCATGAGGGCGGTGGCGAATTTCTTCTGCTTATCCCAACCGCCAACGGTCTCTGCGGTAAGCGCCAGCACGGACGTACCAATCGGCAGCATGACGACGGCCGTTGCGGTATTCGATACCCACATGGACAAAAAGCCGGTGGCCAGCATGAAGCCCAAAATGAGGCGGCGCGGCGAGGTGCCGATGAGCTTTACCACATAAAGCGCAAGGCGGCGATGCAGGTTCCAGCGCTGCAGCGAAAGCGCGATAAGGAAGCCACCCATGAACAAGAAAATGGTGGCAGAGGCATACGGCGCGCCGACTTCCTTAATGGTGCCCACGCTTGCGAGCGGGAAGATGACCAGCGGAATCAGCGCGGTGGCAGCCAGCGGGATGGCCTCAGTCATCCACCACACACCCATGAGGATGGTGACCGCCGCAACGGTGCGGATGGCGCTTAGCGTGTAATCGGCTTCCTCGTCCACGCCGGTGGACTGCTGGACCGTATCGATGGCATTTGAAGGGAAGATGAAAAATACGAGGATGGCCAGGGCGAGGCCGATGAAAAGGCCAATGAACTGGCGGCGCCATTCATTGCGTGGGGCACCCGGATCCTCAGCGCCCTCTGATTGGGCGGTAGATTCGTGAGTATGCGGGGTGGTCATGCCGCGAACTCCTTTGCTAGAGAGACTTTTAGCAGGGCGGGGGTGTGATAGCTCTGTCAATTACCAGCAATCGAGCCGGATCCTTGGTGCATCCCGAACATCATTCAGTCCGTGCAGAGCATGCTAAGACCCTACAAAACATTTGCACCAGAAACCACAAACTTTACTGAATTCACCCCCACCGCATTTAAAATTCACACACCGCAGCTACTCACAATGTGAAATTTTCCCCACCGGTTCGCTACCCCCCGCCCGGCGCGCCAGGCCCCGTGTGCCAGGGGGCCTTTATAGCCCGAGCACGGACTTGGCGATGAGGAAATAAATAATCAGACCCGTGGCATCGCAGAACGTGGAGATAAACGGATTGGAAAATACGGCAGGGTCCGCGCCAATGGTCTTTGCAACGATGGGCATCAGCCCGCCCACCGTGGCGGATATGGAGCAGATTAAAAACAGCGTCGAGCCAATGACTAGGCCAATATCTACGCCATAGACCACCGTTGCCAGGCCGAACCCTGCCAAGCCCAATACTGCACCAAGCAGCATGCCTACCCGGAGCTCGCGCCAGAGAACGGCAAGGAGGTCGCGCCCGCGGACATCGCCAAGCGCCAGCGCACGGGTGACCGTCGTTGCTGCCTGGTTTCCCGTATTGCCGCCGGTACCGGTCAGCAGCGGGATAAACAGGGAAAGCACCACGGCCTGCGCCAAGGTGTCCTCGAAGGCGTCCAGGACCCGCACGGTCAACAGCGCGGACACCGCCAGAACCAGCAGCCACACGATGCGGGACTTCACCAATTTTAATAGCGGCGTGGACAGGTACGGCTGCTGCAGGGCCTCGGTACCGCCGGCGCGCGCTGAGTCCTCGCTATCTTCTGCTTCGACGATGTCAATGGCATCATCCCAGGTCAAAAGGCCTACCAGGCGGTCCGAATCATCCACGATGGGCAATGCCAAAATATCGAGCGGCAGGAACCACCTAGCTGTGGCTTCCGCATCATCATTGGCGTTGGCATAGATGGGGCTTTGCATGATCTCCCCAATCGTGGTGCCCTCCTCCGCGGTAAAAATCTCCCGCAGCGTCACCACGCCCACTAGGCGGCGGTCCGCGCGGGTGATGGGCACCGCATAGATGGTTTCCAGCTCATCGGCCTTCGCACGCAGGGTCCGCAGCGCTTCCTCCACGCTCATTTCGGGATGGATGCCGGGGACCTCGGGCGACATGCGGCGGCCCACCGAGCCCTTGGTATAGCCCAGGACAACCCCGGTGACATCCCGCTTTGATTTGGTAAGCGAGCGCAGCAGCCGATCCGCGATTTCCGCCGGCAGCTCATCCAAAAGGGCCACGCGGTCTTCTGGCTCGAGTTCATCGAAGAACTCATAAACATCAGCATTTCCCAGCTCATCGATGATATCTGCCTGGTGCTTGGCATCCAGGGCATCAAATACCACGATGGATTTACGCCGCGGCAACAAGCGCAGGGCCAGCGCGGCGCGGATGGCATTTTGCCGCTCGACGATGGCGATGAGCTCTTGCAGTGGCACCTCATCAAGCAACGCCTGCAAGCGGGGCGCTTTTTGCGGGTCAATGGCAGAATCCTGCTTCAACCATGCCTCGACCGTATCGCTGGCCTGCTCAGTAGTATCCGCCATCGCCGTCACCTTGCCCTTCTCGCCCCTCATACCGCGGCACCGGTGGCCACCGTAATTGATATAGCCCCACATAGATTACGCGTATCTCCCATCAGCACACAGCGCTGCGGGGAAAAATCTGCCTTTAGGCAAAAACACCCCACAAGGCAAAGGCCGCAAGCAGGGAGACCAGCCCCGCGCTACTGGCCAAGACGGCGGCGCTGGGGAGGTGGCGGTGGGTGCGCAGGGAGGCATCGACAAGCGATGCCCGCTTCCTCACCGCCAAGATCAGCACCAGCACGCCCGCCGCGAGCGCCAGCAACGGGAGAAACACACTAACGCTGACCACCCGCATGACCCCTAGGAGTATCACCGCCAGCGCGAGGATGGTGCGCTGCCACGATAGGCGGGTGCGCTCGGGCTGCAAGCCGGGGTCAAAGAGCTCCCCATGCGGCTGCGGGCTAGGCAAGTAACTCTCCTACCAGCAGCACGGCCGCGATAACGACGATGGTGCCCACCAGCACCGGGATGGCGATGCTAAAGGGCAGCGGGCGCTGTTGCCGCAAGGCACGCTCAGCCCGCTTCCATTGCACCCACGCGACTATCGGCAGCACAATCGCCACCACCAGCATGAATGCGGAAACCACCGCGCGCAGGGTCGCCGGTAGCGGCACATCGAAAGCCTCCAAGGCCACTCCCCCGGCAATCAGCGCGAGCGAGGTGCGAATCCATGCGAGGAAGGTGCGCTCATTCGCCAGCGTAAAACGCGGATCAGGGTCACTTCCTACCCCAAATACCGAGCGGGGAAACCTCGAATCGCTCATGCCTTCCTACCTTATATTCAATGCACGTCCTTAGCGCGATAAGGCCGCGAGCCTGTTCGCCGGTCACCTCGTTATGATCGGGGCCATGATTGAAGTCGCAGCCATCGTTTTCCGCAATTCCTTTGGCCACGTGCTTGGCGTACGCAAGGCCTCATCCACAAAGTTTCAGCTGCCGGGCGGCAAGCTAGAAGAAGGCGAAAGCCCTGTCCAGGCCGCTGCGCGCGAGGCGGAAGAAGAAATCGGCGTGCAGGTACGCCTACCTGAACTCACTGAGCTCGGCACCTTCACTGCCCCGGCCGCCAATGAACCGGGCCAGACCGTCCGCGGGCATATCTTTACCTACCCGCGCCCCGTCATCGCCCACGCCGCGGCCGAAATCGCCGAAACCGCCTGGATCGATCCCGCCGACCCGCAGTGCGAGCTTGCCGATCTCCTGCGTAGCAAGGTTTTTCCGGCGCTGTAAAGTGGTCAAGCTCGCGTATCAACAGAGAGCCACGCCTACACCCCGTCACCTGCGGCGGGAAGAATCGTGGACCAGCGATGACGTAACAGCCGCTCTGGGGTCAACAAGGTGTGGTTTACTACTTATTTAGACTGACGCCCTGCATTCTCCGCCCACACGCGCACTCCGACAGAAGCAGCAGTCAGAACAACAATGAAGATGGTCACTAAGCCGATGCCTATTACATCGGTCAGCCACAAAACAAATATCACCAAAGAGGCGACTGCTAAAGCGAGCAAAACTCCGTTTTTGTCTTCTGCGCTTTATCCATGTCTCCATTATTCACGATAAAAACTCACCACGCGACGAGTTCATCCTTCTGAAAAATCTCCTTGAGCACCAAAAGCGCCCTCGGAGAACTACATTTCCATTTCATGCCCGTAGCGGGGGAATACTCGTATTACGCTTGCAGAATAGGGGGCCTGGCTCCTGATTGGTGGCCACCGCATTTTGTCATTTAACCCCGTTTAGGCCTGTCGTTTAAGCTGGCAAAACAACAAAATCCCAAGCGCATTCGCCCGGGATTTGTGTGGCGGAGATGAGAGGATTCGAACCTCCGGACCCCAGAAGGGTCAACTCCTTAGCAGGGAGCCCCATTCGGCCGCTCTGGCACATCTCCAAGTTCAGAAAGAACCGTAAAAGACAATACCTGCCGCATGCGCCACGGCCAAACTAACCCCCTGGTTTTGTCCCCGGTTTTCTTCCACGCGCGCAGGAGAGACGACCTAGAGTGGTAGCCATGATTCGCTCCGACTTACGCGCCATTCCGGGCTATGTGCCCGGCGCGCGCCACGATGATGCCCTCAAGCTCTCTTCTAATGAGGCCACGCAGCCACCGCTGCCTGAGGCCGCAGAGGCTATGGCCCGCGCCACCGCCGAGGCCAATCGCTATCCGGATATCGCGGCCACCGAGTTGCGTGAGGATCTGGCCGAGCACTTAGGCGTGAGCTTCGACCAGGTTGCGGTAGGCACGGGTTCTTCCGCGCTGTGCCAGCAATTGGTACAGATCACCACCACGCCCGGTGAGGAAGTGATTTTTCCGTGGCGTTCCTTCGAGGCTTATCCCATCTTTGCCCAGGTTGTGGGCGCACGCCCCATTCCAGTTCCACTCGATGCGGACCAGCGCGTGGATTTGGCCGCGATGGCGGAGAAGATTACCGCGGATACGCGCCTAATTTTCGTCTGCAATCCGAATAATCCTTCCGGCACCACCGTGACTAAGGCGGAGTTCGCCGAATTTATGGACGCGGTGCCAAGCGATGTCCTCGTTGCCCTCGATGAGGCCTATATCGAATACAACCGGAATTCCGATACCCCGCTGGGCACCGAGCTTTTTGGCACTTATCCCAACGTGGTTTTCCTGCGGACCTTCTCCAAGGCCTATGGTTTGGCCGGCGTGCGCGTGGGCTATGCCTATGGCCCAGAAGATGTCATCGCGGCGCTGAATAAAGTAGCGATTCCGTTTTCCATCAACGCCGTGGCCCAGGCCGGTGCCCGCGCCGCGCTAGCAGCGCAGGATTCGCTGCGCGAGCGCACCGAAGAGACCTGTGACCAGCGCCAACGGGTGGAAAAGGAACTGGCAGAATGGGGCGTTCCCCACTCGGAAGCCAACCACGTATGGCTGCCGGCGGCGAATATTGAAAGGCTAGGAACGCCGCAGGAATTAGCCGCACGCCTAGCCACACGCGGCGTGCTCGTTCGCGCCTTTAGCGAAGGCATACGCATTACTATTACAACCGAGGAAGAAACTAACGCCCTGCTGCAGGCGTGGAACGATACCGTAGGAGGCTAAATGCGTTCGTTGACCAATTTTGCCCTCAATGTAGTCGCCATCGCGATTGCGCTCTGGGTCGTAGTGGGCATTATCCCCGGGATTTATATCACCCCGGATAAGCTGGGCAATTTCATTGCTGTGGCCATTGTTTTCATCATCATTAATGCGGTGGTCATGCCCGTGCTGCGTTTTATCGGCGCCCCGCTGACCTGCCTTACCCTAGGGCTATTCGCGCTCGTCATCAACGGCGCCGCCCTGCTGATCGTGGAGTGGACGCTCAATACCTTTGACTTAGGAATTGGCCACCTTGTGGTCAATTCCTGGGGCTCTGCAATCTTCGGCGCCATCGTCTTGTCCTTAGTCAGCAGCTTGGTCAATTTCTTTACCAGCCCGCTGCGCGAGCCGGTCTAAAGGAACGGGTTATCCCCCGGCGAAGGGCGGCAGCACGTCAACGCGGGTCACGCCCATGAGCGGCGAGTCCGCCTGAGTGTTGCCGGCGCCATCGATAAGAAAGTTGCAGCGCCCCAGCACCTCTTTCATGCTCATACCGGCCTCCGTAGTGCCGGTGTGGTCCTTGCCCAGCTGCTCTATGAGCTGGCCTAAGGTGGTGGGCGCTTTTACCTGCTCCGAAGCTACGCCAGCCGCGGCACGAGCGGCGGCGAAATAGTGAACGGTCAACATGCTTCCTACTATGCCCGCAGGCTTCGAACGTGTCGAACTCGCGGGTAAACTTGACGCCATGCGCACTCCCGAAACCCACGCGCACGAGGTCGCGGCTGCCCTCGGCCCGCGCGAAGTCATATCCCGGTCCTTGGGCCAGGCACAGGAGATGGTCCTTGCCTCCGATGTCTATACCACCTTCCCCTCGCCGCGCTTTAGCAATTCCCAAATGGATGGCTACGCGCTGCCTGCTACCGAAGCCGGTGCGTATGAGGTGGGCCCCACCATCGCCGCAGGCGCGGATCCCGCCGAGCTGCTGGATGGCCCTTTGCGCGCCGCCAGCCCCATCATGACCGGAGCCAAGGTTCCGGAGGGCACGGCAGCCATCGTGCCGATTGAAAAGTGCCAGCCGCAGGAGTTCCTCCAGCCGGGCGAGACCATTACAGTTCCGGCCACTGAAAAGGGCCAATTCATCCGCGGGACGGGCACGGACCTCGAGCAGGGCGCTCTCCTGGCCGCCAAGGGCGATAAGCTCACCCCGGTGCGCTTGGCCGCGCTGGCCTCCCAGGGCATCGAGGAGGTCACCGTTTACCGCCCCGCCCGCATCCTCGTGTGCACCGGCGGCGCGGAAATTGGTACGGGTATAGCTGCTATTCCCGATGCCAATGCACCGCTCATCTCTGCTATGGCCCACCGCGCCGGCATTGAGGTCGCCGGTTATGTCACCACCGATGATGATCCGGAGGTGCTCACCCGCGCGCTGGAGGAGGCCACTAAGCTCCACCGCCCCGATGCCATCGTCACCTCCGGCGGTATTTCTGCGGGCAAATACGAGGTCATCCGGCAGGTGCTCACCGGCTGGTTTGGCCACGTGGATCAGCAGCCCGGCGGGCCGCAGGGCATCGCCAGTTTCCATGGCACCCCGGTCATCTGCTTGCCCGGCAATCCGATTTCCACCATGGTGAGCTTCCGCCTCTTTGTCGCCCCCACCCTGGGCTGGGCACCCGCGGCATATCGCGTACCAATCGCGCACGCCATCGAGGGGCTGCCCCACAAGGATCAATTCCGCCGCGGGTACGCCGATGCGCAAGCCCACGTTACTGGCGGTGCTAGCTCTCACCTGCTGGCCCAAGCCGCCAATGCCACCCACCTCATCCGCATTCCTGCCGGTAAGAGCCTCAGCGCAGGAGAAAAAGTAAAGGTCTATCCCCTATGAGTTCTGCTCGCACCGCCATTGTTTTGGTCGCCTCCACCCGCGCCGCCGCCGGGGTCTACGAGGATCGCTCGGGCCCCATCGCAGTAGATTTCCTGCGCCGCAAGGGTTTCGACTGCCCTGATGCCCGCGTGGTGCCCGATGCCGATATCGCCGCAGCGGTGGACCAGGCCTTCGCCGAAAAGCCCGCGGTTATCCTTACCTCCGGCGGAACGGGCCTGACCCCGGACGATCTCACCGTCGATGCCGTACAGCCCCATCTCACGCGGGAGCTTCCCGGCATCGCCATGGCCTTTTGGAATAAAGGCTTGGAGACTATCCCCACCGCAGTGGCCTCGCGCGCGGTCGCAGGCGTCAATGACACCACCTTTGCCATGACCCTGCCCGGTTCTACCGGCGGAGTCAAAGATAGTTGCGCCGTGCTAGAGGATTTAATCGTCCACATCGTCGATATGTTAGAAGGAAAACATGAGCACTGATCCTTCTTATGTCGCCGCGCAGACTGGGCTCACTGTCGGCGCCATACTGACCGAGCAGCCCCTCGAGCCCCTCCTTGCCGCCGCCAAAGCAGAGGTCACCACCTCAGCCATGGGCGCGGTGGTCACGTTCGAGGGCATCGTGCGCGATCACGATGGCGGCCGGCCCGATGTCACTCAGCTGTCTTACTCCGCACACCCTAGCGCCCCAGAAAAGCTGCGCGAGATTGTCGATGAAGTAGCAGGCCAGCACCCCGTGCGCTTGTGGTCGGCCCACCGCACCGGCGATCTACAGGTGGGCGATTTGGCCTTTACCGTCGTCGCCGCCTCTGCCCACCGCGGCGATGCCTTCCGCGCCGCGGAGTCCTGTGCCGATCGAGTCAAGGCCGAGGTGCCCATTTGGAAGGAACAAAGCCACGGCGATGGCTCCATCAACTGGGTGGGCCTCGAATGAGCACACGCTATGCCCGCCAGGAGGCCCTGTGGGGTGATAAGGGCCAGCAGAAATTGGCTGACTCCCACGTCGCGGTCATCGGCGCGGGCGGGCTTGGCTCACCGGCGCTGCTCTACCTGGCAGGAGCCGGGGTGGGCCGCATCTCGCTTTTCGATGACGACCTCGTCTCCCCCTCCAACCTCCACCGGCAGGTCATTCACACCACCGCCTCCATTGGCACCGTAAAGACCGAATCGGCCGCAACGGCGGTGCGGGCCCTCAACCCTGAGGTGGAGCTCATCTGCCACGGCCGCCTAGAATCCGCCACCGCCCTCGAGCAGCTGCGCGGCTGCGACGTGATCCTCGATGGGACGGATAATTTCGACGCCCGCTACCTGTGCTCATGGGCCGCCCACAGCCTGGGCATTCCCCACATTTGGGCTTCTATCCTGGGCTTTGATGCGCAGATGAGCGTCTTTTGGTCCGGCAAGGGCCCTGTGTACGAGGATGTTTTCCCCACCGCTCCTGCCCCGGGCGAGGTTCCGTCGTGTTCCCAAGCCGGCGTCCTGGGCCCCATCGTTGGCACGGTGGGTTCTGCGATGGCCTTGGAGGCTTTGAAGATCATTACCGGCGTCGGTGCCCCACTTATTGGCACGCTCGGTTACTTTGAGGCGCTATCTGGGACCTGGGAGTATATCCCCATCCGCCCCACCGGCGCGCAGCCTACCCAGCCAGCCGATGCCCCCGAGGTTCGCGAGATCCCCGCGCACGCCCCGCTTATCGATGTCCGCACCGACGCCGAGCGCGCCCGCTCTGCCATTCCTCATTCAACGCATCTGCCCCTCGACCGCATCCTCGCCGGCGAAAACCCGGACATCGGCCAGGGCGATGCCGCTGTTATCTACTGCGCTAGCGGCATCCGCTCCGCGCAAGCCGTCCACGCATTGCGCGGCCGCGGCTACGAGCACGTTGTTTCACTGCGCGGCGGCATTAACGCGTGGTTGGAACAGCACGATTTGTCCTAGCCTCGCCAAACAGTGTGGGGTGCCTATGGCCTTCCGTATTTGTCTTCCTTGCCGCGAACAAAGACGAACCAGATCAGCGGCCCCAAGAAAGGAAGGGCGAAGGTAGCGGCGATAAAGAGTATCTTGGCCGCAATCGTGTACCCAGAAGCGATAATAGAAATAACCGCCGCAATCCAGAACGCGACGAGCAAAATAATGGGAAGGAACCCAAGGAACCACCACGTGTCATTAGAGTTAGTAGATTCCGCTGCTGCTACATAAAGTTCCGAGGTATTCATGACGTCCTTTCGTCGAGCATTTTTATCTCTGGGACAAAGCCAGCACCGCATCGATACCTGACTTGCCCTGTACATTTCCAAGATTAAGTCTGCGCCGCACTAGGCGCGTCATCCCCCGGTATGAAATGCCACAGCAGAATCCCACTGATCTAAGAGGTCTTCCGGTGCCCTGTCATCTCTAGGTTCGCTTTGTCGCCATCTAAGGTGAGGTTTCCCGTCAGTTCCTGCGTGGCCACAGCACCCGATTCGCCTTCCCCATAGGCACGCCACGTTACTGTCACGGTATCGTCGGTCCACTCCAGCTGATTAATATGCCTGCGTGCTGGCTCCATGCCATTACGGGTCCAGTCTTCTACCTGGGTAATGTAATTCAGGTCATTGTCATAAATGAGCAAGTTATCCGGCCAGGCCACGCCGCCTTGATCGCAGACATAGGTAATAACGGCTTCATCTTTGCCATCACCGTTGATATCGGCGTAAGCACCCTTAGGGGTTCCATCCTTGTTGAGCTTTAGCCCGGCGGCAGCATTGGGATATCCAGTCTTTAAGTGCTCGGGCAAAGTCCCATCCACCAACGTGCCGGCGTCATGCTCACACAACGCTGGTACCCACAAGGAGTACAAGTCTTCCACTGGGATGATCTTATTTTCCCCTGAAGTCGCAGATTTCTGGGCCTTTTCCGTCACTGTCGCAGTGCTCGGCTCCGTCGCGGAATCTGAGGCTCCAGCACCTTCATCATCCGTGTTTGAACTGGAGGATTCTTCGCTGACCTCGGAGGTCGCGCTAGATCCGGTGAAATTCGGCTCGCTATCGGCCTTATTAGGTTCATCGGAATTAGAGCAACCGGAAACAAAAGCGACAGCGGTCACGGCCAGGATCGCGCAAGGAGAGGTGAGAGAATTAGGCATAAGCGCAGCATACAGTGCTAGGGCGGCTGGATTCGCGCCAATGGAGGTAAAAATGAGAATTCGGCAACCTGGCGGGAACCAGAAGCTAGCCAACTATCATCTTGTTGTGGGTCACTTTTGGAAAGGAAGTAGGGGGCTCCGTTCTGATTCCAGACAAATTTCTAATGCATATCAGGTTTACCATCATCGCTAGAAATCAGGATGGGTCAGCGCATGAATAAACCCCGAGACCAAATGGCCTCGGGGATTTATTTTCTCGCTTCTTAAAGCTTAGAAGCCGAGGATGGAGCGGTTAAACTCGTTAACAGCGTCCGGAACCAGGTAAGGCACCTGACGGAAGAACAGGCTTGCCTGCTCAAGAGCGTCCCAGCCGGTGGAGACTGCGGAGTGTGCTGCTTCCTGTACGTTGGATACAAGATCAAGAATCATTTCAGAATTCCTTTCGAGGTTGGAAAATTCTTATACGCGTTTCCGCGCGCACTGATCATTGTATGTGGTTAGGTGCGGTGATGTGCAACTTTCGAGTAGGCAGTTTATAGATTTGTTAGAAAACAATCGTCCTGGGGTTTAAACGATCTGCATTACATTTTCTTTCTATCTAAAACTTTCGCGCAATAAATTTTAGTTTCAAAGATGATCAAGGGAAGTAGGGAAAGGTTCCACGTTTTCCCGTCCGAGGAAAGGATGAGCCGTACAGACAAGACAAAACCCCTAGTCAGCTGGGACTAGGGGAAATGCTCTCTGCGGAGACGGCGGGATTTGAACCCGCGGAGGAATAAACCTCGCCGGTTTTCAAGACCGGTGCATTCGGCCGCTCTGCCACGTCTCCATCGTGCCGAAGAGGCAACTTGGTTAGCTTACTAAACGGTCCCGCGCGAATCACATTGCCCCACAAGGAAATGGACGTGGCGCACACCACACCCCCTCCATTACATTGGCCGTATGAGTGCTACACAGATGAAGGCAATCGTCCAAACCGATCCTGATACCCCACGGTCGCTAGAGCTACAGGACGTAGACGTTCCTGAGCTGCGTTCCGGCGAGGTACTGGTGAAGGTGAAGGCCGCGGGTGTCAACCGCGGCGATATTCTGCAGACGATGGGCGCGTACCCGCCGCCGCCAGGGGCATCGGACATCATTGGGCTGGAGGCCGCCGGCGTGATTGAGGATGCCGGCGATACGGACTGGGAAGCCGACACCGAGGTCGGATGCCTACTCGCAGGCGGCGGCTATGCGGAATACGTCGCCGTCCCGCAGGGCCAGCTGCTTCCGCTGCCCAAGGGATTTAGCCTGGAAGAAACCGCGGCCGTGGTTGAGGTCGGCTGCACCGTGTGGTCCAACCTGGGCATCGAAGCGGGCCTGCACGAGGGCCAGCGCGTGCTCATCCACGGCGGTGGCGGCGGCATCGGCACCTTTGCCATCCAGGTAGCCAAGGCGTTGGGCGCCGAGGTAGCTGTCACCGCCGGATCACAGGAAAAGCTAGACCGTTGCCGCGAGCTCGGCGCGGATATTCTCATCAACTACAAGGAGCAGGATTTCGTCGATAAGCTCAAGGGCAGCTGCGATGTCATCCTGGATATCATCGGCGCGAAGTACCTGGAAAAGAACATGAAGTGCCTGGCCAAGGACGGCAAGCTCATCATCATTGGCATGCAGGGCGGCACCAAGGCGGATATCAACCTGGCCCCCATGCTGCCGAAGCGCCTGACCATTCAGGGCACGACGCTGCGCGCGCGTGATTTGGACGATAAGGCGGAGATCGTCGCCGGCACCATCAAGAATGTGTGGCCCATGCTGGAAGATGGCCGCGTGAAGCACGCGCTGCACGGCACGTACCCGCTTGCCGATGCCGCCAAAGCCCACGCCGCCCTCGACAGCGGCGAGGTCACCGGCACGCTGGTGCTTACGGTGTAGTTTCCCAGCGCGCCTTCCTTAGGCGAGCGAGGCAACGACGCGCACGAGGTGCTCGATATCGTGGTGGGTATTAAACGGGCCCAATGCTACGGTGACGGCACCGCCGATTTCTTCCACGCCCATTTCCGTGAGCAGCGGCGTTTGTGGGGCCAGCGTGGTGACGAGCCCATTATCAAAGAGGCGCTTGTACACCGTCTCCGCGGGCACGCCCTGGACCGCAAAGGTAAGGCGCGGCAAGCGATTATCGGATGCGCCCGCTGCCGCCTCGCCGGTAACACCCAGGATGTGTACGGCGGGAAGCGTGCTCAAAAATGAGTACAGATCCGCGCGCAAGTCCTCGAGGTAGGCGCTCAAGGCGGTCATGGACTTATTAAGCCGCACCCGGCGCGATCCCTTATCCCCACCGGCCAGGGCCGCGAGGTGATCTACCAGTGGGCCCACTCCGCCGGCTAAGCCGGAGGAGACGGGGGTTTCTAGCTTGCGGCCGTCTTCCTTGGAATAGATGGGATTTAGGGCATCCAGGCGGCGGAGCATGCGCGTATCGCGGAAGACCAAGGCAGCCATTTGCGGCCCGCCCAGCAGCCCGATGTCGATGCCCACGATATCCGCGCCCAGCTCATCGAAGCGGATGGGGCGATAGGGCGCGATTGCGGAGACATCGAGAAGCGTCCAGGCACGCGAACGCCCCCGCACCGTGTCAATGATCTCCTCAGCTGGGGATACCGTGCCCAAAAGCTCATGCGCGGCGGAAAAGGAAACGAGCCTTGTAGAGCCATCGACAAGCTCTGCGAACTGGAATCCCGGCAATTCGCCGGTGCCAAGGTCCGGCTGCGCCCAGCGGATATCGGCGCGCACGTCAGAAAAAGCGGAATACAGCGTGGGAGGATCCAGCTTGGACAGCACCACCGAGGAATTGCTGCCCAATAGTGGGCGTGCCGCACGCGACAGGGATTGGTACAGCACGGGCAGGGATGGGCCAAGGACCACACGGTCTGCCTTGGAAGCGGTGAGATCCGCAATGGCCATGCGCGCTGCTGCATAGTTGCCATCGCCTGCCAACCGGCCCGGCTCGGGCGCGGCCGAGTGGGCGCCGCCTGGTCCCTCTTGCGTCGCTACCGCCGTCGCCATCCGGAAAGACCGGGCAACGCCGGAGGTCACGCGCTCCGAAATTTGGGGCACCGCGTGCGCATTGAGGTATGTCCAGCCATCAGATAGTCCGGTGTACAAACCTCGCGCACTAAAGACGTCATAGTGTGCCGAAGCTGCTGGCATTAGGTCCCCTTCTTCATCGCACTGAACAACTGCCACCACGTGGCGGTCGATTCCCTACTGTATACGCGTTTGCTCTCAGTTTCCCAAATCTGAATTTTCCCTGGGCATCACTGTTTTCCCAGGCTAGCGGCGTGTAGTTCCCGTTTGCCCAGCACGCGCGCTAGGGTGTTGGGCGTGCAAGATAACAATCAACTGCGCGCTGATATCGCCCGCATGACCTCCCAGCCAGAAGGCGAGGCTATCCCAGCGTCCCAGTCCATGACCCTCAAAGCTGCTTTCGCAGACCTTATGCGGGGTGCACAGCAGCGTGAGCTGTGGTTCAAGCTGGGCCTGCAAGATATCAAGCAGCGCTACCGCCGCTCCGTCCTCGGCCCATTCTGGATCACCATCGCCACCGGTGTGATGGCGCTTGCCTTGGGCCTCTTGTATTCCATGCTTTTTCAGATTCCCGTCGCGGAATTCCTTCCCCACGTCACCGTGGGCCTTATTATGTGGACCTTTATTTCGGGCTGCATTAAGGAAGGGTCCACGGTCTTTATTGATAATGAGGGACTGATTAAGCAGCTTCCCGCCCCGCTTTCGGTGCACGTGTACCGGCTGGTGTGGCGCCAAACCCTGTTTTTGGGCCATAACCTCATCATCTGGCTCTTGCTAATCATGATCTTCCCGCGCAACTTGGGCTGGGAATTCTTCCTCTTTATCCCCGGGCTACTGCTCCTGCTCATTAACGGCGTGTGGGTCACCATGTTCTTTGGCATCATCGCCACGCGCTTCCGCGATGTCGCCCCGCTGCTTGATGCCCTGACGCAGCTACTGTTCTACGTCACCCCAATCGTCTGGATGACCAATACGCTCAAGGACCAAGGCGGTGCGGTGGCGGACCGCGCCCGCATCGCGGAAATCAACCCGCTGTATCACTACTTGGAAATCGTGCGCGCCCCAATGATTGGTGAGCCCGTTGCCGCCTACCACTGGTGGATCGTCATCGGCTGCACCGCAATCGGCTTGTTCATCGCTGGGCTAGTCATGCGCAAGTGGCGCTTCCGCGTGAGCTACTGGGTATAGCTTCCCTTCCTTTACTCCCACCCCACCATGAGGCTCGTTGAAAGGATAAAAACTGATGGTCTCAATTGATACGTATAACGCGTGCGTGGACTTTCCCATCTTTGATGCCAAATCCCGCTCCCTAAAAAAGGCCATGCTTTCTACCGCGGGTGGTGCCATTGGGAAAAATGACCACAACACCGTGGTGGTTGAGGCGCTGCGAGATATTAACCTGCACCTGCGGGAAGGCGATCGCGTCGGGCTCGTTGGCCACAATGGCGCCGGCAAGTCCACGCTGTTGCGCCTGCTCTCCGGTATCTACGAGCCCACGCGCGGTACCGCCGATGTCCGCGGGCGCGTCGCCCCCGTCTTTGACTTGGGCGTGGGCATGGACCCGGAGGTATCCGGCTACGACAACATCATCATCCGCGGGCTTTTTTTGGGCCAATCCATCAAGCAGATGAAGAAAAAGATGGATGAAATCGCGGAGTTCTCCGAGCTGGGCGATTACTTGTCCATGCCCCTGCGCACCTACTCCACCGGTATGCGCGTGCGCCTAGCACTTGGCGTGGTGACCTCCATTGAGCCGGAAATCCTGCTGCTGGATGAGGGCATCGGCGCCGTCGACGCAGCCTTTATGGCCAAGGCCCGCGTGCGCCTGCAAGAGCTGGTCAAGCGCTCCGGCATCTTGGTCTTTGCCTCCCACTCCAATGACTTTTTGGCGCAGCTGTGCAATACCGCGCTGTGGATCGACCACGGCGAAATCCGCTCCGTGGGCGAGGTATCTGAAGTCGTGGGCCAGTACGAGGGCCCAGAAGTAGGCGAATACGTCCGCGATCTGCGCCAGCGCTTTGAGGGCGAAGAGGCGGCTGGGTAGAAGCTAGCGCAGCATCCCCAGCAGCTGCTGGCTCAGCCCGGAAACCTCCACGTGCAGGTCATCCGGGCGCTTGTAATTGGGGGCCTCCACGCGCGCAGTCACGTGCCGCTGCGGACTATTCTCCGGCCCCGCCTTTTCTTCTCCTTCAGAAACCACCTGGTAGCCCAGCTTCTGGCTCACCCGCGCCGAGGCCTCATTCTGTGCCACCCAGCTCGTGGTCATCGCCTGCGCGCCTAGGTAATCCAGCCCAAAGGCCACTACCGCGTGCCGGATGAGCGTGCCCACACCCTGGCCTTGGAACCGGTGAAAGACCCAGGAGCCCGTCGCAATTTCTCGCGTTGCAGCAAAGTCCTCCGCCCGCGCATCGATGGTGCCCAGGATTTCTCCCGAATCTGCGTCGCGCACGATGAAATCCAAGGACCATTTCTCTGGGCGCAGCTGCGCCCGGTTGCTCCACCGGAACTGGGCCGCCGCTGACGGAGTATTCATCCTGGGATTAAAGAGCCACGGAAAGGCGTAATCCGGAATGTCTGCGCCGTAGATATCCTCTGCCGCCACACCGGCGATTGCCGCAATATCCTCATCGCGCATTACGCGCAACTCCACGCCAGGGTGGGTTGTATTGCCCGCGCGTATCGTCAGCCCGAACGGTGGCCACATGCTTTCCATAGGCAGTCAGCTTAGCCCACGCGGAGTGTTTATCCGCGGCAGATCCATTCCCCGGTGGCAAGATGGAACGCATGACTGCCACCCTTGATTCCACCGGTACCACCGCTGCCGTCATTGTCACCCACCAGCGCGCGGACTTGCTGCGTGCCTCGCTCGAAAAGGTAGTCAACCAAACCCACCCCGTGCAGTGGGTCATCGTAGTGGATAATGGCGCCGAGGATGCGGTCCGTGACGCGGTGGAATCCCTGGCAGGCGATCGCGCGGTCTACGTGCCGTCCAAGACCAACCTAGGTGGTGCGGGCGGATTCGCCCTCGGTTTCCTTACCGCGCTATCACTCGGCGCCGACGCCGTGTGGTGCGCCGATGATGATGGCCGCCCCGCCGATTACGGCGTATTAGAAGAGCTCTACCGCGTGGCAGGGAATAATAACCTGCACGAGGTCTCACCTGCCGTGTGCAATATCGACGATCCCGGCAGCTTGGCCTTCCCGCTGCGCCAAGGGCTGGTGTGGCGCCGCCGCATGGAGGAACTCGAGGGAGACTTCCTGCCCGGCATCGCTTCTTTGTTTAATGGCGCTCTGATTTCCGCCGCGGCGATGCAGACCATTGGCGTTCCGGATTATCGCCTCTTCATCCGCGGCGATGAGGTGGAATACCACCGCCGCCTGGTCAATTCCGGGCTGTCTTTCGGCACCGCCTTGACCACCAGCTACCTGCACCCGGACGGTTCGGATGAGTTCAAGCCCATCCTGGGCGGCAAGATGCATACCCAGTACCCGGAAGGCGAGTTCAAGCGCTTTTTTACCTACCGCAACCGCGGCTACCTGCTGTGGCAGCGCGGCATGCGCAAGCTTTTGCCCCAGGAATTTGCTCGCTTTGGCTGGTTCTTCTTGGTCCAACGCCACGATCCGGCCGGCTTCCTGGAGTGGCTCAGGCTGCACAACCGCGGGCGCCGCGAGGATTTCCGCCGCCCCCGGTAATCGCTCCTAAGGCGTGCCGCTGGCCTATTTTTCCTTAAAGATAAAGACCCGCTGGATGGCAAAGTTGGTCACCGTCGCCACGCCTTGGGCAATGACGAAGGCGATGGTGTCTTTCACCGCGCCCTCAAAGCCTAGGGAAATCAGCGGCTCATTGAGTACCCAGTACAAGAAATTCTGCACGGCAAAGGTGGATACGTATAACACGCCCACCGTTGCGGCCGTGCGTCCGGACACCTTTGTGCCAAAGGTCCAGCGCGCATTGGCCAGATAGGCAGCGATGGTGCCAAAGACCCAACCAATCGCCTTCGCCCCAGAGCGGTGCAGACCTAAGTGGGTCAATAGCAGCGTCAACCCATAGTCAATGACGGCGGCAAAAACACCCACCGCAATAAATCGCACCAGCTGCTGCTTCAAAGAGCTGGAGGGGCGCTTTACTTCTGCAGCATCTTCAAGTGGATTAGTCACAGGCAGTTAGCTTACCCGCGCAGCAGCGCTCGGTACATGTCTAGGCGGTACACCGGCGCGGCGGCGTCCTTGCCGTAGGCACCAATCTGGGATAGCTGGTGCAAGGAGGCATCGCACAGCGCGCGAATCTCCGCACCTTTCAAGGTGTTGCCATCATCGTTGACCCAGCCCAAGGCATCCATGGTGGTTTCCACCACGGAATCGGTCAGCTCGTCACCGCCCATGCAGGATAGCGCCAAGGCCATGGACCAAAAGGCATCTTTTCCCTCATTGGTGACTTCACGCGGCAGGCTAGCCAGCGCCTCAGCCGTGGCCGCCGGCAGATCACTTCCGCGGTTTAAGTCCATGGCCTGTAAGAGCGGAACAAAGTCATAGAGCTTGGTGCGCTCGATGAGCGCCCTTACCTGGGGTTTAACCTGTGCCAGAACTTCATCGGTGATTTTTTCACCGGTCAATTCCCGGTTCACCGCAGTAAGTTCAAAGGGCGCGAAGAGGTTGCCCGAGCCGCCCACGCACAGCGCGCTGGGGGTGCCATTATCGCGGGGATAGATTTCTGCGACCACCAGCTCAAAGTCCCAGAGGCCCCACACAAAATCGATCTGGTCGCCCTCGCGCCAAAGGAATTCGGAGGCTTGACGCTCTGGGTCAAGGCGCGGGCCGCGGGCATCACTGTGCTCGTAAAAGTGCCACGGGGAGTTTTCATCCGGCAGACCAAAGCAGATGTGTAGTACTTTCTGCAGCTCATGTAAGGTAAGCGCATCGCTAAAGCCGATTTGACGGTGGACTTCCCCATCCGCACGGATATTGGAGGCTTGGCAGATGACGGTGAGCGGTTCCCGCTTTAGCGACAGCAGCGGGTCGGCACGGCGAGCCCGCGCCTGTGCAATATCGGTGACCCCTGCATTCATGGGCCCCACCATACGCAAATTTTAAGAAGCCAGTTTTTCTATATCGCGCGCTTCGAGCTCGCTGATGATAAACGTCGCCGCCGCGCCAATTGCTCCCAACAGCGTCCACGGGCGCTTAACGCCGCGCTTGCGCAGGAAAGACACCACCTTGCGGGATACGGCTACATCGGCCCACAAAGCAAGGCCCACCAAGATGAGCACCGCCGCCAAAATAGCCCAAAGTTTCAGGCCCTTATCCGCAAATTCCTGCGGTGAGCGCGGTTCATCGCCGTCCTCTTCGGCCTGGGCGTTGGTATAGGCCACCAATGCGCCAAAACCAATCGTGGACAAAACGTAGGCGGTAATAAGGCCCTTTGTGGATTTAATCCAGTCCGGGTAAGAGGTGACGATGCCCTGTGCGGCCGCTTGGGTGATGCGACCGGCCAAGGTGTCATCGAGGGCGTAATTATCGCGGGATTCTTCTGCTGCTTCGCGGTTGTTTGTCATAGCGACCACTCTAAGCGGCGGTAAGCTATTGCGCATGTACTCGGAAAAGACAGAGCATATGACACCCGCCCAGCAAGCCGCTCAGGATGAGCGGGCCGAGGACGATAAGCGCAACGGGCATTTTGAGGCAACAGAGCACACCAATCTGCCGCTTAGCCCCTTTATGACGCGCCTGATGGCAGAGGAAATGCCGATTTTGGATTCTACTTCGCGCCGCCGCGTGTACGAGATTTTGGACAGCTATGAAGGGCCCACCATTGAGTCCCAAGCGGACCTGCCGGAAGAAATCCGCGAGATCATGGATCTCTAAAGCGCCGCATTCGGGGCAGTCTGTGTGCCCCAAGCTGTTTTAAATATCACGAACGTCACTCCAGCCACCGCACTATGAGCTAGGTAGGCTGGTACATCGATACAATCCGTCGAGCAAAGAGTAAGAGATGGAACTACATACCACCGAAAAGTCCCTGCACGGCTGGGGCCGCACCGCCCCCACGACCGCCCATGTGCTGTCCACGGAAGACGTGGACGTCATCAAGAATGCAGTGGCACAGGTCGCGGACGATAACTCGGACAAGCCCGCCCACCTGCGCCGCGGCGTCATCGCGCGCGGCATGGGACGCTCCTATGGTGACCCCGCCCAAAATGGCGGCGGCCTGGTCATCGACATGCAAAAGCTGAACAAGATCCACTCCATTGACCCGGAGTCCGCGCTTGTTGATGTCGATGGTGGCGTCACCCTTGACCAGCTCATGAAGGCCGCGCTGCCCTATGGCCTGTGGGTTCCGGTCCTGCCGGGCACCCGCCAGGTCACCATCGGCGGCGCCATCGGCCCCGATATCCACGGCAAGAACCACCACTCCGCCGGTTCCTTTGGCAACCACGTGGTCTCCATCGAGCTGCTGGTTGCTGATGGCCGCGTTCTCCACCTCACCCCAGAGGGCAGCGAGGATGACCCGAGCGGTGACCTCTTCTGGGCCACCATCGGCGGCATGGGCCTTACCGGCATCATCCTGCGCGCTACCATCCGCATGACCAAGACGGAGACCGCCTACTTCATCGCGGATACGGATCGCACCGATAACCTGGAAGAAACCATTGCCTTCCACTCGGATGGTTCGGAGCACAACTACACGTATTCCTCCGCCTGGTTCGATGTCATCTCCCCAGAGCCGAAGCTGGGCCGCTCCACCATTTCCCGCGGCTCCCTGGCCACCTTGGCGCAGCTCGAGGAATTGGCCCCCAAGCTGGCGAAGGATCCGCTCAAGTTCAACGCTCCGCAGCTGATGACCGTGCCGGATATCTTCCCGTCTTGGACGCTGAATAAGCTCAGCCTGTCCGCTGTGGGCTTGGCCTACTACACCATGGGCGCGCCGGCGAAGAACCAGGTAAAGAACTTGACGCAGTTCTACCAGCCGCTCGATCTCATTGGCGAGTGGAACCGCGGCTACGGTTCCAAGGGCTTTTTGCAGTACCAGTTCGTCGTTCCCACGGAGGCCGTGGAGCCATTCAAGGAGATCATCCGCGATATCCAGCGCTCCGGCCACTACTCCGCGCTGAACGTATTCAAGCTCTTCGGCGAAGGAAACCGCGCGCCGCTGTCGTACCCGATGCCTGGCTGGAACGTCTGCGTGGACTTCCCCATCCGCCCGGGCTTGGGCGAGCTTCTCGATGACCTGGATCGCCGCGTCATGGAGTTTGGCGGCCGCCTGTACTTGGCAAAGGAATCGCGCACCTCTGCCGAGAACTTCCACCAGATGTACCCGGGCCTAGAAGGCTGGCTCAAGACCCGCAATGACATCGACCCCACCGGGGTCTTTGCCTCCGATATGTCCCGCCGCCTCGAGCTGCACTAATCACTGGACTCATCACCACCCCTCATGAAGGAGATTTTTTAAACCATGCTTAATGCAGTAGGCCAAGCCCAGCACATCCTGCTTTTGGGCGGTACCTCTGAAATCGGCCTCGGCGTCGTCGCCGAATTCCTCGAGCGCGGACCCGCCAAGGTCACCCTGGCCGCCCGCGCCCAGTCCCCGCGCATCGAGAAGGCACAGGCTGACCTGGAGGCCCGCGGCGCGGAAGTCGAGGTCGTGGACTTTGATGCCACCGACTTTGACTCGCACCCGGCGGTCATCGATAAGACTTGGGAGCGCGGCGATGTCGATATCGCCATCGTGGCCTTTGGCACCCTAGGTGACCAGGAAGAGCTGTGGCAAAACCACGACAAGGCCGTGGCTTCTGCCCAGACCAACTACACCGCGCCCGTCTCCGTCGGCGTGCTGTTGGGTGAAAAGTTCAGGCACCAGGGCCACGGCACCATCGTGGCGATGTCCTCGGTGGCCGGCATGCGCGTGCGCCGCTCCAACTTTGTCTACGGTGCTTCCAAGGCCGGCGTGGATGGCTTCTACATCAACTTGGATGAAGCACTGCGCGGCTCTGGCGCCAACGTGCTCGTCGTCCGCCCGGGCCAGGTTCGCACCAAGATGTCCGCTGAGGCCGGCGATGCCCCGCTGACCGTCAATGTCTCTGACGTGGCCAAGGCCACCGTGCAGGCGGTACTGGATGGCAAGCAGTCCATCTACGTCCACCCGCTGTTCAAGTACGTATCGCTGGCATTCAAGTTCATCCCGCAGCCCATCTTCCGCAAGCTGCCGTTCTAACCAGTTCCTGCGCGCAGGGTATGCCGGGCTCCTCAAGGCCCGCGGCCCTGCGCGCTTTGCTAGTTAATAAGCCAGCTCACACCGCGCCTAATCCCAGAAGAGTGATTAAGGTATGCGAAACTAAAGGGCATGACAAGCCCAGCTACGCCTTCCCAAGCAGTTCCCGTGAGCGAGGAGAAACGCACCACCGCCTACCACGCCGATGCCATGTCGCACCGCAGCACCCTGCTGGGCATTATTTTCGCAGCGCTGGGCGGCGGGGCAATTACGCTTTTCGGCTGGTATGCCTTCAAAACCGTCTCCCTGCCCTCCTTTAATACCTCCATGGTCACCCGCGCGCTGTGTACGGTCGGCGTGATCTTGACGTTGGCCTTGGCAGGTGGCTTTAGCGCGTGGTGGCTCTATGACCACTACAAGGAGAATTTCTCTCGCCCGCGCTGGCGCACGTGGGTGACCTACGCCATCACGTATCTCTCCCCCGCCTTATTGACCCTTGCCACCGTGGGCCTGCCGCTGTCTGCCTCGCGCTTATGGCTCGATGGCGTGCAGGTGGACCAGGCATTCCGCACCCAGTTCCTTACCCGGTCAGTAGATCAAATGGGCTATGCGGACATGAACTACCTAGACATGCCCACGTTTTACCCGCTGGGCTGGTTCTGGCTAGGCGGACGGCTCGGCTCCATATTGGGTATTCCCGGCTGGGAGGTTTATCAGCCGTGGGGCCTGATTTCCATCGCGGTTGCAGGCTGTATCCTCGTTCCCATTTGGCAACACCTCACTAAATCCCTGCCGGTGGGAACAGCTATTGCGCTTACCACCACCGCCATTACCTTGACCATCGCGGCGGAAGAGCCTTATTCCGCGGTCATCGCCATGGGCATGCCCGCCATCGCGGTGTTAAGCGCGCGCGCATTCAAAGGATCGTCGTTGTCTACCGCCGCGGTCGCTATCTACCTCGGAATCTCCGCTACCTTCTATACCTTGTTCACCGGCGCGGCAGCGCTGACCGTGGTCAGTCTGATCGCCGTTTTCACCGCGCTGTACGACCGGGCGTGGCGACCCATCGTGCGCCTAGTCATCATCGCGGTGGGATCGCTGGCCATCGCAGCCATCGCTTGGGCCCCATACCTCTGGCAGGTTCTGCATTCGACCGCACCCCTGCAAGCCACCGCGCAGCACTACTTGCCGGAAGAAGGCACGCAAATTCCGGTGCCGTTCCTTTCCTTGAGCATCGTGGGATTCCTCTGTCTTGCCGGTCTAATCTTTATTATCATCCGGTTGCGAGATGCGGAAGTCCGCGCGCTGGGGTTGTCCATCATAGGCATTTATGTATGGACGGTGCTGTCCATGGTGATGACCTTGGTCGGCACCACCCTACTGAGCTTCCGCCTTGAGGTCATCGTGGTGCTGTTGTTCGCGACGGCGGGTATCCTTGCCCTTGCGGAAGTCCGCACAGCCGGTATTCACCGCCTGTACCCCGCTAGTTTCTCCCACACGGCCAATAAGCGGATTACGGCGGTTTTTGGCATTTTCCTCGCCTTGGCTGGAGTCCATTATGCCCAGCAGATTCCCGAGGCAAACGAAGATGCCATCGACCACGCCTACAGTGATACCGATGGTTACGGCGAGCGCGCGGATCGCTTTACCAGCGATTCCGCTCATTATTATCTGGATATCCACAACTTCATCCAGGATCAGGGCTATACGGCCAACGAAACGGTAGTCCTCACGGATGAAAAAACCTTCATGGCTTACTACCCATACTGGGGCTTTAACGCCTTTACCAGCCACTATGCAAATCCCCTCGGGGAATTCAAACACCGCAATGACCAGATTGAAGCCTGGGCGGATGAGTCATGGGACTCTACTCCTGCAGAGTTCCAAAAATCCCTCGATTCCGCACCGTGGCGCGGGCCGGATGCCATCATCTTCCGCGGCGACCTCGACAATAAAGATGATGGGTTCAAGGTGCACTTGGCTGAGGATATCTATCCTAACCAGCCAAATATTCGCTACCGCGCAGTCTTCTTCAACCCCGAGGTCTTTGCGGAAGGCTGGGAGCTGGAGCAAACGGGTCCATTCGTAACGGCGGTGCGAACCAAGTAAGTTCACCCACACTTCCCCGGGGTTATCGGGGCGTGCACACGGGAACTTGGGCCAGACTGACGTACACTAATCGCCGTGTCAGATAGCCTTAAAACGAAATCGAAAGAAGCACGCCCCTCCGGGCTAAGTATCGCCACAGCCCCTGCCGGGTTGCGCTGGACCGCGATCATCGCCGGGTTAATTGGTTTCCTGTGTTTTATAGCCACCCCGCTATTGCCAGTGAACCAAACCCAGTCTTCCTTTGATTGGCCGCAGAATGATTCGCTGCAATCTATCAATGCACCACTTATCTCCGTGGCGCCGGAAAACTTGGAGGCCACCATCCCCATGTCCGCGGTGGATGAGCTCCGCGATGGCCAAAACATGGTCTACAGCACCGTCCCACCCGAGTCCAAGAAGGCATCGAACCGCGGCCTATTTGTCCGTTCCGGCGATGACGGCTTGTCTGTGGTCTCGCTCGATGAGGTCCTACTGACCTTAAGCGCTAAAGAAGTAGCGCAGCTTTCCGATGACGCCCAGCTGCACATCTCCGCCACCGGTGACGGCACCACCGTCAGCGTCGGCAAACACAAAAAGACCACCGAAGATGACCTGCGCCCGCAGGTCACCGGTGTGTATACCGAGCTTAAAGATGATGCCAATGTGCAGAACTTGGTCGATGACGGGCTGAATATCCACGTCGATATCAACTCGCGGTTTACTTCTTCTCCCTCGCTGATTAAGTCCATCGCGATGTGGCTCGGCGTCGCTATGGTGATTGTCTCGCTGTTCTGCCTGTGGCGCATTGACCGCCTTGATGGGCAAAAGTTGCGCTTCATGCCAGAAACGTGGAAGAAGATTCGCCCCCTCGATGGCGTCGTCGCCGCCGTCTTGGGCCTCTGGTACATCTTCGGTGCCAATACCTCTGACGATGGCTTCATCTTCTCTATGAGCCGCGTCTTCGATAACGCCACGTACATGGCCAACTACTACCGGTGGTACGGCGTGCCCGAGGCACCATTCGGCTCACCGTACTATGACCTCGTCGCGCTACTATCGCAGATTTCCACGGCGTCGGTCTTCGTCCGCCTGCCCGGACTAATTTCGGGGCTCATTATCTGGTTCATTCTTTCGCGGGAAATGCTGCCGCGCTTTGGGGACATCGTCGATGCCCGCCGCGTCAGCCACTGGACCGCCGCACTAATGTTCCTAGCCTTCTGGCTGCCGTATAACAACGGCACCCGCCCAGAACCGATCGTGGCCCTAGGCGTGATGGTGACGTGGGTATCCTTTGAGCGCGCCATTGCCACCCACCGGTTGCTGCCGGCAGCCGTAGGCACCATCGCTGCCACGATTACGCTCGCCGCCGGCCCCACTGGCCTTTTTGCGGTTGGTGTATTCCTCGTGAGCCTGCCGCACCTTTTCCGTGCGATGGCCGCGCGCGTGCCCGCCATGGGCGGTGGCGCTACCGGTTGGCTTAGCTTGGTTGCCCCATTTTTGGCTTCCGGCACTGCCATCATCGTCGCTGCCTTTGGAGATCAGACCTTGGCCAGCGTCGCTGAATCCACCCGGGTGCGCTCGGAGGTCGGCCCGTCGCTGCCGTGGTATGCCGAATACGCCCGTTATTCCACGCTCTTCCAAGAATCCGTGGATGGTTCGCTGACCCGCCGCTTCGCCGTACTCACCATGCTGTTTTGCTTGGTGCTCATCCTGGCTGCGTTTATCAAGGACCGCCGCGTTATTGGTGCCGCAGTCGGCCCCACCCAGCGTCTGCTCATCATCGTGGCGCTGTCGATGTTCTTCCTCATGTTCACCCCGACCAAGTGGACGCACCACTTTGGTATCTATGCCGGTGTCGCCGGGGTGATCGCTGCGCTGGCTGCCGTAGTGCTATCCAGGTTTGCGTTGCGCTCCCCGCGCGCCCGCACCTTTAGCATCGCCGCGGTGCTCTTCTTGCTCTCCATCTCCTTCGCGGGTTGGAATGCTTGGTGGTACGTATCCTCCTTCGGCATCCCATGGTGGGACCGCACGGTGCAGTTCAAGGGTATTGAGGCCAACTCGATCCTGCTCGCCATCTCCTTGGTCGTCCTCGCGGTCGGCGTGGTGCAATCCTTGCGCCACAGCCATCACAAATTGCAGGCCCAAGAGGAAGGCACGGAAAAAGAATTCAAGCAAGAAGCCGCCGCGAAGGTATCGCGCTCGGCCGGCATCATGTCCGCGCCCATCGCGGTAGCCTGCGCCATTGTGGTGGCTTTTTCGATGGCTTCTTTTGCCAAGGCCACCGTCGCCCAGGCGGATTCCTACTCAGTGGGCAAGGGCAACCTAGCATCCTTGCGCGGTGATACCTGCTCGCTAGCCAATGAAACCTTGGTAGAAACCAATACCAATGACTCCTTCCTCACCCCGGTGGATGGGGACTTGGGCGATTCCTTGGTAGACAAGGATGAAACCAGCAACGGATTCGGGCCGAATAATATCCCCGAATCCATCGAGCCTGAGGATCAGGATTCTGCTTCTGTGGGTGCCATTGGAGATAGCTCCCAAGATTCCGACTCCACCAGCCAAGACGATGCCACCGCTGGAACGGATAAGGAATCGGGCGGGGATTCTTCTGATGATTCGCAGGAGACCCGCCGCGCTGGGAAGAAGGCTTCAGAAAGCACCGATACGTCTGAAGGCGGTGTCCGCGGCACGAAGGGCGTCAATGGCTCGACCATGCACCTGCCCTTCAACTTGGACTACACCAGCGTGCCAGTCTTGGGCTCCTACACCGAAAGCCAAGAGTCGCTGTCCCAGGTAACCACGAAGTGGTATCACCTGCCGGAGACTACGGAAAATACCCCGGTTCTGGCTGTCAGCGCCGCGGGCAAGATTTATCACCACGATGTCAATGATGTGGAACAAGAGGGCATGGAGCTCACCTTGGAATACGGCACCATTGATGAGGATGGCAAGGTCACCGATAAGGGAGAAAAAGAGCTTTCCGATGTCGGCGCCACCCCCAAGTGGCGCAACCTGCGCCTGCCCATGGATGAATTGCCGGAAGAAGCCAATGTCGTGCGCCTAGTGGCCGAGGACGATTCCACCGATGAAGATGACTGGCTAGCCTTCACCCCGCCGCGCGTGCCGGAACTAGACAGCATCAATAACCAGTTCCCTGCGGAAAAGCCCGCGCTCTTGGACTGGGCGGTGGCTCTGCAGTTCCCCTGCCAGCGCACCTTTGACCACTACGCCGGCGTAACCGAGATTCCGGAGTATCGCATCCTCCCAGATGCGGCGGCGCAAACCTCCCTGACGGATTTCCAATCCTTCTCCGGCGGCGGTGCCATGTCCACTGCGGAAGCGGTGAACTACTCCTACGAAATCCCGAGCTACCTCAATAACGATTGGGCGCGCGACTGGGGCGCCATTGAAAAGTACGAATTGCGTACCGATTCACAGGGCAATACCCCGGCCAAGGCAGAGATCGATTATGAGGACGTTACTCGTTCTGGACTGTGGAAAGAGTCCGAGATGAAGATCCGGCCAGAGGGCGAGCAATAGCGACCGCCCCTAGCTGTGCAGCCAGCCGCAGCCGGTTTTATTGCGTCAGCTCACCGCGCAAAAATTCGGCTGCATCCTGCACCCGCTGGCGCGCCACGGCCGGGGTGGACACGCGGTGGGTCGAGACATAATCGCGCTCTTTAGCTTGGGGAATGTGGACACGATCGGCTATCTCATCCTCGGTCGCGGTCTGCACGAAGGTCTCAGGGAATTGTTTAGGCAGCTCATAGCCCACGCGGTAGTCCTCCGGCAGGTTGGCTAGGGCGCCGAAGTCGGGGAAGGTGAGCAAGAGGGCATCGGCAGGCGCGAGCGCTGCCAATGCACCGCCGGAAGAATATCCCCACGTGGTGACGTGGGAGGCGCCCTGCTCGCGGGCATAATCAATGGCGCGGTTGACCGCCGCGACCATGTCTTTGACCGTATGCTCCGGCGCGAGCGGATAATCCACGTCAATGATCGTGGTGCCGGAAAGCTGCGCGGCGGCGGCAACCTCGGGGCGCCACTGCATTTCCAGCGCCTTCCCATCGCCGCGCCACCAGCCGCCGGAGTGCAACGATACCGCCCACCGGCCAGTGGGCTCAGAGGGGCGAAAAATGGCGCCGACCTCGGCGGAGTCTACGGTAATGCCGTCCGTAAACGCCGTACCCGGAAGCGCATGATTAACGCCGGTGCCCAACACCATCATGGCGGCGTGGGTGATGCGGTCTGGCAGTAGGGCGCAATACTGGTCCGCCTCCGGCGAGCCACCGCCGACCCAAGGCGGGCGGAAATCCGGCGCCTCATAATGGGCGTCGATATAAGAAACCAGCTGCTCTAGCTGTTCTTCCTCGCTCATCTGGCGGTCTTGCCCGCCGATGCGCCATTGTTGGCCGGGCTCTAGCGGCCGGTGCGGATCTTTATCGTGTGCATCAGTCATATTTCCGAGCCTACGCGTGCACATGATGCGCACAAGGCAGGCTCGGGGAAGAACTAATTTACCAGATGGTGACGCGGTCCGCCGGGGCCAGGTACATCGGGGAGTCTTTGTCTACGTCGAAGGCCTCGTAGAATTCGGCGATATTCGCGGCGATGAGGTTGCAGCGGAACTCCGCGGGCGAGTGCGGATCAATGGCCAGGTACTGGGTCGCCATCTCCGGGCGGATGGCCGTGCGCCAGACGCGGGCCCAGGACAAGAAGAAGCGCTGCAGACCGTTGTAGGTGTGCTCGGCCAATTCCGGCTCGGCGCCGTCGACCACAAATTCTTCTTCTTGGCCCAGCAGGTCAATGCCCTTATCGGCGCAGTAATTCTTGTAGGCCACCACGGAAATGCCCAGTCCGCCTAGGTCACCAATGTTTTCACCCAAGGTGAATTTGCCGTTGACGCCGGAAGATTCGGTGCCAGCATCCTTTAGCACCGTAGGCACCTGGCCATCGAATTGCTCCACCAGCTTTGCCGTGAGCGCCTCAAAGTCCGCGCGGTCTTCATCGGACCACCAGGAGTTCAGGTTGCCCTGGCCATCGAATTGCGAGCCCTGGTCATCAAAGCCATGGCCGATTTCGTGCCCGATGACAGAACCAATGGCGCCGAAGTTCTCAGCGGCATCCGCATCCGGGTTATAGAACGGCGGGCGCAGGATGGCGGCCGGGAAGGTGATGTCATTGACCACCGGGTTATAGAAGGCGTTGACGGTCTGCGGGGTGGTGACCCACTCGTCGCGGTTGGCGGGCTTGCCAATCTTTGTCAGTTCATAGTCGTGGGAAAAGGCGGACCCGGCGCGGGCATTGGCAATCAGTTCCGCGCCCTGGTCAGAAATCTCCAGCCCGGAGTAGTCGCGCCAGGTATCGGGGAAACCAATCTTGGCCTTGAACTGGGAAAGCTTTTCTAGGGCGCGCTCGCGGGTCTGCGGGGTCATCCACTCCAGCTGGGAAATGCGCTCGCGGTAGGCAGCGATGAGATAATCCACCAGCTCATCCATCTCGCGCTTGGAGGATTCTGGGAAGTGCGCGTCCACGAACTCCTTGCCAATTTCCTCTCCTACCAGGCTTTCTGCCAGGCCCACCGCGCGCTTCCAGCGGTCGCGCTGCTGGGGCGCACCAGAGAGCCGGGTGCCGTAGAACTCGAAGTTCTTTGCGCCTACTTCTTCCGGCAAGAGGGCCGCGCGGGAGCGCAGGATGTGCCAGGTGGCCCACAGCTGCCAATCAGCCATGCGGTCAGCGGTAAAGAGCTTTTCCAGGTGCTCCAGGTAGGACGGCATCATATTGACCACGCGGTGCTCCGGCAGCTTTCCGCCGGCGAGCAAGGCTTGGGTGATGGAGGGCAGCTCAGAAAACTCGCACGGGTTATTGGTCTTTACCGCATCGCGGGTAGAAACCACGTCCCAGTGGCCCGCCGCCAGTTCTTTTTCCAAACCGACGATGCGCTCGGCGGCAACTTCGGTGCCGAGGCCAAATAGGCGGGTGGGCTCGATAAAGCCCAGCATCTCCGCCACGTGCTTCTCGTAGGCGGTCAGCGTTTCCGCGTGCGCTTCCTCGCGGTAGTAGGCCTCATCCGGCAGGCCTAGCCCGGATTGCACGATATAGGCAACGGCCTCTTCCGAGCCGGAGTCCTTTTCCACCCAGAACGTCGCCGGCGCCCCCACGCCCTCGCGCTCGAGCTCGCCCAAGCGGTGCGCCAATTCCGTGGGATCGGCGGCGCTCAAGCGGTCAAGGTCCGCATCCAATGGAGCCATGCCGGCATTGTTGACGCCCGCGGTATCCATGAAGGATGCATACAGCTTGCCGGGGCGAGCATCGTTGTCTTTGACGATGTCATGAACCAGTTCTTCTGCTTCATCGCGCAGCGCGTGGAAGGTGCCATCCACACCGCGATCATCTGGGACAACGTGATTTTCTACCCAAGGTCCGTTGACTAATTGATAAAGATCTTTCATGGTTGCCACTGTAGGCCAAACCTTCCAGTTAAGGTATGGACTATGGAAAAATTCCGCTTTCCACCAGCCCGGCCGCGCGTCCTCTTTATCGCCGTCCTTGCCTTCGTGACGGTGGTCCTCGCCTTGCC
This sequence comes from Corynebacterium sp. MSK204, assembly GCF_030229885.1. Taxonomy (NCBI): domain Bacteria; kingdom Bacillati; phylum Actinomycetota; class Actinomycetes; order Mycobacteriales; family Corynebacteriaceae; genus Corynebacterium; species Corynebacterium sp. MSK204. The sequence continues at coordinate 40,370 of NZ_JASPGQ010000014.1, read as the reverse complement.
CGCCATCGTCCACGCGGTGCTACCGCCGCACCCCGCCGATGTGGAGCAAGTAACCCTGTCTGATCCCAGCCAGGACTGGGATATTACCGTGCCTGATCTGTACTGCGAGCGCGACTATACTTCGCTGGCTAGCGTTGGCTGGACCTGCGGTGACACCTCCGTGCAGGCGGTCATCGTGGAAGATACCGACGACGATGAACACACCCTGCGCCGCATGGTCCGGGCCTATGGCATGGCCCCAGGTCTTCCCGAGGGCGAGGTCTACGAAGGTAAAAATGGCGCCCTCGCGCTTGCCGATGCCCCCTCCTCCACCGCCGCCATCTCCATCAACGGCACCGGTGCGGACGAAAATAAGGACTGGGTGGTCACCGTCACCGGGGAATCCGCCGCAACGCGCACGACCACTCAACGCCTCTGGAAGGCCTTCGGGCAAGACGAACTACCAGAAGAAGTCACCGCTGATATCGAGGAGTTTTCTGGAAAGGCCTTGGTTTAAATGTCTAAGCTCTTTCGCACCGCGCTGTGGATTTTCTCCGGTCTGGGCCTTATCGGTTTTATCTCCCAGACGGTCATCACCCTATTGATCTCACCGCTGATGGGCATTATCAGCATCCTCATCGCGGCGATCCTCGTCGCGGTAGTCATCGCGCTATTGCGCCTGAGCCCTATGTGGGCGCGCCCGGCGCGCGTATGGGCACCGCTTGCCTTTTTATGGGGCTCCGGCATGGCCATTAGCTTGGCATCTATGAGCTCCCCGGCGGTCATGCAGCTCGCCATCAATTCAGGCTGGATCGATTCCTTCATGTCCTGGAGCGGCGCCTATCCCGAAGAGATTTCCAAGGCCACGGGCGTTTTATTCGTCCTGATGTCCTTCCGCCAACTCAACCGCCCCTGGCACGGGTGGATGGTCGGCGCCGTCATCGGCCTTGGATTTGAAGCCAACGAAAACATCCTTTACGGCTCCATGGGCGCTACCACCCACCCGGATAGCGATTTCACCGGGCTCATACAGATGTGGGGCCTGCGCCTTATCGCCGGCCCTGGCCTGCACGTTTTGCTCACGGCGCTGGCCGGTTGGGGCATCGGCTGGGCCCTCTACGCTGCCGCCAAGCCGCTCTGGTGGCGCATCAGCGTGGCACTCGGCTGCCTCGCGGTATCCTTCCTCCTCCACTTTGGTTGGAATTACCTGCACGATTCCGATATCGCGGCCGTTATCCAGGCCCTTGCCGTAGCTATTATCTTGTACCCGCTGAGCGTCTGGCTCATCCTGCGCGGCAATAAATACGCACACGACGATGACAGCTACAGCCACAGCACCGCAGAGGAGGCGCTATCCTTCACCCGCTAACCCCAAGCCGTGCTTGTTTCTCCCAAAATGTCCAAACCAACCGCATTCCGCCAAAACTTCTCCAGCTTTCAGAGAAACGCGGTTGCTTTAGACGCTCGAGCCTTCCGTAGATCCCCCCGGCCGCAAAAATCTGTGGTTTAAGGCACATGCGGGTAGTGACTTTCGCTACACTCTCTACAAGGCGCTTTTGCCACCTATCCTCCACTTTAAGGACTGAGGACCTTCATGAATGCCCCAACCCACGAGTCCCGCACGGATGACAGCACGGAAAGTACCGAGGGGGCAGCTCCGACAAATTCCGCAGAGGAAGCCAACCGGCAGAAGGCGGTGGGCTCCGCCCTGTCTTGGGTCATCGCGCTTTTTGGCACCGGTGTTGGTGCCGGCATCCTCTTCTTGCCGCTCAACGCCGGCGCCTTCGGATTTTGGCCGCTCGTCTTCGCCACCGTGTTCATCTTCCCGCTGGTGTATTTTTCCCACCGGACCTACGCCCGCATAGTCAGCGGCGCACCACAAGAACAACACGGGAAAGACGTCCTAGAGCTGGTGCGCTACTACCTTGGCCGCAATAGCGGCCTTTTCATCGCCGTCTTGTATTGGCTGGCCATCGTGCCAACAGTGCTCATTTATGGCATCAGCATTACCAATGTGGTCGATAGCTTCATCGTCAACCAGCTCGGCGGGCCGAGCATCAACAGGTGGATACTATCCATTGCCTGCGTAGGCGTCATGACGGGCCTTTTTGCCATCGGCCGCCGCCCCATGCTGTGGCTGGCCCAGATGCTGGTCTACCCGCTCATCGTCGCCTTGGCGGCAACCTCCATTTATTTGATCCCCAAGTGGGATTTCGAAAGCTTCCTCAACGTTGAATACGAAGGCGGTATCTGGGGAATCCTTAAGGGCATCCTGCTTATTCTTCCGGTGCTGGTCTTTTCCTTTTCCCACATGGCCGCGCTATCGCAATTCTCCGTAGACGTGCAGCCGGCCTACGGCAAAAAGACGGAGAAGTTCGTCTCCCGCGTGGAGCTCTATACCGCCGCAATGCTCGTGGTATTTACCATGTTCTTCGTCTGGTCCTGCGTCCTCGCGCTCGGAGCGGACGGATTGAAGGAGGCAGCCGATCAAAACATCCCGGTGCTGTCTTATTTCGCCAACGTCACGGGCACGCCGTTCATTGGTTATATGGCACCGCTAATTACCATGTGCGCGATCATCTCTTCCTACTTCGGGCACATGCTTGGTTCCGAGGAAGGCACCGAGTACCTCCTGCGCATTGCCGTTCCCCGCATGGCCAATAAGCTTTCGCGCCGCGCGCTGCTCAACATCATTTATGTCATCGTATTCGTGGCAACGGCCCTCGTGGCCGTCTTCAACCCCTCCATCATGGACATGATTTCAGTGGTTGGCGGCATCTTCGTGGCATTCTTGGTCTATCTGGTGCCGGTCTACATGTTTAAAAAGGTCGATGACTATTCCCAGTTCAAAAACGACATCTGGAATTACTTCGTCTTTTGCATGGGACTTGTCATCATGGCCGTGACCGTCTGGAACCTGATCTAACGGCCAGTCCCTCGGCGCTTATTGGCACACCCGCACTTGGCTTACCTGCGCCAGGGCTTGATTAGCGTTCGCGCACGCTTGGCGCTCAAGATCGGCCGCGGTGCGGGTGGCATCGCGAAGCGCCTGCTGCGCAGGTTCTGGCAGGTTGAGGTCGTTTTCGATGCGCGCGCCGATGGCCTCACTGGACCCGCCGACCGGCGCATTGTCGATGCCGCGCATGACATCCGCGGTATGGGTCTGCGCATCGCCATACGTATTGGCGGCTACGGTAAACCCATGCCCGGTAGATACGGAGGCGTGGATGGTGCGGTCATCGGACCAACCGAATTTGGTGCCCCATACTCCGGGAATGTGGTCGGTGCCGAAATCCTGGCGGTACCCATCCGCAGCCACGGGAGCAGCAGTGGCCATTCCCGCAAAAATGGGTGCTGCGATGGGGTCGTGCTGGATCTCCGCGGTAAACCGCGCGATATCTTCGGTCGAGGTCTGCGTGGTTCCCCAGTAGCCGGTGTAGTGAGTTTCACTCAGCCCGAATTCTTGGATGATGCTGGGAATGGCCTGCGGGTAGCGGCGGTCCAGGTCGCTGGCCACATTATCGTCGCTATAGCGAATCATATTTTCCACTTGGGCCTTATCGGCGGCAGAACCATACTTGAGCACCCAATATCCCAGGTAGAGCTTGCTCAAGGATAGCGCCGGGCGGGACTCGTGACTATTGGCAGTCGAGACGGTGGCGCCGGAATCGTGCCTAACGGTGATCTGCGTACGATCAGGCACTGATTGGGGATCGAGGCTGACCGCTTGGGCAGCGGGAATGGTCACGAAGGAAAGTGCGGTAACGAGAGAACCAATAGCTAATTTTTTCATAACGCATATAGCGTAGCCGTGGATGTACATCGCCGCAGGCTATAAATGCAAAAAGTTTCCCTATTGTACTATCTATCGCAGCAATACTTCTAGGTCCCGCGCATCCATGCCGTGCTTATGCATGGCGACGCGCCCGTGGGAGTGCTCGATGCCCTCGCGGTTCCAGTATTCTTCCGCGCGAACGGGATCGTGGGAGGCACCATTGGCGCGGACCACGCGCCACCAGGCGGCGTTACCGCCGTGCCTATTCATCACGGTGCCGACATTGCGGGCCCCGCACCCGGCGAGTTTTGCCACCTCCCCGTAGGAGGACACATTGCCGGGCGGGATAACGGCCACGATGGCTAGCACGCGCTGTGCCAAATCAGAGGAGCCTGTCATCAACGCCTCTCTCCCCGCGCTTAGTCCCTGGTGGGGTTGAGCACGTCGTCGGATTCGGTGGGCTCATCCTCGGGGGCGTCTTCGACCTCAGTCAGGGTGACGGTCGCGCCGGTGGAATCCGCGAGCAGGCACATGCGCCCGAAGGGGGAATCCCACGGCTCGCGGATGATTTCACCGCCGAGCTCTACCGCTTTCTTGGCGGCTTCATCGATATCGCGCACCCCTAGGTAGGTCTGCCAGAAGCTCGGCACCTGGGGTGGGAACTGGCCTTCAGCATTCCACAGGCCCGCGAACGGGGCGCCGTCTTCTTCCACGGTGGCGTAAATGAAATTCTCGTCCTCAGACTCCATGGCGCGAATCTCCCAGTTGAATAGCTCGCCATAAAAGTCCATGGCCTGCTGGAATCGCGTCGTGGCGGTCAGCTCGTGCCATACCGGGGTGCCGGGTTCGCCACCGGCGACGAAGTGCTCTGGGCCAGAGGGCTGGATGAGGCCGAACATGCCACCGGCGGCATCGGCAAGCAGGGCCATGTGGCCCAGCTGCACGGGCTGGGGCGCGGCGAGGATCCTCCCGCCGAGGTTCTCCGTGCGCTGGCAATCGCCGTCGATGTCTTTGGAGAGGAAGTAGGTCACCCAGGTATCCGGCGTGGGGGCTTCCTCCGGCTGCGGGATGAGGCCGGCGATGGGCAGGCCCTGCAGGCGCGCCATCTGATAGGGGTTGTCCTCCTGGGTCTCGGCCGAAATTTCCCAGCCCAAGACCTGCTCATAAAAGTGGGCGGACTTGCGCGGATCCGAGGTGGTCAGATCGATCCAGTAGGGCATGCCTACTTCGGCTTCAAATGCGGGCATTTATAGATTCCTCCACTTTTCCGGATCAAAGTCATCGTCTGCGGTGGCTTCATCAAAATAGTCATCATCATCGTCGGGCTCGCCCACGCGCGCGCAGGTGCCTTCGATGCACACCTCATCGCCAATCTGCAGCGTAGCGCCGCGGCGGGTCTCGGTGTCACCGTTGACCGTGACCGCGCCTTCTGCGATAAGTTCCTTGGCTTCACCACCGGTTCCGACCAAGCTGGCCAGTTTAATAAACTGGCCCAATTTGATGGACTCGCCAGAAATTGCAACCTCAAGCATGCCGCCCAGCTTACCCAGAGCCCGTTGCCGCGCGGCTATGGGTGGGGGTGGACAGGCTTAGTCACGCGCGCGCAGGGAGACCGCCGTGCCCGTGGCGGTGACCAACAGCATGTCATTATTGGTGCCCATTGGGGAATAGTCGAAGGCGATGCCCACCACGCCATCAGCACCCAATTCCTGGCCGCGGCGCCACAATTCATCCAGCGCCGCCTCGCGGGCCTTGATGGCTTCGCTTTCATAGCCTGAGGCGCGTCCACCGGTAATATTGCGTATCGATGCCCCAAAGTCTTTGAGCATATTGATGCCGGTAACGGTCTCACCAGCGATGATGCGCAGGTATTTGGTGATTTCATAACCGTCGACGGTATTTGTGGTAGTAAAAATCATAAGTTCAGCCTACATCGCAATAAGCCCACGGATGCCTTCAAAGAGGATAACCACGCCGAGGAGCAGGAAGACGATGCCACTGACGATGTCCACCCACGCCGAGTTCTTGGCCATCCACTTCGATACCGCGCGCGTGCTCAAGCCGACGCCGACGAAGAGCACCAAGCTTTCCAGCACCAGTACCGCGGCGACGACGACGTTTCCGCCCACGCCCATTCCTGGGTCGATGAAATTGGCAAAGATGGCGCCAAAAAAGATGACCACCTTGGGGTTGGAAAGATCGCAGACCAACCCCATGCGGTAGGCCGTCTTTGCCTTAATAATTCCGTCCGGGGTAAACCCTCGCGGTTGGGGTGCCTGCTTTTCCGTGCCCACGACGGTGGCGGGTGCGCGCCGTTCCCGCAGGCCGGAGGAAATCGCGCTATAGGCCATCCACAGCAGATAGCTGCCGCCGAGGACCTGCAGGAGCACCAGGATGCCCTCATGCGTAGAGATCAATGCCGAAAGCCCGGCGAGCGAAGCGATGGTCCACAGGGCAAGGCCCGTCGTGCTGCCAATGGCCACCCACACCGCCGCGCGGGTGGACCGCGCACCCAGGCGGATAATCTGCACCACATCCGGCCCCGGCGAAGCCATGGCCGCGAACCATACGCCCATCAGGGTCACAAGGGCACCTATAGCCACCTAACACCTCCACATTCGTATGCATTTTTACTAACGCATTCAACTGTAGGAAGTGTCTCACCTGCAGCGAAACAGGTAACTACTGTGATTTCAGCAGCGCGGTGGCACCCTCCCCGGCCATCACCACACCGAGCAGGCCAAAGACGAGGCCTGAGACCATATCGATGCCGGCGGAATACCGCGCCGTCCACCGCGCGGCCGCGCGCACGAGCAGCGCAAAGGCGGAAAACCACACAAAGGACATGGCCGCGAGGATTAACGCCACCGCGATAGTCCACCCCACGGACATATCCGGGCGGATGAATTGGGCGAATACCGCACCGAAAAACACCAATGCCTTGGGGTTCGACAGGTTAGTCACCAGCCCCAGCTTGAAGGCCCGCCAGTTGGTCATGTCTTCGACGTCGGCATCGCCAGCCGCCCGTGCCTGGTCCGCATAGTCTTCCGTGTCCACCTCGTGAGCGGGCGCGCGCCGCGCGGCTAACCCGCTGCGCAGGGACGATACACCCATGTACAGCAAGAAAAGCCCACCGAGCAATTGCAAGATGCTCAGCACGCCCGGCCGCGCCGTAATTAGCGCCGATAAACCGGCCAGGGAGGCGACAATCCAAAAGACCGTCCCGCTAAATACCCCCACCGCGCACAATAGCCCGGCGCATGTGGATCGTGGGGCCACGCGAATGACCTGCACGATATCCGGGCCCGGAGACACCAAAGCCGCGAGCCAAATTCCCATCAAGGTAAGAAGAGAGGAAATGGTCACGGCTTTGTCTCCTTAATGTAAGCGGGCGTTAGTAAGCACCCTTCGGTGCCTCTTTGTGGTCACGGATTGCCTCGCCTTCGGCGTAGAGCGGCATATCCTCGTGTGCCTTGTACCACGGAGTGTAGTTGGGCTCGAGCGGCGTGCGGCCGGCAATGAGGTCAGCAGCCTTCTCGCCCACCATCATAGTCGGGGAGTAGATATTGCCGTTGGGAACCGAGGGGAATACGGAAGCATCGGCAATATACAGGCCATCGATGCCCCATACTCCCATGGTTTCTGGGTTCACCACGGCCATGGGATCGGACTCATCGCCCATCTTGGCGGTGCAGGATGGGTGCAGTGCGGTTTCGCCGTCATTGCGGACCCACTCCAAGATTTCCTCATCGCTCTGGACCTCTGGGCCCGGGCTGAACTCGCGGGCGCCAACTTCCTCCATTGCCTTGGTATCCAGCAAGGAGCGGGCGACGCGGACGGCTTCTACCCATTCGCGGCGGTCCTGCTCAGTGCGCAGGTAGTTAAAGAGGATGGAGGGCTTTTGCCGGATATCGGAGCTCTTGATGTGCACGTGGCCCTTGGTATCGGAGAACATCGGGCCGACGTGCCACTGGAAGCCGTGCTTAACGTCGGCCTTTTGGCCGTCATAGCGCACCGCCATGGGCAGGAAGTGGAACATCAAGTTCGGGTAGGCCTCATCCTCGTTGGAGCGCACGAAACCGCCGCCCTCAAAGTGCGAGGTGGCCACTGGACCCTTCTTCGTCAGCAGCCACTGCAGGCCCATGAACGGCCAGCGCCACTTATCCAGGTAGGGCTGGGAGGAAGCGGTGGACTTGGTGGTCTCGTACTGGATGTAGACCTCGAGGTGGTCCTGCAGGTTCTCACCCACGCCGGGCAGGTGCTTGACGACGTCGATGCCGTGCTTTTCCAAGATCTCGCGGTCACCCACGCCAGAGACCTCAAGCAGCTGCGGGGTATTGATGGCACCGGCAGACAAGACGATCTTTTCTGCGAAGACGCGGTGGGTGCCACCCTGCCACTCGTATTCCACGCCCACTGCCTTGGTGCCTTCAAAGAGGATCTTGGTGGTAAATGCGCGGGTCCGCACCTCGAGGTTGTCGCGGTCCTGGTTAGGGTACAGGTAGGCGCGGGCAGCGGACCAGCGCTTGCCGTGCTTGATATTGCGATCGAAGGGGGCAAAACCTTCTTGGCGGTAACCGTTGACGTCATTGGTCAGGTTATAGCCAGCCTCTTGTACCGACTTAAATAGCGCCTGGAACAGCGGCGAGGTAGCAGGACCGCGGGACAGGTAGAGCGGGCCATCGTGGCCGCGGCGCGGATCATCGTCTTCTGCGGCAGCGGTGGTTTCCATGCGGTTGAAATACGGCAAGCAGTGGGCAAAATCCCAGTTATCCATGCCCGGGTTCTGGCCCCACTTTTCGTAGTCCATGGGGTTGCCGCGCTGGTAGATCATGCCGTTGATGGAAGAGGAACCGCCAAGCACCTTGCCGCGCGCATGGTAGATGCGGCGACCATTCATCTCCGGTTCCGGATCGGATTCATACATCCAGTCATAGTTCTTTGCCCCGATGGGGAAAGAGAAACCGGAAGGCATGTGGATGAATAGGTCCCACAGGGAATCCGGGCGGCCGGCCTCAAGAACGAGCACGCGGGTGTCTTTATCCTCGGTCAGGCGAGCGGCGATGACGGAGCCGGCAGAGCCACCGCCGACGACGACCACATCGCTGACCTCATCCGTCGCCCTCTTTGTCGAGCGCTTCTTAGTCAACTTGTCCACAATACCCATAAATCCCCTTCCTTCTGTGAGCCATCTCACGCGTAGTTCTCGCCGTATTTCGGGCGGATCCATTGTATCCTGCGCAAAAAATCTATACTTTTCCGCTTTCATTTATGCGCAATAGCGCCCCCAGAATACACATCTGGTGGACGTTTTCCCAGATTAATGTATATTTACGGTGTTCGGGTATGCATCTGAGTAGATGAAATCCGGGGTCTTTACGCATAGATTGCTCGCATATGATTTATGCCACCAACCTATCTCTTACCCCTCTTTTCGGGGAATTGCGGGGCAGTCTTGCGAAAGATTCGACACTTAATCGATCAAGACTAGGAGAAGTAGATGGCAAACCGTGGTCCGCACGACCATGAAGAGTCCCACACAGGGGATTCCGACACCTCTCTCGCTCACTCCACTGGGGAAACTCACCCAACTGGGGACAAGGGCCATAAACCGCGCAACCAAGTCCGCGCCATCGTCGGCAGCTACAAGGCCGAAACCGGCGACGATGTCGGCGCAGACGAGGTGGCCGCGCCCAAGCCCAATTGGCCGGTCTTTATCATTTCCGGTGTCCTGATTATCGCCATGGCCCTGTATGCGGGCTTTGGCAAAGAATCCGCGGCGAATACCCTCGCCAGCGTCACCGGATGGATCGGCACGAACCTGGGATGGTTCTACGTCCTGACCGCCACCATCGCCGTGGTCTTCGTCCTCTACATCGCCTTTTCCAATACCGGCAGCATCCGCATGGGCCCGGACCACTCCCGGCCCAAATTCAATACCTTCTCGTGGGTATCCATGCTCTTTGCCGCCGGCATCGGCGTGGACCTCATGTTCTTCGCCGTGGCCGAGCCGGTCACGATGTACATGGACCCGCCGGTGGGCGATGGCGAAACCATGGAGGCCGCAAAAGAAGCCGTGGTCTATGCCATGTTCCACTACGGCCTTACCGGCTGGGCGCTCTATGCGCTAATGGGCATGGCCTTTGGTTACTTCGCCTACCGCCTGAATATGCCGTTGGCTATCCGCTCGGCGCTGTACCCGCTCATCGGCAAGCGCGTGCATGGGCCCATTGGTTCGGCGGTGGACATTGCCGCCATGCTGGGCACCGTCTTTGGCGTTACCGCATCCCTGGGCATCGGCGTGGTGCAGCTGTCCTACGGGTTCCACCTCATCTTCGGCATCGAGCAAGGACTGGGGCTGCAATCAGGGCTCATCATTATCGCGGTCGCCATTGCGACGTTGTCTGCCGTATCCGGTGTGGATAAAGGCATTCGCTTCCTCTCCGAGCTCAATGTCTACCTGGCCATCGCGCTGATGATCTACGTCGTGGTCTTTGGCAAGACCGCCTACCTTTTCGACGCCATCGTCACCAATATCGGTGACTACGTCTCCAAGTTCCCCTCCTGGACGCTGGAGACCTTCGCCTTTGCTGAGGACCAAGCCAGCGTGGATACCTGGATGCAGTCCTGGACCCTCTTCTTCTGGGCCTGGTGGATTGCCTGGGCAACCTTCGTCGGCCTATTCCTGGCCCGCATTTCCCGCGGCCGCACGCTGCGCCAGTTCATCCTGGGCACGCTGACCTTCCCCTTCCTGTTCATCTTGATGTGGATGTCCTTCTTTGGCAATACCGCCCTGGACATGGTGCGCTCCGGTGACTATCCGGAATTTGCAGAAAACGCCATCAACGTTCCGGAGCAGGGTTTCTACGACATGCTCCAGGAATTCCCTGGCTCCGCCATCGTCATCTTCCTGACCACCTTCATCGGCCTGCTGCTGTATATCACCTCGGCCGACTCCGGTGCGCTGGTCATGTCGAACTTCACTTCCCGCATCACGGATAACCGGCAAGATGGCGCCCGGTGGCTGCGCATTTTCTGGTCCATCACCGTCGGCGCGCTCACCTTGGCGTTGCTACAGCTCGATGGCATTGCCACCGTGCAGTCTGCAACCGTGGTCATGGGCCTACCCTTCGCGTTCGTGGTCTACCTCATCATGTTCTCGCTCTGGAAGTCGCTGCGCCTGGAAATCCTCCAGCGTGAGGCCCGGAAAACCGCGTTGCACGGCGCCATCAGCAGCCGCACCGAGCGCGAGCCGAGCGATTCCAACCTGTGGAAGAACCGCCTGGACCGCGCCAATTCCTTCCCCACCAAACAGGACATGGATGACTACCTGCGGGGAACCGCCACCTACGCCCTCGAGCAGGTGGCCACGCAAATGCGCACCCGCGGCTATGACGCCATCTTGCTCACCAGTGAGCTTCCCGATGCCGAATTGCCCCAGCTCGATCTCGAAGTCCGGCTGCACAACGAGCGCCAATTCCGCTACCAGCTCTTCCCTGTTTCCGCGGAGCGCCCGGACTTCTGCGAGGGCGACGGCGAGTACTACCGCCTTGAGGTCTACGACATGACCGGTTCGCTGGGCTATGACGTCTACGGCTACTCCGAAAACCAGATCATCAATAACGTGCTGGACCTGTACGAGCGCCACCTGGCATTCCTCTACATGCAGCAAAGCCAGCCGGGCGATTCCGATGTCTCCGATGGCGCCGAGCCGGAACGCACCTGGCGCGAAGATAGTTAAACTGGCGGGCGATACCGCCGCAATTAGAGAAAGGTTGCTTGCACTTTGAGCACCCAGAACACCTTGTTCGATCCCACGACCACCGAATTGCTCCAGGGCGTGCACTCCGGTGATGCCCCGAAGTCGCTCTTCATCAACGGCCAGTGGGAGGCCGCCCAGGATGGCGAGACCCGCACCATTGTCTGCCCTGCCGATGGCTCTACCGTCGGCGTCGTCTCCGAGGCATCCGAGGCAGATACCCTGCGTGCCATCCAGGTTGCACGTGAAACATTCGATAAGGGCGAGTGGGCCGCAACGCCGTCCGCCGAGCGCGGCAAGATTGTCATCCGCCTGGCGGATTTCATCCGGGAACACAAGGAACTTTTTGCCCAAGCCGAATCCGCGGATACCGGCAAGCGCTACGAGGAATCCCTGGGCGATATGGACGATATTGCCAATGCTTTCGAGTACTTCGGCACCTTGGCCCAGCACCAAGCCGGCCGCGTGGTCGACCCGCAAGATCCCAACCTGCGCTCGCGCATCGACGCCGAGCCGGTGGGCGTCTGCGGCCTGATTACCCCGTGGAACTACCCGCTGCTGCAGGTGTCCTGGAAGGTGGGCCCAGCCCTTGCTGCCGGCAATACCTTCGTGCTCAAGCAGGCGGAGCTGACTCCGCACACCGCCATGCTGCTCATGGCGGCGCTGAAGGAATGCGGCCTGCCGGATGGCGTGGGCAACCTCATCACCGGCGCCGGCGCCAACTGCGGCAATCCGCTCTCCCAGCACCCCGACGTGGACATGGTCTCCTTCACCGGCGGCCTTATCACCGGCAAGCTGATTGCAAAGAACGCGGCAGAGACCGTCAAGCGCACCGCGCTGGAGCTCGGCGGCAAGAACCCGAACGTCATCTTCGCCGATGCCAACTTCGACGTCGCCGTGGATAACGCGCTCAACGGCGCCTTCTTCCACTCCGGCCAGGTCTGCTCCGCTGGCTCGCGCATCGTAGTGGAAGAGTCCCTGCACGATAAATTCGTTGCCGCACTGGTCGAGCGCGCCGAGAAGATCAAGATCGGTGGCCCCACCGATGAGAAGGCCGAGACCGGCCCGCTCATTTCGGCCGATCACCGCGAGAAGGTAGCAGCCTACGTGGACAAGGCCCGCGAACAAGGCGCCAAGATCCTCACCGGCGGCCGCGCCGCCACCAGCGAGGACACCAACGGCCAGCACGGCACCGGCACCACGGATCTGGGCCAGGGCGTGTACTACCTGCCCACGATTATCGATGGCGCTACCCGCGAGATGGACTGCGTCCACGACGAGGCCTTCGGTCCGACCGTGACCATCGAGACCTTCACCACTGAGGAGGAGGCCATCGAGATCGCAAACGATACCGAGTATGGCCTGGCCGGCGCGGTGTACACCTCCGATGCCGGCCGCGCCGAGCGCGTTGCCCGCGCCCTGCGCCACGGCACCATTTGGATCAATGATTTCCACCCGTACCTGCCGCAGGCGGAATGGGGCGGCTACAAGCAGTCCGGTAATGGCCGCGAGCTGGGCCCCACCGGCCTTGCCGAATACCAAGAGCACAAGCACGTGTACCAGAACCTGGCCCCTGCCGCATGGGATCAGTTCGGTCTGCAATAAGGCGCAAAAAATTATAAAGCCTAAGGCCCCTCGCTCATTGATGAGCCTGCGGGGCCTTAAAAACTATTCATTAACCCATTTTGCTGCTGTGTAATTCATCTCGATCACCGCGTTGGCAACTATAATCATGGCCTGTACTTGGCCAAATCTATTTTTTAGGATCTCTAATGAAAGATCTCAGCACCCTCGAATTAGAAATAGAGAACCCCAAAACACGAGCACTCCTCTCCGAAGTTATTAATTGCTATCATGCAGGCGCCCACCGTGCCTCACTAGTTTCGCTGTGGATCACAGTTGCCGTAGACCTTATCCATAAACTTCGATATCTGGCAGATACTGGCGATAATGAAGTGCGCAAGCACTTGGAAGGCTATGACACTGCTATTAGAGATAAAAACGTCACCCGAGCTCAAGAGTTCGAAAGGACACTCCTCAAGAAGTGCGAAGAAGAATTTAATCTTCTAACCCACCGGGAAAGAGAGGAACTCCAAAGGCTTAAGACAGATCGAGATTTGTGCGCTCATCCTGGCTTCATCGAGAATGATAAACTGTTTGAACCCGACGGAGAACTAGTACGCTCTCATATTATCGCCGCACATCGTGCAACATTCTCTCATCCACCGATAGCGGGTAAGGCTCAACTCGAACTATTCAAAAAAGAAATCTTAAGCGACGGTTGGCCCGACGATGAAGACTACTTTGTTGACCGTTTCTACCGGCATTCCACAAAATCGACACAACTGAATCTTTGCAAGCTCTTGATCAAGTGGAGCTTAAAATCCACTGCGGAGCTACCAGAGAAAGATCCGAGGGTAGGTTCACGGGCACGGTCATCAGCTTGTAGCCTGAGCACTGCAGCACCCGGTGATTTCGAAAGAGCTCTTAACAGCGTTCTTGCTAACTGGGAGAAAAGCGGAAAGCTAGATGACGCCACTCTTATTCGTGCTGTCGGGGCATACGGCTCACAGCAGACTTTTTGGGATACTATCCCCGGAACCGCCGAAAAACGTCTATCAACGGTAATCTCCGCAGCTAAAGACTCCGATCTCTTTTCAAAAGGTTACTTAGCTGGCGACCCTCCGCTCAAACAGAAATTTAGGGACCGCAGATCTCAACTAATCGACAATCTGGAAGCAAAGCAACTAGCTACATTACATAATTTAACTTCCGATCGTGAATCTTTAATTCAACGGGCTTTAGTGCTGGTCAGGGAATCTTGCAGTTTTCGTGATGCCGAGGCGAATCTTCGCGCTTTGGAACTTTTTGCTAAAGATTTAAAAAAGGATCATATAGAGACACTATTTCAGGCAATAAAGAACAATAAATACGATCAGGTTCGTCTAGCGGCGAGAACCGAAACAATTCTTATCAGCATCATTAAACAACAAGAAAATATAGATGCGTCACTGGATAATTGGAAGTCAATTGTCAACTGGCTTAGCGAACGTGGCTCAGAAGATTCAAATGATGACTACTTGTACTTAGATCTGTCAAAAGCCCTCAAGGATTTGAGTCACTAGTGACCGAGCATAACAGGCAGAGTAGTTTTGAAGTGAAACTCATCTAAACTCAGAAAACTTCACAAGCTTAATCATCCAAGCTTGGTTCCATGTACTAAGTAAAATTTGAGGCTTCGTAATTTATTTGAAAATCGCGAGCGCTTAATCCGTTTTCGCGATGTTCATCCTCGCATGTCACTCCAAGTCGACGGAACACATCAGCTAAGTAATTTTCGTTGTTCAAATCCTATTTGACTGCTTCTCGTGCAAGTTTGCACTGCTACTTAAACGCTCCAAACCTTTGGTGAACTTTCAAGAAAATTTTCAAAACTCTATAAATATTTGTCGCACAATATCGAGAACTCAGGTTCCTTTTCTCTCTTCTTCTAACTTACTTGTCGTTACAAAGGGATCGTCATTTACACTCCGGAGTATCAAAGGTTCGATGCTCGAAAGCAAGGCAGCCTAGCTTTGCGTGCGCGGCTTGATGGTCATCGTATCCACGTTGACGTGGGCCGGTTGGGCAGCAACCCAGCGGATGGCCTCGGCAATATCCTCTGCCACGAGGTTGAGCTGGCCGTCATACACCTTGGCCGCGCGTTTCTCATCGCCCTTGAAGCGCACCAAGGAAAAGTCCGTGGCCACGCGGCCAGGATCGATCTCGGTAACGCGCACATCGTGGTTTTCTAGGCGCAGCGCGCGAGAAATCACGCGCACGCCGTGCTTCGCGGTGTTATAGCCTGAACCGCCTTCGTACACCGTCCAGCCGGCAATGGAACCGACATTAATAATCAGCCCGGAAAGATCCGGCACCCGCTCTAACTTGGGCATGAGCGCCTGAATCATGCGCACGGTGCCGAGCACGTTGGTCTCGTACATCCACTGCCAGTCCTCAATGGAGGTATCGACAAGCGGCTCCAAGCCCTTGGCACCGCCGGCGTTATTGACCAAAAGATCTACGCGGTCGAGGTGGGAGACGAACTTGGAAACAGAAACATCGGAGGTAACGTCCAGCTCATAGGCCTCGCCACCGATTTCATTGGCAAGCTGCTGCAGGCGGTCTGTGCGGCGAGCTCCCACCACGACGTGCCAACCGTCCTTGGCCAAAGAGCGCGCGGTGGCCTCCCCAATACCAGAGGAGGCACCGGTTACTACTGCTACTTTCTTTTCAGTCATGCACCCCATGCTACGCAGCGCGCAGCACGGTGCAGGGCTTTTTCTACTGGAGTGCGTCCTCGAGCTCAGAAAGCAGGGAATTTGCGCGCTCGTAGGAGTCATCGCTGGGGCGGAATTCGCCGTCGTTCCAATCGGTAAAGATATTAAAGTCCAGCTGGTTGCGCAGCTGTGGCATGGAGAAGTTAGCCACGACATTGCGCCATGCCTCGACCGCGCGCACGCCGCCGACGGAACCATAGCCCACGAAGGCCACCGGCTTGCCCGCCCATTCCGCGCCGAGCGAGTCGTAAGCATTCTTGAACGCACCGGGCACGGAGTGGTTGTACTCCGGGGTCACGAAGACGAAGCCATCGCAGGCATCGACGGCCTTGGACCATTCCTGCACGTTGGCGTCATCGTACTGCTTATTCGCCGCACCCGGAACAACCTCGCTGGTGAGGATGGGGATATTGAACTTCTTGAGCTCCAACAGCTGGTACTCCACGCCATTCTCACGGCCTTGGGCGAGGTCGTTGACCCACTCGCCTACTGCCTGGCCTGCCGCCTTATCGCGGGTGGAACCGATGATGATGCCAATTCGGGACATAAGAAAAACCTCTTTTCTTCAACCTTTATGTAACCCGCCCTAGCCTACCGCGCTCGCCGAAACTTGTCTGATGGTGATATTGATTCTGCCTTCTTGCAGCCCGCATCCCTCCGGCAGCGTGCCATCATTTACCCGCACCACCCCGTGGTAGGCAAAGCGCTTCGGCCCGCCAAAGACCACCAAATCACCCGAGCACAGGGTCACATCGTCCCAGGGCTTGGTGCGATTTTCGGTATGGCCTATGCGGAAGAGGGCCTCATCCCCAATCGAAAGCGAAATCACGGGCGCGGGCGATTCCTCAGAGTCATCTACGTGCATGCCCATCGCCGAGCCGGGCGGATAATAATTCACCAGCGCCATCTCCGGCACGAAGTTATCCACCCATGGTTCAAGCTCCGGGGCAACCTGGGCCGCCTGCCGCAGCGCCGCCGGGGCCAATTCCCGCAGGCTATCCGGTACCGGCGGCACCACCGTGCCTTCCATATTGTCCACGTACCGGTAACTGGGGTAATGCCAATACCGGCCAAGATGCAGCTGAAATACGCTCATCTGCCCGCCCGATTTCAGCCGCGGCTGCACCATCGCCATCGGCGTATGCGCATACGCGCGAGCAATCTCCCGCGTCTCTTCTACAAGGGCCTTTTGCTTGCCGATGCCCACCCATCCCGGCACGTGCCCCACGCCCGGCGCGACGTACGCATTCGGCCGCGGCAGCGAATCAAAAAGCATTCCTCCACCCTAACCGCTAATCGGTTAGGCCACGCTCCTTCTACAATGGCCACCATGGATGAACAGAAGCTGCACGACCTGCAACGCTACGGCACTTGGGAGCGAATGACCGGTGGGCAGTGGCACCTGCCGGGCATGGGGGACATCGATAAGGAGCACCAGCGCACCTTTGGGCTGATTGGGCAGTTCAACGATCTGCACAACACCGATAAGGAGCAGGCGAAGGAAATCTTGCGGGAGATCCTGCCGAAGGAATCACACGTGCCGGGGGCGCACGCGCCGCTGAATATGGAATACGGTTGCAATATCGTCTGTGGGGAAGGCGTCTTCATCAACTTTGGCAGCAGCATTTTGGCCCAAGCCAAGGTCACATTCGGTGACCGCGTGCTGATTGGACCCAATTGCTCGTTCATTACGGTGGGCCACCCCGTTAACGATCACGCGATGCGCGAGGGCGGGTGGGAAATCGCCCAACCCATCACCGTGGGGCGCAATACCTGGTTTGGGGCCAATGCCACCGTCATGCCGGGGGTTACCATTGGTGAAAACTGCGTTATTGGCGCCGGCACGCTGGTGACCAAGGATATTCCGGATAATTCGCTGGTCCTGGGCACGCCCGGCTGCGTGGTGCGCACGCTGGACGGCGATGAGGATTCGTGGGAGCGCAAGGATTTGGACGGCCCCGTGGAAGGTTTTGGGGCCGCCAACTAAATGTTCGATCTTGCCAGCATCGGCGCGGGGCTGCCCGTAGCCGAGACCATCGATTCGCTGCCTCGCACCGGAAACGTCGTCATTCAGGCACCGCCCGGCACGGGTAAAACCACGCTCGTGCCACCAGCACTAGCCAATCATTCCGCAGGGCGCGGCAAGGTCATCGTCACCGCCCCGCGCCGCGTGGCCGTGCGCGCGGCCGCCCAGCGCTTGAGCACCCTCAGCGGCACCCCGGAGAAGGTCGGTTTCGCCATCCGCGGCGAATCCCGCACGGGAAGCGAGGTCGAATTCGTCACCCCGGGCGTGCTGCTGCGCCGCCTGCTAAAGGATCCGGAGCTCGAGGGCGTGGCCGCCGTGGCCATCGATGAGGTTCACGAGCGCCAGCTGGATACGGATCTGGTGCTCGGCATGTGCCTAGAACTGGCCGAGCTGCGCGAGGACTTCCGCGTCATCGCCATGTCCGCCACGGTAGACGCACAGCGCTTTTCCCAGCTCATGGGCGCGCCCGTCCACACCACCGAGGCGGTGACCTATCCCCTGGATATCCAGTACGCGCCGCAGCCGGGGCGCGCGGCGGGATCGCGGGAGTTTTACGGGGGCATCGCCAAGCAAGCGGCCCGCCAACACGAATCCACGCTGGTCTTCGTGCCCGGCGTGCGCGAGGTCAACCTGGTGTGCGAGGAGCTGCAGGGCCATAATGTTTTCCCGCTGCACGGCAAGCAGACCACCGCGGAGCAGGATGCCGCGCTTTATACCGATGAGCAGCGCATTGTGGTGGCGACATCCATCGCAGAGTCTTCGCTGACGGTGCCTGGCGTGCGCGTGGTGGTAGATGCGGGGCTGGCCCGCGTTCCCCGGCGCGATGCGCAGCGCGGTATGTCTGGCCTGGTGACGGTCTCCACGTCGAAATCGAGCGCGGACCAGCGCGCGGGCCGTGCCGGCCGTGAGGCGCCAGGTACGGTCATTCGTTGCTATTCCCAGGACGATTACCAGCACTTTTCCCCGCACACCACGCCGGAGATCCTGTCCGCGGATCTCACCCAGGCCGCGCTGTTTCTGGATTGTTGGGGCGCGGGCCCGGATTTCCCGCTGCTCGATCCGCCGCCCGCCCAGGTACTTGCGGCCGCGCGCGCCACCCTCGAGCGCATTGGCGCGACGCAGGAGCTCGCCCTGCTGCCCACCGATCCCCGCCTCGGCGCGGCCCTTATCCGGCACGGCAGCCAGGCGGCCCCCACCATCGCCGCGCTTGCCGATGCCCCCACCAACACCACCGATCTCACCCGTCGCCCCGCACCGCAGAAGGAAGTCAAGCGCCTGTCCCGCCTGGTGGAGGATCTCGGCCCCGCAGACCCCGGCGAAGTCGTCGCCACCGCCTATCCCGAGCAGGTGGCCAAGCGCGTGGGTGAAGACTACCTGCTGGCCAGCGGCACCCGCGCACGGCTGCTGGATAACTCCGGGCTGGCCGGCTCGCCGTGGCTCGCCATCGCGGAGGTCACCCTCTCCAATGCCGGAAACCCCATCATCCGCACCGCCGCGCGCATCGAAGAGTCCGCCGCGCTGGATGCCATCGGCGTGACCGAAGAAACTCGCGCCTTCCTGCGTGGGGGCCGCGTGCGCGGGGTCAAGGTCCGGGCGGCCGGGGCGATTGTGTTGTCCGAAACCCCGGTCAAGGTCACTGGCGATGCCGCTGCGCAAGCCCTAGCCGCCGGCATCCGCGAAGAGGGCCTGGGCTTATTTACCTTCAGCGAGAAGGCCCAGAGCTTAAAAGATAGGCTCCGCCACCTGCACGCGCACTACGGCGATCCGTGGCCGGATGTCGATACCGCCGATCCCGCCGAGTGGCTCGGGCCCGAGCTGCACCAGATTGCCGCGGGAACCCCCACCGCCAAGATAGACATGTACCCCGCCCTGCAGCGCCTGCTTCCCTGGCCCGAAGCCACCCGCTTAGACGAGCTCGCACCTCAGCGCCTCCCAGTGCCCTCCGGCCGCGATGCCAAAATCGACTGGTCGGGCGAGCGCCCCGTGGTCCACATCAAGTTGCAGGAGTGCTTCGGCCTGGCCGAATCTCCGGAGTACTGCGGCAACCGCGTGCAATTTCACTTGCTCTCCCCCGCCGGCCGCCCGCTGGCGGTCACCGATGATCTTGCTAGCTTCTGGTCCGGCCCCTACGCCGGGGTGCGCGCCGATATGCGCGGACGCTACCCCAAGCACCCGTGGCCCGAGGATCCGTGGAATGCCATCGCCACCGCGCGGACCAAGAACCGGATGTAGCCTAACCCCACTGCTGCCAGGATAAATAGCAGCTCATGACCACGACCAAGGTAAGCAGGGCGTAGCGGATAAACTTCGTCCCGCCGCTGAGCACCGTCCGCGCGCCCACCTGCGCGCCGAGGATATTGGCGGCGGCCAACGCGATGCCAAGGGTCCACCACACGTGGCCGCCAAGGATGAAGGTCACCAGCGCACCGAGGTTCGTGGCGGTATTGACCACCTTGGCCATCGCCGCGGATTTTAAGAAGTTCTGGGAGAAGATGAAGGTAAAGGCCATAATCAGGAACATGCCGGTACCCGGGCCAAAGATGCCGTCATAAAAGGAAATCACCGCGACCGCCGCAATCCCCGCCCAGGTGCGCCATCCGCCGCGGATCCCGGGTGACTCGGTGGTACCAAAGCTCGGCTTAAAGGTCACGAAAAAGCCCACCACCACTAACAACACGATGATGAGCGGGCGCATGATGTCACTATTTAGATTCGCCGCCACACTCGCGCCCAGCCCGGCGCACACGAGGGCGATGAGGGCATAGCGAACGAGCTCCCCTGCGGGCGGACGCACCTTGCGCACCAAGGTCACGGCCGCCGATGCCGTGCCGGATACCGCCGCGAGCTTGTTGGTGGCCAGCGCCGTTGCCGGCGCAAGCCCCGGAATCACGGCAAGCAATAGCGGAATTAGCACGAGGCCTCCCCCGCCGATGACCGCGTCGATCCAGCCTGCCCCCGCCGCTCCCACAAGGAGCACCGCCCACTGCGCCACGTCGATATCCATGAGGAGATCATAAACCCCGCGGCGGGGAGGTCTAGACTCGATCGAGGACGAGCAGAAGATGGGAGAACGCGTGGCTAAACGGCACTGGGGAATAAGCGTAGACACCCACACCATCCTGCGGTGGGGCATCGTGGTCCCCGTCTCCATCCTCTTGGGCTGGCTTTTTAGCATGTGGCACGTGCCGGCCGCGTGGATTTTGGCCGCGATCATTGCCTCCGGCGCCATGGCGCTTATCACCGGCGAAGACCTCAAGGTCAACCGCAAATTTTATGGGCTATCGCGCGGATTCATCGGCATCATGGCCGCGCTGCCGCTAACGGTGGTCTCCTTTGGCCAATTGGTGGGATACCTGCCGGCGGCCATAACCATGTCCTTTGTCACCATCGCGCTGGGCATCTTCTGCGGCGTCATGCTGCACCGCCAGCAGCCACGGGACGTCTCCTCCGAAACCGGCATCCTGTCCATGCTTCCCGGGGGTGCCTCGCTCATGCCCGCGCTTGCCGATGAACTCGGTGCCGACTACCGCTACGTCGCGCTCACCCAATACCTGCGGTTATTGATCGTCTCCGTATCCCTTCCCGCCGTCGTGACCTTCCTCGATACGCCTGCCGGAAGGGGCGGTGACTTAAGGCTCGAGGCGGAAACCACCTGGTGGATCATCGCGTTGGTGCTCGTTATCGCGCTGGTCGGTGAAAGCCTTGGCAAATTCCTGCACCTGCCCGCCGCTGCGGTGCTCGGCCCGCTGATCTTGACGGTGCTGGCCTCGTTCTTCCTGCCGGAGGGGCATACGCTGGAGCCGATCTATGCCTTTAAGGTTATTGCCTTTTTGGCCATCGGGTGGGTCTGCGGCGGCGGGCTGTCTCTCCCCTCGCTCAAGGCCTTTGCCAAGCAGCTTCCCGCGACGATTCTTTCCATCGCGGCGGTCCTCGGCCTGTGCGCGGCAACGGCGTGGCCGCTGATGCACTGGCTCAATATCAGCTACTTCGAGGCCTACCTAGCCACCAGCCCCGGCGCGCTAGAGACCGTGCTCGCGCTCTCTGCGGAAGGCGGAGCTGGCCCGGTGGTTATCGCGGTGCAGCTTACCCGCCTCATCGCGGTGCTAGTCATTGCGGGGTACCTGCCGCAGCTCATTAGGGCCGTCGGCAAGTTTGCTAAAAGGCTCTAGCCGACGCGCTTAGTTATTGAGCACGGCCTCGCGCAGCACCGACATAGGCACCGAGCCAAGAGCCAGGGCCTCGGAGTGGAATTCGCGGGCGCTCATGCCCTGCTCCTCGGCGGCGGCGCGGGTTTCTTGCCACAGGCGCTGGCCCAAGGCATAGGACGGCGCCTGGCCCGGCCAACCCAGGTAGCGGTTGACCTCAAAGTTGAGGTTCGCATCATCCATGGCGGTATTTTCGCGCATGTAGGTCTTCACGTGGGCCTTATCCCATACGCCAGATACGGTGCAGTCCGGCAGCTTCTTGCCCAGGTGCAATCCGATGTCCACCACGACGCGAGCCGCGCGCAGGCGCTGGGCATCGAGCAGCCCCATCCGCACGCCGGGATCGTCCATGTAGCCCAGCTCGGCCATAAGCTGCTCAGCGTACAAGGCCCAGCCCTCGCCGTGGCCGGAGTTCCAGGTCACCGCGCGGCGCCACAGGTTCAAATCCTCTTGCACCAGGGCAGAACCCAGCTGCAGGTGGTGGCCCGGTACACCCTCATGGTGCACAGTGGTCAGCTCCTGCCAGGTGTGGAAGGTATCTTGGCCCTCCGGCACGGACCACCACATGCGGCCCGGGCGCGAAAAGTCATCGCTGGGAGGGGTGTAGAAGATGCCACCGGTGCCCGCTGGGTCGATGCGGCACTCGATCTCTTCGACTTCTTCCGGAATGTCGAATTCCTTGCCATTGAGCTCGGCGATGACCGCATCGGCCTTGCTCTGCATCCACTCCACCAAGGCATCGGTACCGCGCAGGGTATAACGCTCCTCGTGGTTCAGCTTGCGCATGGCAGAGCGCACCGAGCATTCCGAGCCATAAAGATCGTGCGCAATCTTTTCCTGCTCCCCGCGCAGGTAGCGCACCTGGTCAAGGCCCCATTCATAGGCCTCATCCAAGTCCACGGAATCGCCGACGAAAAGCTTGGAAAAACGCTCGTAGCGTTCGCGGCCCACCGCGTCCTTATTGGAGGACTGCGGCTGCAGGTCATTAGACAACCAATCCGAGAACTCGCCAAAGGCCTCCTTGGCCTTCTTCACCTCGGCGGAGTCGGGGTCGAGGCCGAGGCCCTCGAGCATAGAGTCGGCATCGGCAAGCCGCTCGCACTGCACAATGACCTCAGAGATCTGGCGGTGCGGTGCCACCATGCCGTGGGAGGCCGCTTCCTTCAGGGAATCGCGGTAGCCATCAAGGGAGCTTTTGACCTTGGACAGGCGGGAGCGAATGGCCTCGCGATCCTCCTCGGTATCCTGCGGCATAAGCAACAGCGAATCCCGGATGGTCTGGACGGGCGAGGCAATATTATTAAGGCTGCGAATATCCTCGCCGTGATGGTGCAAATCCAGATCTAAACAGAGCCGATCCCGCAAGACGGCTGCGGTGACGTAATCCACGTCATCGAAGTCATCCTCATCATCGGATTCATCGGTGGTGTCATCCAAGGCATCTAGATCCGCAACCATGTCGCGGGTGCGATCAGCGACCGCCTCAAAATAGTCAGGGGAAAAATCCTGCAATTCGCCTTCAAAACCGTCAATTCCCCACGCGGTTGCATCTGTTGGGGATAGCTCGGCTAGGTCGTGAACGAAGTTATCGCACGAAGCGTCCAGTAGAGAGGGCTGGCGCTTAGCGGTCTGCTCAGAACTCATAAGAGGGAAGTCTAACCCTTTATCTTGTTGATAAGCCACCCAGGCTCACCCAAATGTTGCAAACTTGTTAGCTAATCGTTGTTCCACTTCGTGCCCGGGTAGTGCCACTGGGCAAAACCATCCAGCACGGCCGCGGGATTTTCTTCTATGACCAGCGATTTTACAAAGCGGGGCAGGATGAAGCCCGCCTCAGCCATGGCGGCATACATGTCATAAAAGGGCTGCCAAAAACCTTCCACGTCAACCAAGCCAACGGGCCCGCGAATGCTGCCCAGCTGTTGTTGGGTCAGTACCTCTGTCACTTCCTCCAACGTGCCCACGCCGCCGGGCAAACAGATAAAGGCATCCGCCAGCTGCTCCATCCGGGTTTTCCGCTCGGCCATAGAATCCACGACCTCGAGGCGGGTCAAGCCTGGGTGGGAGATCTCTAAATCCACCAGGGATTGCGGCATGACGCCAGTGACGGTGCCGCCAGCCTGCAGGCAGGAATTGGCAACCTCACGCATGAGGCCGATATTTCCGCCGCCATAGACCAAGTTCAGCCCGCGACGGGCAAGCTCGCCGCCCAAGTGTTGTGCCGCTGCGCTATAGGCGGGCGAATTGCCCACGGCAGAGCCGCAATAAACCGCTACTGATCTCATGCGCCCCAGCATAGGGAATTTTTGGCCTACCTCCACCTTTAGACCATTCGGTACATACACCTATGAATAGATTAGACAAAGCAGTCTGTGACACATATACTTTCTTTCATGATCAAACCTGGCCCCGTGTTCACCCGCCCCCGTACACCGGCTGCTAAGTGCCTTCACCTGGTGCGCCTGAACCCGATCATTACCCGTAGTGAGCTGGTAGAAGCCACCGGACTCTCCCAGCCCACCATTACCCGCGCTACCACCGCGCTCCTAAACGCAGGACTCATCCAAGAGCGCACCGACCTCACCCAATCCCAGGGCCGGGGCCGCCCTACAGTTCCCCTCGAGGCCGCGGATAATAACTGGGTACTCGGCGGGATCGCCGTCGGCACCTCTGAGACCTATATCGGCCTCTATGACATCAAGGGCCGCACCATTTCGGAGGAAGAGATTGCCACTCCTGTCGCCCGCCTGACGGAGGAAGACTTTCTTGAACACATCATGGCCGGCATCAACCGCATGATGACGGGCCTGGATCGCCGCCTCGTGGCCTTGGGGATTACCACCTCGGGCACCGTGGACGAAGAGGGCCTGGTCACCGCGGATAATCTGGGCTGGCACGGCGTCGATATCGCGGCGCGCCTGCGCTTCCAATTTAGCGTCCCCGTGGTGGTGACCTCCGCCATTTCCGCCATTTTGGGCTCGGAGACGCAGGCCGCCGAAATTGGCACGAACGAGCGCGTGCTCCTGCTCTTCGCAGATGATTCTTTAGGATCCGCGCTATCCGCCGATGACGAGGTTAATTCCATCATCCCGCTGCCGCAGACCCGCTCTGATCTACTGGGGCATGGCGCTTCCGAACACCTCTTGGCCACCCAGTCCATCCTGGAGGCCGTGCGCCGCCACGGTATCCAGGCCAATACCCTGCCCGAGGTCGCGACCATCGCCGAGTCCAATTCAGCCGTGCGCGCCATCTTGGACGAGCGCGCCCGCCAGCTGGGCCAGATTACGGCGGAGATGGTCAACGAATACTCACCGAAAACCGTGGTCATTGCAGGCGGGGCCTTTACCGGCGATTCCCGCGCGCCCCAGCTGTTCGCCTCCACCGTGCGCGATTCTGCCTCGGAAGATCTGGAGCTGCGCATGATTCCAAGCCACAAAGAAATCGTGCGCGCCGTCGCCCGCACCGTGGCCACCGATCAGCTATTGCGCGAGCCATTGGAGCTCGGCCGCTCACTCCAGACCGCGTAAAACCTCGCGCGCGGAGTCGATGCCGGTAAACAAGTGGGATTGCAACCCGCAATAGGTAGCGCCCTCGATGTAGTCGATGCGGTCATCAAAGAAGTGCGTGTCCTTGGGCTGCGCCGCGAGCGCGTCCACCGCCACTCGGTAGGCCTCTGGGTGCGGCTTGGCCACCCCGATATCGCAGCTCAGCGTTACCGCCGCACACTCTGCCAACCACGGGTGCTGCGCGCGCACCTGTTCCGCCAGGGTCGTAGGGATATTGGATAAAATCCCCACACTAAAGCCCTCCCCGATGAGCCCTTTAACCAGCGCCACCATCTCTGGGTCCGCCTCGAGCAGGTACTGATTCTCGCAGGCCACGGCCCCAGTGCAATCAATGGGCGCCATCCCCGCGCGGGCGGCTATCTCGTTCCAGTAGTGGCTATCGCTGAAAATTCCGGCATCGTAATCCGGCCGGAAATACTTATAGGCCTCCCAGAAGGCCTCCGGATTCGCAGGCGCGAGGAAGCGCTCCAGTTCAGCGTGCGCTTCCGGCGTGGCGGGGCGCAGCAGCACGCCGTACAGATCAAACAGCAACTTCGGCATAATGCATCCAGTTTATGCGCGCCTAGTAGCTTGGGTCTGCACTGCCACGATCCCCACCGCTATACCGGCGATAAAAATCACCAGCACTAGCGTCGCCTGCGCCATCGGCAAGGCGATGAGCACGGCCAGCGAAGCCAGAATCAGCATTCCACTCAGGGAATATAAGGAGCGGTTGACCAGCCCGCGCTTGCCGATGACCCCACACGCCAGCATCACCACCCCCGCAAACGGGCTCAGCATGAGCGCCGCGGTGGTCAAAAAGATGCCGAGGGTGACGTGGCTTGAGATGACCGCAGCCCCAATGATGAGACTTAATGCCAATACCGCCAGGGTGGCGGAGAGGGTTGTTTTGAGGTGTGCAGACATACGTCAATCCTCCCACAGCAGCGCAGTGCCATGGGAGGATTGAATTAAATCTTGATGTGTTTGTTATTCACAACTTAGGAGTTGCGATTAGCCAAACGGGAATCGATGCGCAGCAAGCCAGCGCCATCGTTGCCCACCAGCTTGATCTGGTCGATGATCTCAGAAACGGTGTCCTCTTCCTCGATCTGCTCAGCCAGGAACCAGTCAATGAGCTGACGGGAGTCCAGGTCCTGGATGTCAAGGGCAACGCGGGCGATCTCGCGGATCTGCTCGGAGACCTTCTGCTCGTGTGCCAAGGAAGCCTCGAACGCATCCAGCGGGGTGGCAGCCTTGATGGAGCCAACCGGGATATCGTTGAGCTCTACGCGGTAGCCGCGTGCCAAGAGGTGATCCGCAAGCTTCTGTGCGTGAACGCGCTCTTCGCCAGCCTGAGCCATGAACCAATCGCGCATGCCCGGGAAGGACAGGTTGTCCATCTCGTAGGCCAGCTGGGTGTAGACCATAGCGGCGCCGTGCTCGTTAATGACCTGATTGTTTAGCAGGGTTTGCAGCTTCTCATCCATTGCTAAATCCTTTCTGTAGGAATCAATTAATTGGTTGTAGGCACTACAATACCCAAATAAAATCTCCCGTCTAGCAAGGTATGCTTAATCAAACCCGCACCTCAGGGGCGTTTTTCAGGTTGGATCACCTAAGTTAGTTAAGACAAAGCTGCTCCACGGCACGAAGTTAATATCGCCTAATAGTTCGAGGTCATTGCCCTAAACGGTCAATCTCGCCACACTAGGTCGCTCCATTTACCGCCTTGCGGCCAGTACGCCCCCGCACATCAGATTTGCAATGTGATATTAATCACCCAGTTGCCCACTCAGGCGCTCCAGGCGCTGCGCGCTCGCCCCATCGAGGCCCCGAAACTCCACCTCAATGCCGCGATCCGCGTACTTTTTCTGCACCGCATCCAGCGTCGCCACCGTCGAGGCATCCCAAACCTCGGCATCGGAAAGGTCCACCACCACGAAGTCCGTATCGAGCGTGTAATCAAAGGCGTAGACCAAATCATTCGAGGAGGCGAAAAAGAGCTGGCCATGCACCACGTAGGTGTATCCATCAACCAACTCAACCTCCACGAGGTGTGCCACCCGGCGGGCAAAGCCAATCGATGCAGCCACCACGCCTAATACCACTCCTACTGCGAGGTTATGCGTGGCCAGCGTGCCCGCAACCGTCAGCAGCATGACGAGGATTTCAGAAAGCGGCATCAGCTTCAGCGTGCGCGGGCGAACGGAATGCCAATTGACCGTCGTCGCCGCCACGAGGATCATCACCGCGACCAGCGCGGCCATCGGAATGCGGCCTACGGCCTCGCCAAAAAGCAGGCATAGCACGAGGAGGAAGGCGCCGGCGAGGAACGTCGACAAGCGCGTGCGCGCCTGGGATACCTTGACGCCGATCATCGTCTGGCCAATCATCGCGCACACGCCCATGCCACCAATGGCTGCGGCCAATATATTGCCAATGCCCTGGCCAAAGGACTCGCGGGTCTTATCGGAATGGGTATCCGTGATGTCATCGACAAGCTTTGCCGTTAGCAGCGATTCCATCAGGCCCACCAGCGCCATCCCAAAGGCGTAGGGCGCAATTACCTGCAGGGTCTCCAGGTTCCACGGAATATCCGGAATGAAAAGCCCCGGCAGCGTCGTGGGCAGCTCGCCCTGGTCCGCCACATCCGGCACCTTCCACCCCGCCGCGACGGCGATGAGGCTTACCACCACGATGGTCACCAACGGCGCCGGAATTGCCTGGGTAAACCGCGGCAAAACGATCATGATGGCCAGGCCTATGGCCACCAGCACATAGACCATCCAGGGGACATCGATAAGGTGCGGCAGCTGCGCGGTAAACATCATAATTCCCAGCGCATTGACGAATCCCGTCATCACCGAACGCGGGATAAAGCGCATGAGCTTGGCGATGCCCACCCACGCCAACAGCACCTGGATGATACCGGCCGCAAGCACCGCCGCCATCACATAATCATGCCCATACTCGTGCGCGAGCGGGGCCACCACCAGGGCTACCGCGCCCGCCGCCGCGGAAATCATGGCAGGCCGCCCGCCGGTAAAGGCGATGGCCATCGCCATAATCACCGAGGAATACAGCCCCACCCGCGGGTCGAGGCCAGCGAGAATGGAAAAGCTTAAAACTTCCGGGATCAAAGCAAGCGCCACCGCCAGTCCGCCGAGCACTTCCTTGCGCAAACGCGCAGGTGAGGAAAATGCAAAGCGGAAACTGGCGATGACGCCGGTGGGTGCAGGCTGCTCGTTAATCACGCCTGCACATACTAGTAGCTACTACGAGCCTTCCTGAAAGGAGCCATCCGCCGTGATCACCGGCAGCACCGACCAGGCAAAGTTGATCCACTTATCCGTCTTCTTCCACGAATAATCCGGCTCAAAGATGGTCTTCGGCTTGGTATAGACCACAGCGGAACGCACTTCATCGGCGGTTTCTTCCAAGAAGTTCACCACCAGATCCAGGGTCTTGCCGGAATCGGCCACGTCATCAACGACGAGCACCTTCTTACCCTTAAGGGAATCCGTATCCAATTGCGGGGACAAGATGATCGGCTCGTCCAAGGTCTGGCCAATATCGGTGTAGAACTCCACGTTGATAGCGCCCATGGCCTTGACCCCGATGGCATAACCAATGGCACCGGCTGGGATCAGTCCGCCGCGGGCAACACCCACGATCAAGTCAGGAAACCAACCGGATTCCACGATTTGCTCCGAAAGATTCCGGCTCGCTTCGCCGAAGACTTCCCAGGTGAGGTTCTCCCGGTCCGGGTGGATCCAATTCTCAGTCACGATTGCGCGGCTCCTTTTGCGTCATGGGCTTTCTTTGTAGTTTAACTAGCGATACCTACCAAGGGAAAGCAGCTACCGGAAAGGAACCTCTCCCAACGTGCGGCGCAGCTTGCGCGTGCGCAGGCGCTCCGGGTTTTCAGCCAGCTGTTCCACCGCGCGCACCGCGCACATGACGTGGGCTTCCTTGGAGTTGGAATAAAACGCCTGGGCCTGCGCCGGCAGCTTCGGCACGGCGTGCAGTGGCAGATCCGATACGGATAGCAGCGTGCCATAGGGCACGCGGTAGCGGTACCCATTTGCCGCCAAGGCGCACGATTCCATGTCCACCGCTACCGCGGTAGAAGTGCGCAACCACTCCCACAGATCCCGGCTGGTGCGCCACTCCCAATCGCGGTCATCGGTCGATAGCACCGTGCCGGTGCGCATGAGCGAATTATCGCTGCCGTAGACCTCATCCACGGCCGCCTCCAGCATGCGCTGGACCTCTGGAATGGCCGGAATCGGTGTGGAAGAAACCACCTGCCGGTCCAAGATGTGGTCGTGGCGCTCGTAGGCATTGCCCAAGATCAGGTCACCGATGCGCATGCGCCCATCCATGCCGGCGCAGTGGCCAATCATGATCCAGGCCTCCGGCCGCAGCACGGCCAAGCAGTCCGTAATGGTCTTCGCATTCGAAGGCCCCACGCCGATGTTGATCATCGTGATGCCATCGCCCCCTGCGGTGATGAGATCGAACCGGGGCATCTGGAAGCGCGAGGTTAACGTCAGCCCATCTAGGTCGAGGTCCACCGCATCATTGGGGTGAATGGTCTCCCCATTGGGCAATACGAGCGCCGTATATCGCGAATCTTCCTTGGTCAGCTCGCGCAGACCAAATTTCACAAACTCCGTGGTGTGCATCGCGTAATTGGTAAACAGGATGTATTTCTGCACCGTATCGACCTCGATGCCGGTGTAGTGCTCGATGCGCGCACAGGCAATATCGAAGCGCTGCGCCCCGAAGTGAAAGAGCGGCTTTCCCCGCCGTGAAAGGCATCCCACTCGCCATCAATAATCGCATCGTTGACCTCATCCAAGGTCGGGCGCGGGATGGGGCCGCGCTCCTGCGGGGCCGCCGGGGCATCCTTGATGTATTCCGGCGGGATGCGCTCATCCGATTGGCCGACGAAGATATCGCACGGATAGTTATTGGTCAGCCGCGTCAGCTGCTCGTGCAAGTATTCCCGGATGATGTGCGGCTTGGAGACGACCGCAGAATACTTGCCAGCCTCGTCCACATAGCCAAAGGGCTCGGAGCGGTCAATCGGCTGCCATTTACGGATCTCCACTGTCACCTTGGGATAGACCACGTGGCGATAATCATCGAGGGTGCCGGAGGCAAGGGCCTCGCGCCCCAACTCACATGAAGTTTCATAATGCTCAATTAAGCGAGTCACCGCTTCATCTACGGAGTGGACATGCTGCAGATCGGTCATACCGGCGAGTTTAGCGGGGACCGAGCAGCACGGCAGCGGAGTCTTTTCTACCCTGAATCCTAAACGCCCACTTGGTATCGTTAGCTCTATGCCTGCCACTAATATTGGGGTGGAGCTTTTTGCCGCCACCCGTGAATTTCCCGTTGATCTTCCCATTCCCCCGCATGAGGATGAAGCACCCGCCGCCTGCTTCGACGACTAACCCTCCCGAGGCATAAACGAAGGCCCGCCGACTGCGCATCGGCGGGCCCTCTCCCCATGACTAATCTCTGGCACTTAGCGGCAAGGAGTGGAGCGCCCTACGCCGTAAGCACCGCCCGTGATTAGGCAAGCCTAAGTTTACAAAGATTGTGGCGCGAGGTCAAGGCTTTGCCCATAAAATTCTTCAACCTTTTCAAAAATGCCATTTACCTGCATCAACGCGTATGATTTAAAGCATGGCTGTCGAATCTCTTGCAGAGTTGAAAAGCATTATTTCTGAACAACTCCTCAAGTTCGGGCGCGTCAACGAGGAAGATGCACCCGAAGAAAAAGATTCGCCTCGCCTTGGTATCGCCTCCCCGGCTGCGGCCAGTTCTTTGCAGGATGACGTCGCCAATGAGATCGTTGACCGCCTCAAGGCCGAAAAGGATAAGTCCAGTCCCGGCGATTCCGCCCTCGACGCCGATGCCGCCAGGACCCTGCCCCTCGGCGCACGCACGAAGCCACGCGGCGTTTTCGAAGACGATTGGGGCGCCCGCCCGAGCGACGAGCGCCCCTGGCCGGTCATCCTGGTCCACGGCACCTGCGATACCAAGGGCGCCTGGCAGATTATGGGCAATATCTTGCGCCAAGACGGCTGGGCGGTCTTTGCCCCTGACTACGGCCACCGCGCCACGCAGACCATCCCAGAATCATCGCAGCAGCTCGGCGCGTATATCGATACCGTGCTCGCCGTCACCGGGGCAGAAAAGGTCATCTTAGTAGGCCACTCCCAGGGCGGACTGCTCGCGCGGTACTGGATGCGCATGGACGGCGGCGCCGAAAAGGTCATCCACCTCATGAGCATCAGCGCGCCTAATCATGGGACGACCCACGGGGGCATCGCCAGTCGCCTCATTCGCACCCAACGCCAAGAGGCGGTGATCCGCTCCATTATCGATGGCTGGTTTGGTCCCGCCGGCATGGATCAGGTGGTAGGCAGCGAGGTGCTTCGCGATGTCAACCGCGACGGCGACCTCGAATCCGGCGTGAGCTACACCTGCATCGCCACGCGTTCCGATGCCGTCGTCGTCCCGCCCGAGACCTGCTTCCTCGACCCCGAGGGCGCGCCTGAGGGTGCGGTGCGCAATATCTATATCCAAGATTTTGACCGCCACGCCGTGGTCATGCACGAAGATATGCCCATGGATAAGCGCGTGCACGCCATCGTACGCACGCTGCTCAGGATGGTCGAGCACACGCCGCGATAATTAAATCTCCAGCTCATCGAGCAGGGCATCAAAGGCCGGGCCCACCTGCGTGCGCCACAGCGTATCCACCTTCTTGTCCCCGCGGCCAGGCCCACCGTTAATAACGGCCACGCGCTTGCCCTGCTTCTTTGCCTCAAGCACAAAGCGATATCCACTCATCACCGCCAGCGAAGAACCGGCCACCAGCAGCGAATTAGCCTCGTTCAAGAGCGCAAAGGCCGCATCCCGCCGCGTGGCTGGCACGGGCTCGCCAAAATACACCACGTCAGGCTTGAGCAACTCCGATCCGCAACGCTCGCAGCCAGCCATTCGAAACGCCGCGACGTCTTTCTCATCCAGCGTCACGTCACCATCCGGGTTAACTTGGTCCCTTTCCACCACTAGGCGCTCCAGGTAGCCCGGGTTCGCGGCCGCCAGGCGTGCATCGAAGTGCCCACGATCCTCATAGTGACCACACAACAGGCACACCACGGTTTCCATATCGCCGTGCAGCGTGACCAGCCTGTCCGTACCCGCCCGTTTATGCAGACCATCCACGTTTTGGGTCACCACGCCATTGACCAGCCCGGCGCGCTCCAACTCCACGAGCGCATAATGCGTGCGATTGGGTGCCGCAGAATCCATCACACGCCAGCCCACGAAACTGCGCGCCCAATACCTATGGCTAGCGGCCGGATCGTGGCGAAATTCCTGATACGTCATCGGCCGGTGCCTGCTCAGCGAGCCCCGCGGGCCCCGATAATCCGGCACCCCCGATTCCGTCGATACCCCCGCCCCCGTCAGCACCATCACCGGCCCTTCTCGCAGCTGCTTGGCGATGTCCCCCAAAGCCTTCCCCGCCTCCGTATGCGGCGCCGTCTCCTCCACGACGCGCGCAATCGATCGCAGCGCGGACTGATGTGCGTGGGCTACGGCGGGATCCATACCCACCAATCTAATCAAGCGATTGCGAGTTTTTACCAAATTTCGCAAGTAGGACGTACCAAATCTCTAAAGTAGAGCGCACAAAATTTCGAGAGTAGATTTACCTATCCCCAGCTCACGGGTATTTTTTAATAGGAAAAGGAGCCGCCTGCCATGCGGCAGCGGCTCCTTATCTTGGTAGTGCTAACTCTCTGGTAGCTGCTCTACGTATAACCACTCAGAATCTAGCTCCCCGTGGCGCGAGCACTTGGTGTGCCAGCCATCGGGGCGCACCTGGGCCACCATGCGGCGGCCACAGATCTGGCAGTAGCGCGGCACGTCGAGGCCGGCGGCTGCAGCAGGGTGCAGCGTGAAGACCTCTTCGATCGGCTTGCCGGTATTGGGGTGGAAAATTGGCTCGTCCCCGGCCAGGACGGCGGTTGCCAACTCAGAGTTCGGCTCGGACACTACAGAGCCTTGATCGGGAGATCGATGCGGCCCAGCATATCCACATCCTTTTCGATTTCCTGACCCAGAGTGGTCAAGTAGTTACCGGCAATGATGGCGTTGATGCCACCGAGCAAACCGCGCTCGGTGCCGTCATCGCCAAGCGAAAGCTCGCGGCCGCCGGCGAAGCGGAGGGTGGTGGAGGGCATCGCCAAGCGGAATGCAGCAACGGCACGCAGGCCCTCACCCAGCGGAACCAGCGGGCGATCAGCGAACGGGGTGCCCGGGCGAGGGTCGAGGAAGTTCATCGGAACCTCGCACGGATCGATCTCTGCCAGCTGGGCTGCGAACTCGGCGCGCTGCTCCAGGGACTCGCCCATGCCGATGATGCCGCCACAGCAGACTTCCATGCCTACCTCGCGCACGTAGTCCAGGGTCTTCTTGCGCTCTTCCCAGGTGTGGGTGGTGACCACGTTGGGGAAGTAGGAGCGGGAGGTCTCCAGGTTGTGGTTGTAGCGCTGTGCGCCCATGTCCTTCAGGCGCTGTGCCTGCTCGCGGGTCAGGGTGCCCAGGGAGCAGGAAATCTCGATGTCAACGGCATCATTAATGGCGGCGATGGCCTCGCCCACCTGGTCCAGCAGGCGGTCATCCGGGGACTTCACCGCAGCGACGATGCAGAACTCGGTAGCGCCGGTCTTGGCGGTCTTCTGCGCCGCCTCCACCAGCTCAGGGATGTTCAGGCGCACTGCGCGCACTGGGGACTCGAAGAGGCCGGACTGGGAGCAGAAGTGGCAATCTTCTGGGCAACCACCAGTCTTGATGGAGATAATGCCTTCCACCGATACGTCCGGGCCGCACCACTTCAGGCGGGTCTGGTGGGCGATATCAGCAATTTCTTCCAGCTGGGAATCTGGAACCTGCAGTACTTGTAGTAGTTCTTCCTGGTTAAGGCCTTTGCCTTGCTCCAGAGCTTTCTCACGGGCGATGTCGATGATGCTCATGCAGTGAACCATACTTGAACGCCGTTCAACTTTGGCCAAAATCACAAAATTTTTTTCGCGGGATTACCCTAAGGGGCATGACGCTTTACAATGACACCCTCGAACTCCTCCAAGAACTCATCCGCAATGCTTGCGTGAACGACCTCACCCCGGATTCCGGCTTTGAGGTGCGCAATGCCGATACGCTAGAGAACTTTTTTGCCGGCGAAGACGTCTCCATCGAGCGCTTTGAATCCCACCCGGGCCGCGTCTCCATCGTGGTGACCGTCCCCGGCGATCCCGCCAAGGAACCACTCACTCTTATGGGGCATACCGATGTCGTGCCCGTCGACGAACCCAAGTGGACCAAGCCGCCCTTCGAGGCACTCATTGAAGACGGCAAGCTATACGGCCGCGGTTCCGTAGATATGCTCTTTATTACCGCCACCATGGCCGCCGTCACCCGCGAGGTAGCGCGCGCCGGCAACCCCGGCGGAACGCTTGCCTTCGTGGGCATGGCCGATGAAGAGGCCCGCGGTGGCCTGGGCGTGCGGTGGATGGCAGAAAACCACCCCGATGCCTTCTCCTGGAAGAACTGCCTCTCCGAGACCGGCGGTAGCCACCTGCCCGGCGCGGTGGGCTTCAACGTGGGAGAAAAGGGCGCTGGCCAGCGCCGCCTCCACGTCACTGGCGATGCCGGACACGGCTCGACGCCCTACGGCAAGGACTTTGCCATCGTAAAGATTGGCGAGGTCGCCCGCCGCATCGCCGAGGCCGAGCCACCCACAGCCTCCAACGAGATCTGGGAGGGCTTCGTCCGCACCTTCAAGTTCGATCCTGAGACCGAAAAAGAGCTTATCGATGGCACCGGTGACTACACCAAGTTCGGCAACCTCGATGCCTACGCCCACGCCTTTAGCCACACCACCATCGCCGAGACCGTCCTGCGTGCCGGCGGGGCCATCAATGTGCTGCCTTCCCACGCCTACCTTGAGATGGATATCCGCCCCTTCCCTGGGCAAACCCAGGAAGACTTGGACGATTTCCTCCGCAGCGCACTGGGCGATCTTGCCGATGAGGTAGAAATCGAACACCTCATTACCGAAAACGCCACCCAGTCCTCCACCGATACCGAGCTCTGGCGCACCATTGAGGCCACCGCCAAAGAGTTCTTCCCCAATAAAGACGTCGTCCCCGTCCACGCCACCGGTGGTTCCGACCTCCGCTTCGCCCGCCGCAAGGGCGGCAATGCCTATGGCTTTGCGATGCACGCCGAGGGCCGCGATATGGCCAGCGCCAACTCGCAATTACACAGCCACGATGAGCACCTCTACCTCGAGGACCTAGATCTCACCGTGCGCGCCTACCACAGCTTGGTCAACCGCTTTTTGGGTCTGAACCAGTAGCACTCTCCCCTCGCTTTTACGCGGTGACCTGAAAATAGATCCCGGCATGCGCACTGCAGCCGGGATTAAACATATGCCCACACTTCGGGCATGCCTCGACAGAGGAATACAGCCGGTAATCCATCTCGAGGCCACAGGAACCGCAGAGGGCAGCGGGGGCATCGACAAGCATGGGCCCAAACTCATGATCCGTCAGCTCCGCATGGCACAGCGCGCACGCGAAGTACTCGCCGCAGGTCGCGCACTTATTGGCCACCACGTCGAGCGGGGAATGCCAATGCTTGCACCGGCCCTCCGCATCAATCGCGCCGCGAATCTTCATGGTTCTGCCACTCCTTCTTCTTCGCCTCCGACTTCTTTGCATTGCGCACCGCCATCACCCCAAAGGCAATGGCAATAACTATAGGCATCCACACCCTGCTGTAATCCATAAGGAAAACCACCCATTCCGGAGGTACAAAGTGCACCGCAAACTGCGGCGCGGGCAAGGTAATCTGCGGTGGCTCCGGCAGGTTCGGCAAATTTGGCAGCGGAAGGTAAATCTCTGGGAAATCTACATCTGGCAGCTCCCAATCCGGCAGCAAGCGCGAGAGGATGCGGCTAATAATAGGAGCCAAAACAATCATCGCGATGGCCCACCCGGACTTCCCCAGCCCACCGAGCAGTGGATACAGCACGCGCTTGAAGGGGCTTTCTTCCATTGCCCGGCGCCGCTTTTCACCCAAGGAGCCCGGCGGCGGATCAAAGGCCACGGCCTCCTCCCCATCGCGGTAGTAGACATCCTGTATCTCCCCGAAGGGCGTGGCTTGGATATCTACATAAGGCTTAGTCAGCGGCGCACTATTCTCACTGAATGAGAGATCGTTTTCCAGATTCTTCTGCAATGAATAACGGCCGCCACGCGGCTTGTCGTGCCGGCTGCGAACCTCGCCATTGACCACGATCTGCATGCGGGGTGCAGGATTCTTGCGCCAGAGCTGGATGCGGTGGATAAAGGGGGCATCGCCAAGCACCGGCGTAAATTCCTTCGACTCCTTTGGCCATTCACCCTGTTCAGCGAACTCGGCATCGTAGCCGCGCTCAACCTCGAGCAGGCCAGCCTCAGGGTGGTCCAACCGCCAGATTTCCATCAGCGCTTCCTCACCTTGGCGCCCAATTTGCTAGCACCCCACGCCAAAAGGACCACTACCGGCAGGTAAATCCATGTCCCCTCGTTGAAGTACATCGCCATGGCTGCGAAATAGGCAATGCCAGCAACCCAGAAGATGGTCCATGAGTAGCGGAATGTGGTGGCATCGATAAGAGCAATAAGCGCGGTAAGCCCACCCATGATGCCGAGCAGCGCCGTGCCGGAAACCGCCTGGTAAATCGCCGGCGGGAGCACCAAGAAGACGGCGATCATCGCCAAGGGCGCCCACCACTGCCACCACGCGCGGCCGGGTTCTTCCTGCGTTTCCTGCTCCTGACTCATACCTTCCTCAAGCTAGCACATAATTTTGCTTTTTGAGCTGGTTATCCTGACGGAAGAATATGCATTCCTACCTGCGAAAACGCGTTAAAACAGGCGAATGTCCGGCGGGTGTTCTATAGTGTTTTTCGTACACACGTTCACAATACAAATTTAGGTTTTAAGCGCCATGGAAGATCCCTACTTTTCCACGACCAACACCAAAGACCCCACTACACGCTTAGCTTTTGAAATGCGGAAGACTGAATACGAGTTCTGGACTGAACAGATCCCCGATCTCGATTCTGATTTCGAATTAGTCACCCAATCCCTCTACCGCACCACCGGAGTTAATGAAGGGCGAATCGGCCATATCCTGATGGCCCTGTACCGCCTGGAAGAGCTCCCCCAGCTAAAAGAACTGCAGCACCAGCTCTATCACCTAGATTTAGACCGCCTCATTGCCATCAATAAATCCCTCAACCGCCTGGGCAACCCGACCCCGGAGGTAGTCGCGCGCATCGATGAGCAGCTCACCGCCTACCTCACTCCCACCCGCGCCAACCAGTCCATGCGGACGCAAGCGCAGATTAAAAGGAAGATGAATGAGCTCATCAACCTCGAAGATGACACCCTTGCGGTCAAAAAGGGGCCGACCCAGCCGCGCTACACCGTGGAAAATTGGGGAAACAATACCTCGGCGATGACGCTGAGCGCGGACCCCTCGGTGATGGCGTGCGTAGATAAGTGCATCAAGGAGACTGCGCTCAAGCTGGATTGCTCGCTTGCCGATGCCGCCATTTCCCTCCTCACCGGCAATACCGAAGCACCCCAAGTCATCCTGAATGCTTACAAGGCAACCGATGTCCCCAACTCCCCCGCATTCATTGAATCCGTTGGGTGGCTCGACCCAGCGCGCTCCAACGCGCTGCCCTACTCCAAGATCCGGGACATGAACCCGGATAAGGAGGTTAAGGGATACGTCACCCCGCCGGATATGGCAGCCTACCTCGAAGGATTCGACGGCACCTGCCGCTACCCTGGCTGCAACCGCCCTGCCACGGTGTGCCAGAAGGATCACCGCATCAACCACGCGGATGGCGGGCCGACGACGCCCGCAAACCTTGCCTGCCTGTGCCAGCACCACCACAACATAAAGACCGATGGCCGCGTCTTCTACGTCATGGACCCACACACCCGGGACATTATTTGGCTCTTCGAGGACGGCACCTGGACCGTCACCGAGCCTTCCGGCCCACTGGCAGAAAAGAATAAGAATTGGGTGCAAACTTTTGCACAAACCATGACCGCCCACCGCGCGCGAGCCTACGAGGAGGCCCACCAAGCACAGGAAGAAGCAAAAACCACCCCTAGGGAGGAGGATTAAATTCGCCGGTTGGAATACATTGGCTGGCATGATGCAAAAATTATTCACGCTCGACGAGCTGGTTATTTCCCAGACCAAGTCCCTCCTCAAGGATCGATTCATGATATCTGATGTCAACGGGACCCCAGTGGGCACCATCGTGCAATCCACCAGCCTTAAGGAAATGGTGTTTAAACCCTCCCGTAGCTTGGAGGTCGCACTCACGGATGCCGAAGGCAACCCCCAACAAACAGTCATGACGATCTCGGATCCGCCGAATTTTTTGCGGGATACCTACGAAGTACACCTACCGGGAATTGAACAGCCCATGGCCGTTATCACCAAGCGCTTCTCCATGTTCAAAACCAAGATGAAATTAACAATGGAGGGCTTTGCCGACGTCGAAGTGCACGGCGATTTCTGGGATTGGAACCTCACCATCACCTCCCAGGATCGCCAGCTTGCCGATGTCTCCCATAAGTGGACCGGCATGGGCAACTACTTCATGGGTAAAAACACGTATCTCCTGCGGATCGCGCCAGACCTCAACGAGCAACAGCACGCAGCCATCATCGGCGCCGTAATGAGCATGGATATGCTGCGCACGAAAAAGCAGAAAAACAGCAACTAGGTGAATACATGGTCATTGTTGCAAACGGTGTTTCAGGACTGGTCCCACTGTGAGCACGGAGGTTCCAATTCCGGATACGGCAAGTGCCGCTGCTGGGCCGATGGCGCTTACGACAGGCGCCCCGATGATGTATCCGATAAGCATCGCAGAGCTATTTATCGATCCCATCGTAGAAAGGGCTTTGGGCTTAACCCCATCAGGTACGGTTCCCACCACGATGATTCGCAGTGCGGCCACTTGAATGGCATTGCATACTCCGCCAAGGAATGAAGTGCCCCGAGTTTTGTTCCTAGGCATTTGCCTTGATTTCTATTATTGCCTGTGGCGGGTTCTGCTTCCAAAACTCGGTTTCCACCTCGGCTGGGGTTCGGTATCCCAAGCTTTGGTGGAGCCTTACCTCGTTCCACCA
Source organism: Corynebacterium sp. MSK204 (assembly GCF_030229885.1). Lineage (NCBI taxonomy): Bacteria > Bacillati > Actinomycetota > Actinomycetes > Mycobacteriales > Corynebacteriaceae > Corynebacterium > Corynebacterium sp. MSK204. The sequence goes on along the minus strand of NZ_JASPGQ010000014.1, from coordinate 456 downwards.
TGACACCCACTCGAACGTCGCAATTTCTACCTCGATAACATCATTCCACCTGCGAGTATGGATGAGTTCGTTCTTATGAGGGGCCGTTAACGTTTTCAGCCAGTGCATTGTCATATAAGTCACCACACTTCCGGTGGAAGCAGTGATCCCGTGTTGGGCAAGTCGCTGGTTGTAGACCACGCTGACATACTGCGATCCGTGATCCGAATGGTGAATGAGACCTGTTGTTTCCTCAGCACACACGATTGCCTGGTTGAGAGCTTGCAGCGGCAGTGCTTCGGTGCGCATCGAGTCTGATAACGCCCACCCAACGATCCGTCGGGAGTAAACGTCGGTGACAAACGCGGCATACACAAAGCCTTTCTTCGTGCGCACGTAGGTAATGTCGGCCACCCACAGCTTATTCGGGCCCCGGGCTTTAAATTCACGCTCGACCAAATCCGGGCGCAGATCCGG
>NZ_JASPGQ010000013.1:0-83622 GCF_030229885.1 Corynebacterium sp. MSK204 | reverse complement strand
AAGAAAGGCTTTGTCTACGCCGCGTTTGTCACCGACGTTTACTCCCGACGGATCGTTGGGTGGGCGTTATCAGATTCGATGCGGACCGAAGCACTGCCGCTGCAAGCTCTTAACCAGGCGATCGTGTGTGCTGAGGAAACAACAGGTCTCATTCACCATTCGGATCACGGCTCACAGTATGTCAGCGTTGTCTACAACGAGCGACTTGCCCAGCACGGCATTATCGCTTCCACCGGGACTGTTGGTGATTCCTATGACAATGCTCTGGCTGAAAACGTTAATGGTTCCTACAAGAACGAGTTGATTCATACCCGCAGGTGGGATGATGTTGTCGAGGTAGAAATTGCGACGTTCGAGTGGGTGTCATGGTGGAACGAGACAAGGCTCCACCAAAGCTTGGGATACCGAACCCCGGTCGAGGTGGAAACCGAGTTTTGGAAGCAGAACCCGCCACAGGCAATAATAGAAATCAAGGCAAATGCCTAGGAACAAAACCCGGGGCACTTCAGGCCGCTCAGAACGACCACGGCACCTTATGGGGAGAACACGACCTCACCTACAGCCTCCATTAACTAGCGCAAGCCCCTTGATAGCCTGGGAGCACTGCCCCCTCTAGAACGACCCTCGACCACGGGAAAGCTCCGGTTTTGGACGCAATGTGGATATCTTCGACCGTACTCGCCGCTGGGCCTTTAGGGCGAACAAACGCAATTGGACAGACGGCATCAACGTCTGGGTTGAAGTTGTCCACGCACACGCCATCGCCGCCAACCTCAACCTAGAAAAAGAACACCGCGACCCCCTCCCCGAAAAAGAAATCCACCGCCTCGCCCCCAGCATCGCCCACTGGGTATGGACACGATTCAATCCCGAACAATTGTCCGCCATCCGAGCAGCACGCGGAAAATCAGGCGAAAAACGGTCCCAACAACGCAACGAAACAGCAAGTGAGGTACCGAATGGTCAAGCCAGATGCACCCCGAAGGCTAGGCGTACGATCTCCAAGGCTCACCGCACGTGAAGCTGCCCTAAAAATCGGTCGTCCTCCCCACACCATTCGCCGCTAGACATCGGAACTTCGTAAGGCGTTTATCGGACGTGCGCACGAAAAACGCGATAAAATCCGGGTGCTCCACAACCAAGGGCTATCTATGCGTGCGATCGCTAAAGGAGTCGGCTGCTCTGTCGGGACCGTGCATCGTTATGTGCACATGAAAGACCAGGCGCGTGCATGATCCACATCCTGGCCTCCGTCTATGCAATAGGCACGTGCAGCTCACCTTGCTAAGCAAGCATGACTCACTACCTAAGCACCTAGGTTTTCAGTAGAGACACCCTCCGCGCATGTCACGCCCGCAGAAATGTAACAAATTAGAAACAATCCTATGAAAACTATTGAACTTAATGTAAAATGTAAAGACATTTTACTTTCTAAATATACGAAGGACATTTCATGAAAAAAGTTGTTCATTAATTCTCTCTAGCATGCTTGCAATTTCCTCAATTATCTCTCCCCCTGCAATTACAGAAGAGCAAGAGGTGGAAAGCTTGGATAACCCTATCGATGGGTCTATCGAGCGGGAGTATAGGAACGTGTTTCTTCAGAATGGAATCACCGACAAGTCAATTCAAGATCGCCTAATTGGGAAAATTGAGAATGGTGAATTAATTGACGCAGATAATCCAGAATCGGAACCTATACGCAGTGAAGAAACTGAGGAGTACGGTCGAGTAACGAAGAAGAATATATACCAGGATGGTTCCGTTAGTACGGTAGAAATGGGACCTAGTAGGTACGCTACTAGAGGAACCGGGATTTCCAATTGCCGAAGCTACGATCATTTGAACTGGGTTCGACACGATAACTGCCGAGTTGTGTACAACGGCATCGCTTTCTCGTACTCATTCTATGCAGATTATTCAACGGCAAAGAGTGGGAAAGTAAACGCTACGATTAGGAATATGCATAGCCCGATAATTCATAGAGCCATTGGCCACACTACAAGTTCGCCCTCCCTTGAAATAACCCAACAATGGCAGAACCGAAATATATCTCCAGCCTCAGCTAGAATGTCTTTCCAGGCAACTGCAGTGAAGGTTTTATGGACAACGACGCTATCTCTAACCCTTGAGGTTTCCGGAGGCCGCGCTCAAGCGTTATCTTGATGCAACTATGATGGTATATGATATTATATTTTCTATATTTGCCGTAGCATTACTAGTGGCCTTGACACTATTCCTGATAAAAGCGGTGTCCTTTATAAAAGGGGTACGGCAAGACATAAAAGACATAAAAGGAGAAGTTACTGGCAAGGGGAATTCTTCCAATAAATTCCAGGATTTAGATATTGAGTGATAACTGTATTTCACAGGTAATATAGTTACCGCTCCTAGTGGTGAACGTTCAAGACCTGCACCACTGTTGAGTCGGAGTTTTAGGTGTTGAACTTTACTGTCTGCGTGCTAGTGCTCGCGTCACCTTTTCTCCTGCCCTCATGCATACCGGGAATCAGCCGACGATTAAAGGCAGGAGTCTCCGATGTGCTGACTCCAGACGGTGTGGTGCTTCACGCTTCGTTGTCTTTCGCCCAATTTACTAGCTCTCTGGTGCGATTTTAGCCCCCTCCGGCCACCAACCGCTGCCCACACAGTGTCGAGCAGTCCTTTAGCTTCGTAGATCGCATCCAAGTGCCCACCAAACAGGGGTCAAGCACGATAGAGAGTTATAATGATACTTCTCCACCCGGTGACAGGTTCTATTGAATAATGCAGTTTGACGATTCTTTTCCGCTTTCGCTCATCCAGATTAATCGAGTACGACTAGGAAAAGTTGAGGGAAAATCATCTTCGGCATCTAGCTCTAGCTTTGCAGCAATTTGCATTACTGGGTCTTTTTTATCATCTTCCTCTTTTTCTGGTACCTCAACGATGGTCGTGAAAATGAAAACGGAGTAATTTTCTTTCTCTGAGTCCGACAACTCTTCTCCAAATCCGACAATTTCATCAATAAGGAGACTAAATATCGGCTCGGTCTGGCCTAAGAGGTAAGCTTGTTCGGATGCTAAAAGAACCTTATGAGACTGTCTTACACGTTCTACTGCTTCCTGATATTTCTCTTTCGCTTTGGGCAGAGATTCGAATGGACAGACGAATTTCGTTATATAGCACCAAATGTGGACGCTTGGATTTAAACTTTTATTTAGCATATATTTCTATATTATCTTGGAGTCCAGTTAGTGCTATAAGCATCGTTTTGCCTGTATTGGCCAATTGTCTTACAGTGTCTCTTAGCATGATTGTCACCGAATCTGGAAACGAAGTTATTTGCTTCTTTTTCAGCCTTTTCTGGATCATTTTTATGGTTTCCGATGACGAAACCAACAACTGGGTTACCTGTTGTATTCTGATGGACTTGGCACTTCACCGTATACATCCCTCTATTATTCTTAGTCCGTGGGTCGTCTGGACCCAGCCCATATGCTAGGGGAGCTAAACAACTCAGTGCGACTAGAATGGATAAGATTCCAGCGTGATTTTTACAACTCTTTTCATAGTTCAGCAGCCCTCAGTTAGCAAAGGAAAACGCCATCGATTCGGCCTGTGGCAACGCCAATATTAGTACGTGTCCCTGGTTGAATTGATTTGCATTGAGTGTCGAGCCCGAAGGCTAGCACCACTTTTACTCGTTGTGGGTCGCTTCCTCCACAATTGTTATAAACTTGGACGAATCCCTTTTCTGCTCGCGCTACAATGCAATTTGGTGCTGGAACAGCAGCCATAGTTGTTAGGGTAGCTTCGGTACTGCGAACTTCGGACCCTGCGAAGAGAACTTCGGCAACTTCACCTTTGGCAAATCTTGCGCTTTGACCCGGTTCTAGTTCGGCAACTTTTAATTGGTTGGTTGATAGATTGAAAGTGGGCGTTTCGGTAGCAGTTGCAGTCGCAGTGGTAGCTGTAGAAGTAGCAATGAAGCCCGCGGTGATTATCGCTACTTTCCTAAGAAATAAAGACATTATTCTCCAACCCTGATAGCTTACTTTTCCAGAAACTTATTCGATCGCCTGAGAGCCGTCAAGAGGTTGTTCAGATTTAAATCTTAGCCAACCATTATTAGGGGCGTGCGCATTCCAAGAGTGCTGATGCATTACTGAGGTTGAGTCGTTGCTGCCATTCTGCATAAGACCAGGTTGCTGAAGCGTAAACGGACCGCCTCAGCGTAAAGTTTCTCAGGTATCGTTCCGTTTCAGTAGATGGGGAAATCTGGAACATGCCAAGGAAATTTGATCAGGATGCCAAGGAACGTCCGGTCCGTCTCGTGGAAGATCGCATCTCGGCGGAAAATACGTCGATGCACCCCGCGTGCCAGGCAGCAGCCCCAAAGTTGGGGTTTCATGGCATACGGCCCGTCTTTGGACTTAACCCTGCCCGCAGTGCCGGGGACATACCAGAGTCCAAACCTGAAGATTTGGCTGCCGAAAACGCAATGCTAGACCGTGTAAATCACCAGCTACACGAAACTAATGAACTTCTGAAGGCTGCCCGAGTTTTTCGCGTCATAACTCGACCCAAAATGTGGGAAATGATCCGATTCATCGATAACTATCGAGATCTTTTCCTAGTCGAATGCATGTGCACCGGCGTTATAAAATAACCGGGCTGGTCAATCGTTTTTATTGTCTCGCATGATTATCGCCAATCCACAGGCCACAACCCGAGGACTTTAGCGATCCTTACCGTCGCGACTGCGTGCAAGTTGAACACAGGAGTACTCTTCACCGTGATAACGACGGCCTCTTTGGCGCCGGCTAACATCCTAATCAAACCCCGAACTTCATACCGAGCCGGAGGCATAAACGTCTACACCACTACACGGGACTTGACCGTCCATATTAACGCAGTGCCCACGGTGGCACCGGTGAAAGATGAGCATGATGTGGTTGTCCCCCACGAAAAACATGACCTTCAACCCCCTGCGAGGCAAGACGGATGACTAACGAGTCTGGCTCCCGCAGCATGGCACTACACCCGCTGCGGGAGCCTTTGTCGTACTCACGCTGGGTTGTGCGCGCTGCATGGCCGCCGAGATTGGGCCAGCGGCAACGCACTTTGCTTACTGGCTAACCACACCGCACGATGGGTTGTGGATCGTAGACCGTGGTCTTGGTCTCGCGGGAAAGCTCCTTGCCGCTGAGATCCTTGATGATGCGGGTATCGGACGTCGTAAAGCCCGGGGCACCGGATGATGGCGAACAGTCGCTGCCTGGCACGGACCTCGGTTGTGGCTCGGTCTTGGCCCAACGGCCGTTATTGATGGATTCCACCTCTACCGTCTTGGTGCCTTTCAAGCGGACGGTGATCTCACCGCCGCCAAAATTAGTCTCGATCTGCACTGGGGTATTGAAAGTATTGGTAAATTGCAGGTCAATGGCGCCCTCGTACACGGTAGCCTCGCGGCCGGCCGGGTAGCGGGAAATGTAGTACGAGTGCGGGGTGTGCGCGGTATCCTGCATGCCCGCGAAGTACGCGGCGTTATACAGCGTGGTGGCGAACTGGGAGATGCCACCGCCCACGGCGGTACCGGAATGGCCGTCGATGATGATGCCGGATTCCACATAGCCCTGCGCGGTGCCGCGGGGGCCGGTATAGCCGTTGAGGGAGAAGGTCTCACCTGGGTTCACCACGGCACCGTTGACCTCTTGGGCCACCAGCTGAATATTGCGCCCGGAGGCAGAAGAGAATCCACCGGTGGAGAACTCGCCCACGGTATCGTTAAACGTCGCGTTTTCGGCGTCCTCGGTGGTGAACTCGGCTGGGTCTGGCTTGTAGGTTGCGTCCCACTCGCGGTCATCGCCAGTCACACGCTTATCAAAGCCCTCCATGGTCGGCTTCCAGTCAATAATCTCGCCGTCCTGGGAGGGCGTGACCTGCTTGGAGCCACCAGCGAATTTCACTTTGGCGTTCACGCCAGGCACATCGGCGCCATCGGTGCGCTCTTGCAGCAATTGCTGCGCGCGGTTGCTATCAACCACTAGGTGCAGCCGACCATCCTTTTTCTCAATGCTGGTGAACTGGGAAATCTCCGGCTTATTCAGCGTTGCGGTGACGTTATTTTTCGCCTTCAAGATCAGCGGATTATCCAGGGTCTTGGCGGCGTCACCGGTACGCATCTTTTCAATGGCCTCGTCATTAATGGCCGGCTCAATTTCTTCCGGCTCCACCTGCACGCCAGCCTTATCGAGCCAATTCGCTGCCACCGCATCGTGCAATTCGGTGCCTTCTACGGTCTGCCCCAACGTGGGATCGGTGACCTTGAGCTGACCATCATTAAGCTCCAGCATGCCATCGACCGGATCGGTAGAAAGCTCGTCTTTGACGCGGTCAAGGGTGGGCTGCAGCTTGCCATCATCCACATCGGTTTCAACCGGGATGTCTTCTGTAGAGCGAAAGAAACTAACCAACCGGGTAATGGGGTTGAGGGAAGGCTCCTCGATGCCATCGACGGCGGCCTGGTTATCCAGCGCCAGGCCGGATTCGGCAGGGGTAAATTCGGACTGCAGATCTCCTGCGGTCACGGTCACGGGCTGGGTCTCAACGCCCTTGAGCTCGTCCTCGAGCTTGGCCACGGCGGCGGTGCGCTCCATGGCGGAGATATCCACGCCGCCGACGGAGACGCTGCGCGGGATCTTGTCCTGGTTTGCTATGACATCCCAGGCATAAGCGATGCCCGCAATGAGGACGAAGCCAACGATCACGCCAAGCGTGATAAGCCAGCCCTTTGCACCGTTTTTTCCTTCTGCCTTCTTCACGCCTTAAAGGTTAACGGGTAAAGGGGCGTTTTTCCTAGTCGCTGTCCCCATCGTGTACGTGGCGGGCGGCATCGCCGAGGCGCTCAGGGGCCAGCCTGCCCTCATCCACGGCGCCCACGACGGCATCGATCACCGCATTAATATCGGCCTCGGTGGACCACAGGGGCATGTCGGCGCCGGCGGCGAGGGAGGTAATCACGGCATCGGCAAGCGGCAGCGAATCCGAAATCGCCGCCATGCCGCCAATGTCATCGGTATAGATGGTGCCGTCATACTGTGAGGTCTCGCGGGCAAGGCCGTAAGCTTCCGGCAGGATGGAGGCAGGAGTCTGGCCATCGCCCAGGCCCGGGACCGCGAGGTGGCCCATCATCAGCGCCGCATTCGGTGCTGCGGACATGGCATTCCGAAAGGGAATGAACTCATGGTTCTCAAGCTCTTCTAGCGGCGGGGTAATGGCCTCCGCCAGGTGGGTATCGCCCGAGGCACGGCCGTGGCCCGGGAAGTGCTTGAATACGGCCTTAACCCCGGCGGCATCCAGCCCGCGGGCGAAGGCGGCGCCGTATTCGCCGGCCTGCGCGGGGTCGGTGGAAAAGGCGCGGTCGCCCACAACCTCGAGGCCATCGCCATCGACATCGAGCACCGGCGCGAAGTCCACGTTGATGCCGTAGTCCATGAGCCGCTTGCCGATGTCCCCCGCCAGCTGTTCCACCTGCTCCGGCGAGTTGTCCGCCGCCATCTGCTGCGCGGAGGGGTATTCGCCCAAGATTTCAGAAAAACGCTGCACGCGCCCGCCCTCAAAATCGATGGCGACCTCGAAATCGCGGCCTAGTTCCGCGCGCAGGGCGTTAATATTGCGGCCCTCTTCTTCTAGCAAACCAGGATCCGCCCAGCTGGGGATGAAGATGCCTCCCACCCCGGCCTCCAGCTTGGCCTTGGCGTCCTCATAGCTGGTTGCCGGCGGCATGAGCACCGAAGCTGCGGTGGCGCGAATATCCTCCGGCGCCGGCGCTGGTGCCGCCTCGGTGGCGGGCGCGAAGGTATCGGGTGATGAGGACGCGGGAGCGGAAGATTCGTGCGACTTGTCCTCGTCCGAGGCGGAATTAGAGCAGGCGCTCAGCACCGCCACGAGGCCCAAACTGACAATGATGCGGGAATATGTCATGCCTTCCAGTGTGCAGGATTCCTCGCGAACTGTCCTAGGCGGTGGGTAGACTAGTGACATGAGTAACGGCAAAACAATGTTAATTGCCTATGATGGCACCGAACGCGCCGACCGCGCCCTGGAGTACGCCGCCCAGCTTTTGCGCCCCTCCACGGTGGAAATCCTCACCGCGTGGGAGCCGGTGGCCCGCCAAACCGCGCGCGCCGTCAGCCGCACAGGCATGCACCAGTCCACCGTGTCCCCCGATAGCGTGGAAGACGATCCGGCTTACGAAGAAGCGCTGAAGATCTGCCGCCAGGGCACCCAATTGGCCGAAAGCCTTGGTTTGGCCGGCCGCGCGCATCTCGTGGAATCCGCCACCACCATCTCTTCGGCCATCGTGGATGCCGCGCACGAGCTCGACGTGGATGTCATCGTCACCGGCACCCGCGCGCTCACCGGCTTTCGCGCCTGGTGGACCAACTCCACGGCGGACCAGATCGTGCGCAACGCGGGCCTGCCCGTCTTTATCGTCCCGCAAGAAAACGACGAAGACGCGGATGACGACGATCCGGAATACTTCTAAGTAGCTGCTAATATCTTTAGCCATGGCTCTGGAATCCGATTCTTTAAACAAGCGCACCCTCGGCCCCGCCGTGGGTAGCGCTGTTGTGGGCATCGCCCTGGGCATTATCACCATCATCGGCATCGCCCAGTTCTCCGGCAGCGATACCGTGCCGGAAGGCAATGCGGTCTCCGCCGATGATGCGGTGCTGGGCGGGCCTGAATACGGTTCCCGCAATTAGATGGGCGCACCGGCGTGCATGACCGGACCGATCAGCTCCCCCGCGGCCCACATAGCGGTTCCTATGTACACCGCTACCGCGCACTAGCCCGCGCCCTGCGCCACCGCTGCGCGCGCCTTGCCCGGCCCTACCCGCTCGGCATTATTGCCTTGGCGCTCATCCTCGCGGTACAACCGTGGGGGCTGACCGCCGCCGATACCAAACACGATCTGGCCGCGAACCCGCGCCACTTCCTGCGCGGCGCGCTCGATGCCTATACCGATATCTTTACCCTGGGGCAGCTGCAGAACCAGGCCTACGGTTACCTCTTCCCGCAAGGCCCCTTTTTTGTTTTAACCGAGCCCCTGCCGGATTGGATAGCCCAACGCCTGTGGTGGCTGCTGGTCTTAAGCGTGGGCTTTAGTGGCTTTTACAAGCTGGCCACCCGGATAGGCCTGCGCGGCCGGTGGATCTGGGTAGCGGCGATGCTCTATGCGCTCTCCCCGCGCTCGCTGTCCACGCTAACGGCCATTTCTTCTGAAACCTGGCCCGTCATGCTCGCCCCGTGGGTCATCCTGCCCTTCCTGCGGGAAAAACTCACCTGGCGCGATGCTACCGCCGCCACGATTCCCGTGGCGCTGATGGGCGCGGTCAATGCCACCGCCACGCTCGCGGCGTGCACCCCGGCGCTTGTCATCGTGGTCTACCGCCGCGCCTTCAAGCCCGGCGCGGCCTGGCTGCTTGGCTGCCTGTGCGTATCCGCGTGGTGGATTGGCCCGCTTTTAATCTTGGGCCGCTACGCCCCACCGTTTACGGAATTTATCGAATCCTCCCACGTGACCACCCGGTGGCTGAACCTGCCGGAAATCCTGCGCGGAACAACGAGCTGGTCACCCTTTGCGGATGCCGAGCGCGTCGCCGGCAACGAGCTCGCGACCTCTGCCTTCTTTGTCCTTATCACCATGGCCGTGGCCGCGATAGGCATTTATGGACTGTGCCGGCTGCCCCGCGTGTGGTCCATCATGCTGATTACTGGCGTGGCGATTTTGGGCTGCCAGGCGGCGTGGTACCTCGATGCGCTCGATGGGGTGCTAGCACCCCTGCGCAACCTGCACAAATTCGATCCGTTGGTGCGCATCCCGCTGCTGTTGGGCTTTGCCCGCGCCTGCCAGCGCCTGCCGCTGCCCACTGGCCTGCGCCCCACCAAGAAGCAGACCGTGGGCGCGCTGGTGCTGCTCGTGTGCATCAGCGCCCTCTCCCCAGCCTGGTCGCAGCGGCTGCTGCCCCTAGGCGCCTACGACGAGGTGCCGGACTATTGGCACGAGGCCACGGATTATATCAACGAGCACGCGGAAAATACTCGTACTTTGATCTATCCCGAGGCCTCCTTTGCCCGCCAAGAGTGGGGTTGGACCCGCGATGAGCCGGCGCAGCCGCTTCTTAATGTTCCCTGGGCCGTCCGCGATGCCATCCCCCTTGTTCCCCCGGAGGCCATCCGTGGCCTCGACGGGGTGATGGCAGCGCTGAAGGAGGATCCGGCCAGCGGCGTGCGCGCCTTGCAGCGCTTGGGCATCGGCGCGGTGATGGTGCGCCACGATCTCTTTGCCGCCGATAATGACACCTTGAGCAGTAAATTTGGCGGTGACGTGCATACTTTTGACGAGGTCGATGTGATCATGCTCGAGCAGCATTCCATGGCTTTGACCTCAGCCGATCCCGTCCGCGTGGCCGGTGGCGGCGAGGCGCTGGCCTTCCTCGATGCCCACAATGGCCCCGCCGCCCGCGAGCTGGTGGACGATGATGCCGATATCGTCACCGATACCCCCACTCTTGTGGATCGCAATTACGGCACGCTCCACGGCGCCGCCTCGGCGCCGCTATCCACAGACGATCCCAGCCACGTTTATAACCGCCTGCGTGATTATCCCTCCGCCGGCCCGCTGACCACGGTGGAGACCCACGGCGGCGATGTGGAGGTCTCTTCTTCTGCCGCCGACGCCACCGCCTTTGGCGGCGCCCAACCGGAAAAGTCCGCCACCGCCGCCGTCGATGGGGAAAATTCCACCGCCTGGTGGCCCGCGCCCGGCGACGATGAAGGCTGGATCGAGCTGCGCGGTGACTTCAGCCAACCGCGCCTCAAACTCATGGCCACCAGCTCCACCACGGTCACGGTGCGCTCGGGTGGTGCTGCAGTAGAGGTGGATCTCCAGCCCTTCCGCTCCAAGACGGTGCGCGTGCCCGGCGGGGATTCCCAGGCAATCCGCGTGGAACTATCCCACCGCACCGGCATCGCGGAACTGGAGGTAGAAGGCCACCCCATCGAGCGCGTGGTCACCGTGCCAGATACCTCGCCGGATGTGCACCAATTCTTCTTCCAGCAGATGGTGCACGATACCGGGGTGCTCATCCGCGATGTCACCGTGCCGCGCCGCATGGAGGTCACCGTGGATTCCACCAAGCCGGTACTCATCGATTCCCACCGGTACTCCCCCGGCAGCACCCTAACCCTCGAGCCCGGCGTCCACCGCGTACGTACCACCGGCGCATGGGTGTCCATGACGGAAAAGGGCTGGTCCCCGCCAGACGATTATCGCCTCACCGATTTTTCCATCGCTGCTGCAGAAGAGGAGCGCCTGCTCATTACCGGGCGCGCCTTCAATAAGGGCCTGCGCGGATTTATCGGCGATACCGAGCTCACCCCATACGAGATCGATGCCGCCACCCAGGCGTTTATCGTCCCCGCGGGCACCACTGGGGAATTCCGCATGACCTTTAAGGCGCAGCCTGCCTACCGCGCCGCCCTGCTCTTTGGCGGCGCACTCGGCCTGGCCACGCTGGGGTTCTGCCTGCTTTTCGCCGCGCGCCGCAGCCCGCAGCCCACCTGGCACCCGGATCCTGGCGGCATGGCCTCTGCGATGTACTCGCTAGCCTGCCTGGCACTGGTGGGCTGGCCGGCAGTACTTGCGGGCATGGCCGCCTGGCTCATCGTGCGCTGGACCACCATTCCGCGGGCTTATTTTGCCAGCGGCGTGGTAGCGGCGGCCGGGACCATCCTTGCCCGAGCTCCATGGACCTCAGGGGCCTATGCCGGCGATTCCGTGCTGCTTATGTGCTTATGTGCCGCGGGGCTGGCCTGCCTTTTCGCCGTCGACGGCCCCGGCCCCGGACCCGGCCACGGCCCATCAGAAGGTCGCGGCCCGGGCGCTCGATAAGCGTATAGCTCGCCGCAGAAACCACAACGGTCCCCACCACCGTGACGGCAAGGATCACCCAAAAATCCAGCGGTTTCCCGCTAAACAGCGCCACCCCGGTTAACGGGAAGGCCACGGCGAGCACCGCCACGTGCCACAAGAAAATGGAATAGGACCACGCGCCCAGCGCCTGCATCAGCGGCGATGTAAGCCACGAGGTTCCGCGTGGAACCAGGGCCACCGGCACCACCACGCAGGCCGCGAATACCGCCCCGGCGATGATGCGGCGGGCAAATTCCGCCGGCTCCGGATGCACCAGCCCGGCCGGGCCAAACCAGTCCCGGCTCGCCACCCATAGCACTAGCCCAGACAGCACAACCCAGGCCCAGCGCACCTGCAGGAGGCGCGCCGTGCGCTCGCCGATGCCCCTTTCTTCCACCTCCGCCGCCAGCATGCCGACCGCGAACCAGGAGGCATAGGCCGGCGGCCAGATTTGCGAGTTGACCTGGTCTTCGCTGTAGTCCGCGACAAAGGGGATAAATCCCCACCCCCAGCTCGCCACCGCGGCACCGGCGATAACGGCCATGCGCCAGCGCTGCGGCAGGCTGCCAAGGGCCCACACCAGAAGCGGTAGTACCAGGTAAAAGAAAAACTCCACGCAGAGGGACCAGAGGTGGGTAAGGCCCGGGGCAAGGCCATCGGCCACATAGATCTGCGTGGAGGTCAGGTTGGCGAGGATCTGGGTGGGGGTGATGGAGTGGGCATCGGGAAGCAGCAGCAAAACCGATACCACGCAGGCATAATAGGCCGGTGCCAAGCGCGCGATGCGGGAATGGGCATAGCCGCGCGCCGTGTGCAGCCCCCGCCGGCGCCACAATAAAAAGGCGCTGAGGGCGAAGAAGACGGCGACGAAGAAATCGAAACGCCCGGCAAATCCCCACCCGGTGCCGGTTTGGAAGGATACGTGGGTAACAATGATCCCTAGTGCGGCAACCGCGCGTAGGCCGTCTAGCTCCGGCAGGTGCTGGGGTAGTCTTTTCACAGATGCCTGCGTGCGCACGCTTGCTCCTTTACCCCGGAAACCTGAAACTGATTGGATATAGTACTGCAATGAGCCGCTACCTTTGGCCACGCTCGCCACGGACGTGGGTTGTCATTGCCGCAATCATTTTCCTCCTCATTGGTACCCTCGCCCCGACCCTCTACAATAACCGGACCCGCCCGCTGAGCTTGGATCAAGATTTTTCCACCTCCAGCGGGCCCACCGACGCGGTATGGATGGACGTGCGCGCCCTCATGGACGGTGAAGCCCCCGCTACCGCATCCGGCGATGACCCGCGCTGCGCCGACAAATCCGCCCCGATGTGGTGCTACCAGTACCACGGGCCGCTGACCTTGGAGCGCACCATTACCACCGGCGAGGTGGACGATGATGACACCATCGCCACCACCGATTCCGTAACCAGCCTGCTGGCTGGAAAAGACGGGGACTCCCAAGAGGAAATCGCCACTGTTGATCAGCACTCGGTGCTCAACCGCGAATCCACGTTCCCAGTGGCGAATCCGGTCAATAAATGGGCCCTCGCCCTACCCGAGTTCAACGCCGGTCTAACCCGGGAAGACTTCGAGCGAGACGGCCTCACCTATTTCTTCCCCTCCGGCACGGAGCAGCGCTCCTACCCATTTTTTGATTTCCTGGCGCAGGAATCCACGCCGATGGACTTTACCGGCGACTCAAAAGTAGATGGCATCCCCATCTACTCCTATCACCAGGACGTACAGCCGCTGCCGCTGAAGAACACTTTTAGCAATATCAGCGCGGATTTGGGCAGCACCACTCAAACGGACGAGCTGAAAACGGGCGATTTCCAGTTGAAGGGTCCCGCCAGCCGTTTTTATGACTCCCACTCGCGCGAGCTTTTGGACTTGGATGCGGATGCCGCCGTCATCGTCGAGCCCTTTTATACCGTGGGCCGCGATATTTCGGTCGAACCCACCACCGGTACCATCGTGGATGTCCGGGAAAACGTCAAGGTCTTTTTCGCCACCGATATCCAGCAGGCGGGAACCCTCATCGCGGAGGATGACACAGAGGATCGCTCTGTGCTGGCAGCGGATTTCCGGTGGTCAGAGGATACCCGTGCGGAGCGCCTCGCTGAGGTCCGCCCGGTAATCTACGCCATCCGAGGGCTTATGGCCGTTGGCTGGCTGGGCAAGGCCATCGGTGTTTCCCTGCTCATTTTCGCCGCCTACCAGTACATGCGCCGCCACCGTGACGCCCATGATGCCGCACACGCCTAGGCGCGTCCTCCTCGGGCTGTGGGGAATTATTCTCGTGGCCGCGGTGTGCTGGCCCTTCGCGCTGCCCGGCGAGTTCCTCTGGCGCGATATGGTGCTCTTAAACGATCCAGGGCTTACCCCATCCGCGCTGGGCGGGGGAAGCCTGCCTGCCCGCAACGCACCCCAAGATGGGTTTTTAGCCTTACTCGGCGGCGCGTGGGCCGCCCGGGTGCTCATCTTTGCCGCCGCCGGGGCCGCCGCGCTCACCGCGGCGGTGTGGTCTCGCACCACGATAGCGGCGCTGGCCGCGATGACCATCGCGGTGGCCAACCCCTTTGTCATCGAACGCCTCTTACAAGGTCAATGGTCCCTGGCCATTGTCGCTTGGCTGCTCCCGGTCATCGCCTGGGCGGGGCGCCGCCACAGCTGGCTGGCGTTGATCGCCATGTGGGGGGCGTCCCTTACCCCCACCGGTGGGCTATTGGCTGTGGTCACCGCCCTTTTTACCTGCCGGAAGCGGGTCTCCCTGGCGGGCTGCCTCTTGTGGCTGCCGTGGCTGGTTCCAGGCCTTTTCCAACCCAGCGTGCCCGGCGATGCCGCAGCCGCCGTCGCGGCCTTTTCCCCGCGGGCAGAAGAACACGTGGGCACGGTGGGCGCGCTTTTACGCCTCGGCGGAATCTGGAATGGCGAAGCGGCCGTGGGCTTAGCCGTATTCGGGCTCTTCGTCGCAGTTCTCGCGCTGGCGGGTGCGCACCGCGTCCCGGCGCGCTTGACCATCCTGGCCGCCCTAGGACTCGGCGGGGCGCTGGCGTGTTGGCTACTGCCCAGCATGCTGGAATGGGCCATCGATAACGTTCCGGGGGCGGGACTCTTGCGCGATAGCCACAAACTCACGATGCTCGCGCTGCCGCTATACGTTGCCTCCATCGGTGCGCTGCCACAGATTCCAGCCGCGCTGGCGCTAGTGGCCGCCACGATTCAGGTTCTGCCTGCCCCGTCCCGCCTTGCCGTGCTTTCTCCCCGCGATACCGGGGTGGATGAGCAGCTGGTGCACGATATCGACGGCCGCCTGGCATTCTTTCCGGAGCGGCCCAATTTGGTGGAGATTCCCACGGGAAATAGCGGTGCGCATACGGAAGACACCCCGGGAGTCGCGGTCGATCCCTATTCCAAGGCCGTGCCCATGGTGGAATCCGGCGAGCTCAGCGTGGACGGTGAGGTCATCGATCAGGCCTCGCCGCAGTACCGCGCGGCGCTGCGCGCCTGGCAGGACCAAGATATGGCAGGCCTTGCGGAACTTGGCGTGGGCGTCGTGGTGGTTGATGGCGCCATCGCCGCAGAGACCAACGCCCCGCGCCCCGAGCTGCCGTGGGCGCTTACCGCCCTGTGGATGACCGCCCCGCTACTAAGCCTTGGAGCAATTGCGCAAAGGCAGCGCCGGTCTTGTCCCACGAAAAGCGCGCGGCAAACTCCCGGGCATTAGTCCCTAGGCGCCGGCGCAGCTCTGCGTTCTCCAATAACTCTTGGGTGGCCGCCACGAAATCGCCCTCTTCTTCTACAAGGATCCCGGTCTCGCCATCGATTACGCTATCGCGCAGGCCAAACGCATAACCTACCGTGGGAACCCCATGTTGGGCGGCCTCCATGACGGCAAGGCCCCAACCCTCTTTGTGGGAGGGCATGAGGTGGGCATCGGCACGCGCGAGCAAGGCGTGCTTATAGTCTTCCGTCACCTGGCCGCGAAAACGCACGCGATCCGTCACGCCGAGCTTTTCGGCATAATCGCGCAGGTTCGACTCCCACCAGCCCGAGCCAATCACATCCAAAACCGCGCCCGGCGTGCGCGCCACCGTATCCATGGCGTGCTCGATCTGCTTGTGTGGGACTAGCCGCGAGAGTGTCACCAGGTGCTTATCCGCCTCGCGCTCGAGGGAAGGCACGTGCGCCGGAATGGGGTCTAGGCCATTGGCGATGATCCGCGCGCCGTCAATGCCGAGCGCCTCCAAATCCTCGCGCGAGGCCTGCGAGACCGTGACGTAGGTCGAATCCCGATATACCCGCGGTGCCACGCGCGATTCCAAGAACCAGCCCAGCCGCCCGAGCACCGGACCGGCCACGGGCCATTGCTCGCGGTGGCAATGGTGGGTAAGAAGCACCGTCGGCGCGCCGTAAATCAACCGCGCGAAGAAGGGAATGCCGTTTTGGGTATCGATGACCACGTCAATACCGCGCAGATCCCCCAAGCCCAATCTCCCGGCCGCGATGGCCGCCCACGCGCGCGGGTACACGCCAAACTTGGCACCGCCGCGGCTATAGCGCACGCCATCACGGACCTCCCGGCGCGCCGCATTCATGTGCTTAGAGGTGCGAAAGACCACCTCGTGGCCCTGCGCCGCTAGGTACTCCCCCACGCGTTCGAGGTAACGCTCGGAGCCACCGCCCTGCGGGTGGGTGGAATCGCGCCAGCATAGTAAAAGAATTTTCATCGTGGGGTATTAGCCTAGTGGTTTATGAAACACACCCGCGACATGGCCACGCTCTCCCGCTCCTGGGCGCTGCTGCGCTCTTTCCGCTTCGAGCAAACCCGCCCCGATATTTTCTACGGCGGCCTGGCAGAAGATACGGCCAGGCTGGTGGAAAACTTGGGCCGCGATTTGGGCGTGCCGCTTGCCGATGCCCTCGTGCTCGACGTAGGCGGCGGCCCCGGCTATTTTGCCGCCGCCTTCGCGGACCGCGGCGCGTCCTACGTTGGCCTTGAGCCCGATGCCGGGGAAATGTCGGCGGCCAATATCCACCTCAGCAATTCCGTGCGCGGCGATGGCACGCGCCTGCCCTTCGCGGACGATTCCTTCGATGTGGTCTATTCCTCTAACGTCGCCGAACATATCCCCTGCCCGTGGGATATGGGTAAAGAAATGTTGCGCGTTACCCGCCCCGGCGGCCTGTGCATCATGAGCTATACCGTCTGGCTCGGCCCCTTCGGCGGCCACGAAACCGGGCTGTGGGAGCACTACGTCGGCGGTGCATTCGCCCGCGACCGCTATACCCGCCGCAATGGGCACCCGCCCAAGAATGTCTTTGGCACCTCACTATTTAATGTCCCCTGCTCCGCAGGCCTCACCTGGGCCGAGTCCACCGGCGCGCTAAAGCTCGCCTTTCCGCGCTACCATCCCAGCTGGGCGTGGTGGCTGACTAAGGTTCCTGGCCTGCGCGAATTCGCCGTGTCCAACCTGACGTTGGTACTGCAGCCGGACTAGGCCGCGCAACAGCTCGCGCCGAGGTTGTCCTACTATACTGCCCAGCATGCCGGACCAACTACAAAGCTCGCAGCTCTCCCCCGCCGTTCGCGCAGCTCACCTGGGGTGGGCCGCGGCAAGCGTCGTCGCTACTTTCGCCGGTGCGGCACTCATTGGCATCGCCTGTGGCCTCATTACCAAGAGCGGTTCTTGGGTGGCCTTTGGCATTGCCGTCGGCGGGGCCATCTTCGGCCTGGGAACGGTCTGGTACGGATTTTCCCGCCGCTTGGGCTGGTCATGGCGCGATGCCGGGTTTGTGAAAGCCGAGCATTCCTTATGGCACCTGCTGTGGTGGATTCCCCTCGCCATCCTGGGCTCTGGTGCGGCCACGGGTGCCGTCAATGCACTCCTGGGCAGCGAACCAGCCGGCAATAACCTTTCCGCCGGCCTAAAGATCAGCCCCGCTGCCACCATCATGGTGGTACTCAGCACCGCGCTTGTCATTCCCCTGGTTGAAGAAGTGTCCTTTCGCCGCGTCCTATTGGATTGGCTGCAAAATTCCATGCCCACCTGGGCCGCAGCGCTTATCACCATCGCTGTCTTCGCCCTAGCGCACGGCATCCCCGCAGTAATGCTCTACATCGCATTCTTTGGCACCTTCTTGGTGCTAGCGCGCCTCTGGTTCAAGACACTTACCGCTCCCCTGTGCATTCACATTGCGAATAACACGGTCGTAGCAATCACGGCTCTGGCAGGACTATCGGGCTAAGCAGTCCCTGCGCAGCGGGAGAAAAACGCTAGTTCAGTAGCCGAGGTAGGACCTAAACTCACAACGCTTCATATCGACAGTGCACAATTTTCGTTATACGATATTTCCATCCCTGTGAACATCACTCAAGACCAACTCGACAATTGGGTTTCCGAAGCAGAAGAAGGCTACGACCCAGAAATGTTGAAAAAGCGCGGACGTGGACGCCCCGGTCGCGGAGCAGAGCCTGCTCAGGTCGTCGCTGTACGCCTGACTACCGATGAACTTAGCGCCCTAGATCGCCTAGCTACGGAAAAGAATCTCACCCGATCTGAGCTTGTCCGCCAAGCAATCAACGCCCTCACGGCGGCACGAGAACAGCCAAATCCGCCACAAAGCACGGTATCGCAGAAACCGACGGAATCCATGCAGCTTCCTATCCACTGTGGATAGAGCCTCTTGACGATGACCCTAACCAATGGCGAGAACTCCGTTTCGGTTTTGATACACACGCTCGACTACTGGACACCGTCGTCGTTGTTGCCTCCGACGGGGACGAACTATTAATCCATGTAATGAAAGCTCGCCCACACTACAGCAAGCTCCTCGAATAACGACGTTCCAGTCCTCACCGGTTGGGGCACTCGCCGAGGGGCCCTGTTGGACCCGTGACCAATCCTAGAGACGATTTATTCCCACTTTCGTAGTGCAGGAATCGTTCCGAGGCCTAAACCACAGAATGTGTTGTTTAACCCCAACAAAGATCTAACCCCAGAGCTTTACGCTGCTGGGGTTAGCTTTATGCGGGATTTACCGCGGATGAACGCGTTAGGAAGCGGCGTCCTCCACGCGCTTCTTCAGGGCGCGGAATTGGTTCCACACTTCCTCAGGCACGCGGGAGCCCAAGAAGTTCAGGTACTCGGCGTTGTCTTGCATATCGCCTTGCCATTCCTTCGGGTCAACGTCAAGGGCGGCGCGAACGTCGTCGATATCGAAGTCAAGGCCTTCCAAGTCGATGTCCTCGGCGCGGGCAGTACGGCCGACCACCGTGTCCTCGGCCTCCACGTTGCCTTCGATGCGGTCGATGATCCACTTAAGAACGCGGGAGTTCTCGCCAAAGCCTGGCCACAGGAAGCGGCCGTCGTCGCCGCGGCGGAACCAGTTAACCAGGAAGACCTCTGGCATGCGGTCGCCGCCCTTTTTACCCATGTCAATCCAGTGCTGCAGGTAGTCACCGGCGTTGTAGCCCATGAACGGCAGCATGGCCATCGGGTCGTGGCGCAGCGCGCCTACTTCGCCCTCTGCCGCTGCGGTCTGGCCGGAGGACAGCAGTGCACCGATCATGGTGCCGTGGTTCCAGTCGAAGGACTGGGTGACCAGCGGAACCGTGGTCTTGCGGCGGCCGCCGAAGAGGATGGCATCGATTTTGACGCCCTTCCAGTCGTCGTATTCCGGCGCGGCGGTGGGGCACTGGGAAATCGGTACGCAGTAGCGGGAGTTCGGGTGGGCGGCCTTGGTGGACGATGCCGGCGTCCAGTCCTCACCGGTCCAAGAGATGAGGTGTTCTGGTGCCTCCTCGGTCATATCCTCCCACCAGACGTCGCCGTCATCGGTAAGCGCAACGTTGGTGAACAAGGTATTGCCCGGCTTCATGGTATCCATGGCGATCGGGTTGGAGTCGTAGTTGGTGCCAGGGGCAACGCCGAAGAATCCGTTTTCCGGGTTCACAGCGTAAAGGCCGTCCTCGCGCAGGTGCAGCCAGGCGATGTCATCGCCCACGACCTCGGCCTTCCAGCCCGGAATGGTGGGGGTGATCATGGCCAGGTTGGTCTTACCGCACTGGGATGGGAATGCGGCGGCGACGTGGTAGTTCTTTCCTTCAGGGTTCGTCAGCTTCAGGATGAGCATGTGCTCAGCCATCCAGCCTTCTTCCTTGGCCATGACGGACGCGATGCGCAGCGCGTAGCACTTCTTGGCCAGGATGGCGTTGCCGCCGTAGCCGGAACCGTAGGACCAAATCTCCTTGGTCTCTGGGAACTGGGTGATGTACTTATTGTCGTTGCATGGCCAAGCAACGTCCTCTTCGCCTGGCTGCAGCGGGGCGCCGACGGAGTGGAGGGCGTGGACGAAATCGCCGTCCGTACCGATCTTGTCCAGTGCTTCTGCGCCCATGCGGGTCATGATGCGCATGGACAAGACCACATAAGCGGAATCGGTCAGCTGCACGCCAAGCTTGGGCTCTGGATCGCTAATCGGGCCCATGCAGAAAGGAACGACGTACATGGTCCGGCCCTTCATGGATCCACGGAAGGCCTCCGTCATTTCTTCCTTCATGGCCTTTGGCGGTGCCCAGTTATTGGTTGGGCCCGCATCTTTTTCCTTCGAGGTGCAGATGAAGGTGCGGGATTCCACGCGGGCAACGTCCGCAGGGTTGGACCGCGCCAAGTAGGAATTCGGGCGCTTTTCCTCATTGAGCTTGATGAGGGTGCCTTTATCGACCAGCTCTGCGGCGAGGCGGTCAGCCTCTTCCTGTGAGCCATCCACAAAAGCCACCTCGTCCGGCTGGAAAAGCTCAACACTTTCATTAATCCAATCGATCAGTTCTTGATTGTCTGTAGGCAGCTCTCCAACGAGGCCCTGAATGGTGGCGGTCATGAAAAATTCTCCTCTGGATAGGATGTGAAAATCGGGGCATATCACGGCCCAACTTTGCCTTCCGCCTCCAGATTAACCGGCAAAGACAAAATATTGGTCACATTAAGTGTCATTTTTCCCACTCCGGTTATATCCACCGCCGTGAGCGGACATTTACCAAGCACACTGTGGATAATTGTGATATCAAGCGTGATTTTCTCCACACCATTTCGGGGGTATTAAGGTTTCCTATTTACCCATTCTATGCCACAAAGAACCACCCCCGCAGAATCCACCAGTTATCCTCCCTCCCCCATACGGCGGGGAAAATACCCGGCGCGGCATATTGCTTGCCATGCCTGGACAGGGAAAAATAGGGCGCGATGAATAGCACGGATAATTCTCAAAACACCCCTGCCGGAGAAATGCCGCCGGGTCGCCCGCCGCAAACGGACTTCAATGCGGTCTTTGATAATGACCTGGACTACCCGCGCCTGGGCAATGTCACCTTCCGCCGCGGCACGCTCACGGATAACCAGCACCAGCTTTTTGAGCAGCGCTGGCCCGAGCTGGGCCGCGTCTTAAGCGATGAGCTTATCGATGTCGATGAGTGGTTCGGCCGCACCGGCGCCAAGACCATCGTGGAAATCGGCTCCGGCACCGGTACCTCCACCGCGGCCATGGCGCCGCTGGAGCAGGACACCAATATCATCGCGGTAGAGCTCTATAAGCCAGGCTTGGCCAAGCTCATGGGGCAGGTGGAGCGCGAGGGCATCGATAATATCCGCATGATCCGTGGTGATGGCGTGGAGGTCATGGTGCGTATGATTGCCCCGGAATCCCTCGACGGCATCCGCGTCTTCTTCCCGGACCCCTGGCCCAAGGCGCGCCACCACAAGCGCCGCATCATCCAATCTGGCACGCTCAACCTCTTTGCCTCCCGGTTGAAGAAGGGTGGCGTCCTGCACGTTGCGACCGATCACGCCGGTTATGCCGAATGGATAGATGAGCTCGTACACGTCGAGCCCAGCCTGGAGTACAAGGGCTGGCCGTGGCCGGATTGCCCGCAATTGGTGGATCGCCAGATCATCACCAAGTTTGAGGGCAAGGGCCTAGATAAAGAACACATCATTACTGAATACCTGTGGGAGAAGAAGTAAATGAGCACCTATCTACTGGTGTGGGACGCACCCAATATGGATATGGGGCTCGGCTCGCTGCTCGGCGGGCGCCCCACCGCGGCGCACCGCCCGCGTTTTGATGCCATCGGCCGGTGGCTGGTCTACCGCGCGGTGGATGTCGATGCGGATCCGCAGGCCGCAGTATTTACCAATGTCTCCCCCGGCGGCGCCGATGTGATTCGCCCGTGGGTGGAGGCCATCCGCAACGTGGGCTTTGGTGTCTTTGCCAAGCCGAAGATCCACGAGGATGATGACGTGGATCCGGATATGATCGACCACATTGAAAAACTGCGCGATGATCTCGCCGGCGTCGTGGTGGCCTCTGCCGATGGTCAGAACTTTCAGCCCTTGTTAGAAGAGCTCATTGATGAGGGCCTGCCTGTTACCGTCCTGGGTTTCCACGAACATGCCTCTTGGGCCGTGGGCCACCCCGAGATCGAGTTCGTTGACTTAGAAGATATTGACGGCGTCTTTCGCGAGCCGCTGCCGCGCGTCAACCTGGATAACCTGCCTGAAGGTGGTGCATGGCTCCAGCCATTCCGCCCGCTGGCTGCGCTACTGAATAATAGCTAGGAGGCTTACCCCACATGTTTGAAAAATGGGGACGATTTTCCTACGCGCACCGTAAGGTCATTCCCATCGTCATCCTCGGTGCCATCCTTGCCCTCTTCGTAGGCTTTGGAACCCAGCTCGAGGAACGCATGAGCCAGGAGGGCTGGGAGGACCCGAATGCGGCATCGACAAGCGCGGCGCAAATCGAACAAGAAACGTTCGGCCGCGATAATTCCGGCGACGTGATTTTGCTCTTTAGCTCGCCCGATGAGAACTTCGATGCCGCCAAGGAGCACTTGGCGCAGCTCAAAGAGGAGTACCCGGACCAGATTGACTCTGTCACCAGCTATTTCGATAGCAAGAATCCCAACCTGGTCAATGATGATCACTCGCTGGCCTTTGCTGCCATTGGGCTCAAGGGCGATGATGAACAAACCCTGAAGGATTTCCGCGCCATCGAGGGCGCGCTGACGGATACCTCCGCGCCGGTCAAGGTTGCCGGCGCCACGGCCGTGGCGGACGCCCTCGATGAAGGCATGGCAGAAGATATTGCGCGCGCGGAAAAGGCCGCGCTCCCGCTCGTTGGCCTGCTGCTTCTGGTGGTCTTTGGTTCCGTAGTGGCGGCGTTCATGCCGCTTATCGTCGGTGGCCTATCCATCCTGGGCTCGCTGGGCATTTTGGCCGTCCTGGCCGGTTTCCTGCAGGTCAACGTCTTTGCCCAGGCAGTGGTCACGCTGCTGGGGCTGGGCTTGGCCATCGATTACGGCCTATTTATGGTCTCCCGCTTCCGTGAGGAACTGGATAAGGGAAGTTCCACCAAGGATGCCGTGGCCACCACCACCGCCACCGCCGGGCAGACCGTGGTCTTTTCCGCGGCGATGGTCGCCGTCGCGCTCTCTGGGCTCTTCCTCTTCCCCCAGGCCTTCTTGAAGTCCGTTGCCTATGGCTCGATTTCCGCCGTCGGCCTGGCGGCCCTTTTGTCCGTCACCGTTTTGCCGGCCCTGTTTGGCATGCTCGGGCCCAAGATCGACCTGTGGTCGGTACGCCGCACCTCCCGCACGGCCCGCACCATTCAGGACACCTGGTGGTACAAGCTGCCGCGCTGGGCCATGCGCCGCGCCAAGGGCCTGACCCTGGCCATCTGTGGCCTGCTCATTGCGCTCGCACTGCCGATCATGAGCATCACCTTCGGCGGCATCAACGAAACCTACCTGCCGCCCAACCACGACACTCGCGTGGCGCAGGATACCTTCAACGACGAGTTCCCTGCCTTCCGCACCGAGCCGGTCAAGCTCGTGGTGGAAGGCGCCACCAACGAGCAGCTTGTCGATGTCGTCATGCAAGTCCGCGGCCTCGACGGCCTTACCGAGCCCATGGGTCCATCGACCGCCACCAAGGACGGGACTACTGTCCTTTCGGCTGGCATTAAGGACCGCGAGGACTACGCACAAATCGTCCACGAACTCGAGGACGTCAAAGCGCCCGAGGGCGTCAACCTGTATGTCGGCGGCACGCCAGCCATGGAGGTCGAGTCGCTCGATGCCCTCTTCCACAAGCTGCCGTGGATGGCGCTGTACGTCGTACTCGCCACCTTCATCCTCATGGCATTAGTCTTTGGCTCTTTCGTGCTGCCGATTAAGGCCATTGTCATGACGCTGTTGACCCTGGGCGCCACCCTGGGCATCCTCACGCTCATGTTCGTCATCGGCGTGGGCTCTGGCGCGCTGAACTTCTCGCCCGGCCCGCTGATGAGCCCCATTCTGGTGCTGATCATCGCCATCATTTATGGACTGTCCACCGACTACGAGGTCTTTTTGGTCTCCCGCATGGTGGAGGCGCGGCGGCGCGGCGATTCCACGGATGAGGCCATCGCCACAGGCACCGCGCATACCGGCGGCATCATCACAGCGGCGGCCCTGATTATGATCGTGGTGGCGGGCGCGTTCGGCTTCTCCGATATCGTGATGATGAAATACATCGCGTACGGCATGATTTTTGCGCTGCTTATCGATGCCACCATTGTCCGCATGCTCCTCGTACCCGCCGTTATGCACCTGCTGCGCGAGGATAACTGGTGGGCGCCTAGCTGGTTGCACCACTTGACCACTAGGCTTTCTGGTAGTACCACCCGCCGTGGGAAGACCATTCCCTTCAGTGAGTTAAAGCGGCGCCTTGAAGGAGATAAATAATTGAAAAATTGGCTGCAAGTTATCGCCTCGCTCGTCATCCTGGCCATCCTCATCTATGTCTTCCGCGATGAGCTGGACTTTTTAAGCGAAGGCTTCTCCCGGCTCTCCCACGCCGAACCAGGGCCGGTAACGCTCGTGGTCGTTGCCTCCATCCTCTCCGTCGTGGCCATGGGTGAGGTCATGCGCCTGCTCATCCGCGCCGGTGGCGTGGAGGTGGAGGCCACGGAAACCGCCGCGCTTACCTTTGCATCCAATTCGTGGTCCACCACCATGCCCGCAGGCCCCGCCTTTTCTGCCATTTTGACCTTCCACGTGCAGCGCACCTGGGGCGCCTCGGTGGTCCTGTGCGGCTGGTTCTTCGTGCTGTCATCGGCCATTTCCACCCTGTGGCTGGTGCTTATTGGGCTCGGCGGCGTGCTCTTCCTCAATGCCGATATGGCCCTGTGGTCCCTCATCGGCACATTGGCAGCGATGCTGGCGCTCTCCGGCGGGCTCTTCTGGCTAAGCAACCACCCCGAAACGCTCGAGCGCTGGGTAAAAAAGCAGCGGCTGATAAAGGGTTCCAAGCGCGAAGCACTGCTCGAGCACGTAGAGAGCCTCAAGGAAGTGCACCTCACCCGCCGGCAATTCGCCTGGGCGTCGTTCTACTCCTTGACCAACCGGCTCATTGACATGGTCGCGCTCTGGGGCTGCGTCTGGGCTGTGACCGGCCAGATGCCAACGACCGATTCGGCCGATAACACCACCACCATCGCCGGCGTCGCGCTGGCTTATCTCACCGCCAAGCTGGCCGGCTCCGCCCAGGTCACTCCGGCGGGTCTCGGCACGGTGGAAGCGGCGATCATCGCCACGCTCGTGGCCACGGGCATGACCGCAGTCGATGCCACCAGCACGGCGATCATCTACCGCCTTATCTCTTTTGCCTTCATCACCGCTATTGGCTGGGTCATTTACTTCTGGCACTATGCCCGCAAGGGCATTACCTACGCCGCGCTATCCCGTAAAGAAAAAGAAAAGGAAACCGTATGACTTCCACGCGTATCGCTCCGCTCATTGACATCATCGCCTTGATGATTTTCGCCATCGCCGCCCGCCTCGCCCACGGCGGATTGAGCTTTTCCAGCTGGGTCGATGCCTTCTGGCCTTGGGCGGTAGGCGCGCTCATCGGCTGGGCCATCATCCTCGCCACAAAGGTCCAGGGCAAGTGGAAAGAGGGCGTTGTAGTCTGGCTGTCTGCCATCATCGGCGGCATGGCCCTGTGGATCATGGTCAATGACCGCCTGCCACATTGGAGCTTCCTCATCGTTGCGACCGTGATGTCCGCCCTGTTCTTCTTTGGCTGGCGGCTATTTGCCCGTAAATAAATACGCCCAGCCCATGGGAAAGACGCTTTCCCTAGGGCACACATCAGTCAAATTCAATCATCAGTTTTTGGCTTTGCGCTGTCCACCTCGCCCCTTGTAGGGGTGATCGGCTCAAAATAACATTTCAACCTAATAGTACGGGAAAGCTTTTAGTGAATAATTGCCCGTATCCGAACACAGAATTTCAAAATCGGATACCGCTCAATTATCCCTACAAGAAGTTGAAAGGCTCCCGTAGTGAAAGCTGCAACCCGTAACTATCTAGCGCTTGTGGCCTCAGGGGTTCTCATCACTGCCGCTTCCCCTGTCGCCGGCGCTATCGATTCTGTCGAATCGGCTCCACCGATTGAAGAGAATTCAGACCTTCCAGAATCCTCTTTTATTGACGAGGCACTTAAAAGCTCAGGACCCGCTGAAGATTCACAAGAGGCGGCATCAATGGCCGAAGAAGCCTCCAAACTCCCTCCCCTTTCATCAGGGCTGTTGGGTTCAGGTGACCATATTGGAGACCAATACACTGCTTTCTATCATGATCCGGTAGACCTCGATTCCTCGGAGCCAGGACAGCTCTTCCGATCAGAATCTGTGCGCAACCCCAAAAATCCACTTGGCATCAGCAACGTCGGCCCCTATAAGGCAGACCGCATACTCTATTCTTCCACCAACCGTTCTGGAGAAAAGATCCAAGTAAGCGGGATGGTCATTGAGCCCAAGGCCGAGTGGGGCGGAGAAGGCCCACGCCCTGTCGTAGCATTTGCGCCGGGAACCCAAGGTTTAGCGGACCGCTGTGCCGCATCTCGTAAAATTGCAGACGGGGTAGGAGACTACGAGCAGTTCTATTTCCATCAGTACCTTAAGAAGGGCTATGCCGTAGTACTCACCGACTACGAGGGCCTTGGCACCCCTGGCATGCACACGTACATGGATCGTGCATCCCAAGGCCATACGGTCCTCGATAGCATTCGAGCTGCGCAGCAACTGGATGGCTGGGACATTAACGAATCCAACCCAGTATTCATCAATGGCTATTCCCAAGGCGGAGGAGCCGCTGCCGCTGCCGCCGAGCTATATGACGACTATGCTCCGGAGCTCAACATCAAGCTTGCGACTATTGGTGCTGCCCCAACAGATCTAACGTTGTTGCCTTCTGCCCTCGATGGATCATTGTATTTCCTCTTCGAGGCGTATGCCCTTTTGGGACTAAGCAACTCCTATGGCGAGGATCTGTACTCGCATCTCAATGACAGGGGCACACGAAAGCTACAGGATGCGACGAATACCTGCACCATGGGGCTTCTTAAAACCGCCGACACTACCGTGGAGCGGATCAGCAACGATGGCAGGAACGTGCAGGACTTTATTGACAGCGAGCCTTTCAAATCGATACTGGCAGAGCAGCATATTGGCTACGATGCACCCGCTATTCCAGTCGTCATCACGCATGGCCGCGGTGACGACGTTATTCCGTTTTCTACCGCTGAAAAGCTCGTCGATGAATGGACTGAGCGCGGCACCGATGTCACTTTCATCCCCAATAACGCCCACACTCACCCGACCGGTACCATCCCGCACATCATCGAATCAGTAAAAGCGATCGACGCCACCCTACAGCACGAGAAGGGAAGCCAGTAAATACTTGCTCTCCCCCTACACCATGTAAAAAGGCTCCGAGGCAAACAAGCCTCGAAGCCTTAAATATGTGCGAAATATTCTCAGCTTAGAACGGCACGTTGATTGGCACGCCCGCTGCGAACTGGTTGTACGCCCAGTAAGCGTAGCCAATGATCTCACCAATCAGGTCGAGAGCGTAGAGCAAATTAAACAAGGGATTCTCCTTCAGCTGTCACGAAACTCTTATTTAGGTATCGCGACGCCGTAGCACCGCGTTACATCGGCGCAATATTGTGCTTTTTGGGCAGGTCATGCGCCGACTTCGTAGCCAATTGCCGCAGCGCCTGGCGCAGGGCAATGCGCGATTGATTCGGCTGAATCATGGCATCGAGGTAGCCGCGTTCCGCCGCAACGTAGGGTGCCGTCATGGTCTCATCGTAGAAGTCCATGAACATCTTCTTGGTCATCTCGCGCTGCTCTGGGGTCTCGGCGGCCTCGAGCTGCTTGCCCGCGATCATGACCACGGCGGCGGCCGCGCCCATGACGGCGATCTGCGCGGTAGGCCACGCCAAGTTAATATCGCCGCTTAAGTTCTTCGACCCCATGACGGCATAGGCGCCACCGTAGGCCTTGCGCACGATGAGCGAGACCTTCGGCACGGTCGCTTCCACGACCGCGAAGGCAAACTTCGCGCCGCGGTGAATCAGACCCACCTTCTCCTGCTCTACGCCCGGCAGGTAGCCCGGCGTATCGACGACGAAGACGAGCGGGATATTATAGGCATCGCAGATGCGGATAAAGCGCGCGCCCTTATCTGCGGCATCGGCATCGATGCAGCCGGCCAAGTGCATCGGGTTATTGGCCACAAAGCCCGCCGTTTTGCCGTCGATGCGGCCAAAGGCGGTGATCATATTCGGCGCGAAATTTTCTTGGATTTCGATGAGCTCATCGTCATCGCCGAGCTGAGTGAGCAGATCCATCATGTCGTAGCCAGCATTGGTGTCATCCGGCATGAAGGAATTCAGATCCTCGTCCTCGGTGATTTCGGCATCAGAAGGCGCGGGGAAGGTCGGCGACTCATCAAAGCAGGTCAGCGGCAGGTGATCCAAAATATCGCGCACCATGTCAAAGGCGTCTTCCTCAGAATCCACCACGGCAGAGACGTTGCCGTTCAGCTCCTGCTGTCGGGCACCGCCGAGTTCAGCGGAGGTGACGTCTTCACCGGTAACCTCACGGATGACGTTGGGGCCGGTGACATACATTTCCGCTTCCTCATCCACAGCGATGACAAAGTCAGTGGTCACCGGCGCGTAGACCGCGCCACCGGCGGATTTACCCATCATGATGGAAATCTGCGGGCTGCGGCCAGAAAGCGGCAGCTGACGGCGGGCGATTTCGGAGTACATGGCCAGCGAGGTCACAGCGTCTTGGATGCGGGCGCCACCGGAATCTTGGATGCCGATGACCGGGCAGCCAATCTTGATGGCCATATCCATGATCTCGGTGACCTTCTTGCCAAAGGTCACGCCCACGGAACCGCCGTAGACCGTCTTATCGTGGGCATAAATGCACACAGGCCGGCCGGATACGCGGCCATAACCTGTAACCACACCATCGGAATAGATGGCCTCCGGGTCACCCGGGGTCTTGCCCAAGGAACCGGTTTCCACAAAGGAACCTTCATCCAAGAGCTCGTTGATGCGCTGGCGAGGGGTGGTACGGCCTGCCTCGTCGCGGCGTGTGCGGGAACGCTCGCTGCCTGGATCTTGCGCCTCTTCTAGGCGTTTGCGCAGGTCGGCGAGTTTCTCAGCGGTTGTTTGCTTGGCCGCCACGTATCTTCTCCTCGATCCAATCGTTCATATGCTTGCCCACGATGCCAATGGCTGGCTCGTCCGGCACTGCCAAGTGATCGCCGGGCAGCTGCACAATATCTAGATCCTTAACGATAACGCCCCAGCCGCCATCCGGATCAATCTCAGCGTAGCGCGGCTCCAGCTCGATCGCACCGTCATGCATCCGCTCGGAGCGGAAAAGCAGCACGGGAACGCTGACATCGGCCCAGCGGTGGAAATCGATCTTGGCCAAAATCTGGTTATCCACGAAGGACGCGCGCTGGTGCTCCAGGACGCCGGCGGATAGGCCGTGTTCGGAGGCATCCGTAGTGGCCAAGAATTCCGCCAGCATGGTCATCAAGGCATCCTCGCCCATGGTTTCCAGCATCTCGTACGGCGGCTCGAAGTCTAGGCCGTAGGTCTTCTTGGCAAAGGCAGCGTAGCGCTCCCACCGGGCGCGGGTTTCTTCCGGCGTATCCGGTGCCGGGTGGGAGGGCTGCGTGGTATCGAGCAAGGAAATGAAGGCGACCTCGGCGCTCTCTTCCCCGCGCTTGCTGCGCTCTTCCAGCTGGTAGGCCACCTCATAGGCCAAGGCGCCACCAAAGGACCAACCGCCCAGGACGACCTTGCGGCCGCGCGCATAGCGAACGATGTCCTCGATATAAGCAGCGGCTCGCTCCTCTAAGGAGCCTTCAATCCTTTCGACTCCGTAGACGGCGACATCCGCTGGCAGCCTGCGGGTCAGCGGCTGATAGACCACCGTGGTTCCACCGGCCGGGTGGAACATGAATACGGCTGGCCCATCGGCCTCGCGCAGGACGCGAATATTGCCTTCAACCTCGGTCTCAAGGCCCTCGCGGACTAGGTCAGACAAGGTTTCCAGCGCCTCGGCATCGAGGACCTGCTGCGCGGTGACATCGATGTGGGCGCGCTCGCGCAAACGCTCGGCAATCTGTGCTGCCACTTCCTCGGAGATTTCCGGAAGCGGCGAGGTCACGCCCGCCGGGGCCTTGCCGGTAATGCTTGCCCACGTGCCAAAGACCATGCGTTCAGAGGCATCGCGCGGGGCGACGCCCACGCCCTGCTCCGAGTCTTGGGTGGTCTCGTCTGCTGCGGGTGCCGCGGACTCGGTAGTCGACGCAGCATCGGCACTGTTCTCACTGTTATCAATGCGGCCGCCGGCAACGGCTTCCTCAACCATGGTGATGACGTCTGCCAAGGAGGCATCGCGAAGCGCCTGCACCTGCAGCGGTGGAATCTGGAAGTCATTTTCCACGCGGTTTTTAATGCGCATGCCCATCAGGGAATCGAGGCCCAGGTCAATCAGCGGCAGCTCGCGCGGCAGATCCGAGACGTCATATCCCATGGATTCGGACACGATAAGCGCCAGGCGGTCCTCGACGGTTTCTTGGCGCGGATCCCAGCGCACCGCGTCTACATTCGCGTCATCGGCAGTCGGCTCCGGGGCGGCGCTGCCCTCTGGCACCGCTGCGACCCCGGGGATCGCACCCGCGCCCAAGTCCAAGCCGGAGGCAAAACCTTCCGCCAAGAACTCCGTCCGGGTGTCCTGCACGCTGTAGACGGCGATGGACATGCCGCCGATGGACGTGGTGACCACGGTGGTTATTTCCCCGTACGGAGGGAGATCGCGGTGTTCCTCCGCGGCCACGATGTGCGCCCCAGGCTGCACCGCTTCTGCGGCGGCCTCCACGATGGCCAGCGTGGACGGGGCCTGATCCGCGTTGGTGGAAAAGGCCACCTTGCCCTCCGGCAGGTTCACGCGAGTACCGGGCAAGCCGGAAACCCCGGCCGAGGGCCGCGCGTTGGTCCAGAAGCGCTGGCGGTTGAACTGGGTATACGGCGCTTCTGCCTGCGCGCCCGAGCCCAATGCGGCGGCGAAATTCACCGGGGTTCCGGTTACGTAGAGCTTGCTCAATAGATCCAACAAGGACTCGGTGGGCTCCACCTTGCGCTTTAGGCTATACAGCAATTGCGCATCGGCCTTGCCCACGGCAAACGCGGTAGACATCAGCCCCATGAGCGCCACCGGGTTCGGCGAAATCTCCACCAACTGGGTGTGCCCTGCAGCAAAGGCCTGTTCCGTAGCGTCCTGCAGATACACCGGGTAGCGGGTCATGCGCAGCCAGTAATCCTCATCGTGGACGGTGGTGCCGGGGCGGTAGACCTCACCCTTATCCACGGAGGAAAAGAGGGTCGTATGCAGCGGGCGGGCCTCCATGCCGGCGATGGCAGCTTCGAGCTCGCCCAAGATCGGGTCGACGGCGGAGGTATGTCCCGCGGCCTTCACGTTGAGCGCGCGGGCAAATTTTCCTTCCCCGTCGAGTTTCTCCACCAGATCCAGCACCGCCTGGCGGGGACCGCCCACGGTGGTCATGCCGGGCCCGGTATAGACGGCTGGCTCGATGGCTGCATCGAGGGCGGCGATGTCCTCGGCGGATAGCTCGACGACGGCCATGGCTCCTTGCTCGGCCTCGCTTAGCGATGCCTCTCCCTCGCCCATCAAGCGCGCGCGGTGGCAGGCAATAATCATCGCATCCCGCGCGGAAATGCCACCTGCGGCATAGGCCGCGGCGATTTCACCCATGGACATGCCTATAACGCCCGCCGGGCGCACGCCGAAGGAGGCCAATAGGTCCGTCAGCGCGATCTGGATGGCGGTGATGGCAACCTGCGCCGTTTCCGTGTCATAGGTTTGGGAATCATCTTCAACGATGTCCAGGATGGACCAGCCCGACTCGAAATCCACGATGTCATCGAGTTCTTTCAGCCGCGCGCTAAACAGCGGCGACAGGGCGATCATGTCCTTCGCCATCTTGCGGTGCTGGGAACCAAAGCCGGAATACACGAAGACCGGACCTTGCACCTGCGGGGAATCCGCCGCGGCGATGCCGACAGACACCTTGCCCTCGGCCACCTGGCGCAGGCGCTTAATGGCCTCGTCAGTGGAGCTGGCCATGACAACGGCGCGCGAGCGCGAGTGGTTGCGGCGCGCGATCGTGCGCGCGACATCTGCTAGGTCTGGTTGTTCTGCCTCGAGGAAATCCGCGAGCAGGCCCGCCGCACGCGCGCGGCGGGAAGGTAAGAGGCCGGAGACCGGCAGCGCCACCGTGTCGGTGGATAGCTGCGGCTCGGTGGTACGCGGGGTGCCTTGGTAATCCGTCAAGACGACGTGGGCATTCGTGCCGCCAAAGCCAAAGCCCGATACGCCGGCCACCTTTTTCCCGGAGTATTCCGGCCACTCGCGCGGGTCTTCAACGACCTCGAGGCGCTCGGCCACGAAATCGATATAGCGGTTCGGACCAGCGTAATTGATATTCGCCGGGATAATATCGTGCCGCATGGCCTCGATGACTTTGATGAGGCCCACGACGCCCGCGGCGGATTCGGAGTGGCCAATATTGGTCTTGGCAGAGCCCAAGAGCACGGGCGATTCGATGCCGCGCCCAGCGCCCAGCACGCGGCCGAGCGCGCTGGCCTCGATGGGATCGCCCAAGATGGTGCCCGTACCGTGGGCCTCCACATAATCCACGTCCTCGGGCGCCACGCCCGCATCCGCGTAGGCGCGGCGCAGCACGTCTTCTTGCGCTTCTGGGTTAGGCGCAGTCAGGCCATTCGAGTGGCCATCAGAATTGACGGCAGAGCCCTTGAGGACGGCTAGGATTTCATCGCCATCATCCTCCGCGTCCTGTAGGCGCTTGAGCACCAGCACGCCGGCGGCATCGGCACGCACGATGCCATCGGCGTCATCAGAAAAAGCATGAATGGCGCTGGTAGGAGAGGTCACGCCGAGCTCCGAAAAGGCGGTGGAGGCGTGCGGGGCGGCCAAGATATTCACGCCACCCGCCAGCGCTACATCGGCCGCACCGGTGCGCAGATCCTTGATCGCATGATCGACTGCAACCAAGGAAGACGAGCAGGCCGTGTCCACATTGATGGACGGGCCGCGGAAATCCAGGGCATAGGAAATGCGGTTGGCAACGATTGCCGAGGAATTACCCGTGAGTGCATAAGGGTGCATCTCCGTGGGATCGGCGGTAATCAGCATGCCGTAATCATTATTGGTCGAGCCCATGTACACCCCCGTGTGCGTGCCGCGCAGCTCATTGGCGGGAAGGCCCGCGTTCTCCAGCGCGTGCCATACCAACTCAAGCAGGATGCGCTGCTGCGGATCCATGTTTGCGGCCTCCAGCGGCGATAGGCCGAAAACCTCCGCGTCAAAGGATGCAATATCGTCGATATAACCGCCGTCGGTATTGTGCTGCGCGATCTTCTCGCTCATTACCGGATCCGCGCTGTACTCAGACCACCGCCCCACCGGCAGCGGCCCAGTGCCCGCGCGCGATTCAGCGAGCATGGTCCAAAATTCCGGCACATCTTTAGCGCCTGGGAAACGTCCGGACAAGCCGATAACCGCAATATCAGTACCCTGTGCAGCGCGAGCTGTGCGCTGCACGCGCGGTGCATCGTCGTGCCGCCCCGCGGGCCCATTAAGCAAGCGATTGGCTAGAAGTTCAATCGTGGGGTACTCATACGCCACCGTCGCATCGAGCTGCGTGCCTAAAAGATTTTCTAATTCACCCGACAGCACTACGGCATCTCGAGAGGAAAGACCATAGTTTTCCAGGGGGGTGGAATCTAAAATCTCTGCGGCCGCTACGCCCGTGGCCTGGGATACCCAGTCACGCAGCCATGCACGAAGTTGCTCGATGGTCATAAACCGTCTTTCCTAGTGGGGTTAATAGAACGACAAATACCTATATCGCTCTATTTTGTCACCTTGTTAACTCAACGTCCGAATCCAGCTTTAGGCTTGGTAGTCCTTCTTTGCCACGCGGCGGGCAATCTTATGCGAGGAGGTGCGCTTAATTTCTCCTGGCGCCTTCCACACGATATCGCTCGGGGTAATGCCGTGATTCTTCGTCACGGCCGTGCGAATCGCCTCGCCGGCGGCAGCGTCGCCGGACGGATCCGCATCATCGGCGCGCTCCACCAAGAGAACCAAGGACTCTGAGTTTTCGCCCTCTACGGCAAAGGCGGCGACGGAATCTGGGCGCACGTGCGCCGATGCGTCCTGCACGGTGCCTTCAATATCTTGCGGGTAGTGATTGCGCCCGGCGATGACGATGAGATCCTTAAGCCGCCCGGTGATATACAGTTCGCCTTCGATGATGGTGGCGAGATCACCGGTGGCCATCCACCAATCATCCTCCGGCAGGCCATCCTGGATGCGCTCGTCCAGAGTATTGCGGAAGGTAGCCGCGGTTTCTTCCGGGCGGTTGAGGTAGCCCGTTGCCATATTTTGTCCATGCACCCAGATTTCACCGATGGTGCCCTCTGGGACCTCGGCCTTAGTTTCAGGATCCACGATGGCCAGGTGCTGGAACGAGACGCCCTGGCCATTCGAGGCAAAAGCAACCGTTGCAGCGGACTTTTCTTCAATAACAGCGTGCCCGTCCGCCAACTTTTCGCGGTTGAAATGGGAAATGACGGGGCGCTTTTCATCCTGTGCGGTAGCGACGATGAGGGTTGCCTCCGCCAAACCGTAGGACGGACGCAGCACCGAGCGGTCAACGCTAAAAGTGTCTAAGAACTTCTGTACCGCTGGTTCCGTCACCGGCTCAGAACCAATGAGGATGCCATCAACGTTGGAGAAATCCGCGTCCTTGCCGTAGCGCGCGGCCAATTCCAAGGCGAAATTGGGCACGGCGGTATAGGTATTCTTCTCTTTACCCGGCTGGCAGCTGATGCGCTCAACCCACCGGTTGGGGTGTTGGATGAAATCGCGCGGGGTCATCATGTCCAATTCGATGCCCAAAATAGTGGTGAATAGCGCCAAGATGATGCCCATATCGTGGTGCATCGGCAGCCACGAGACCACGCGCGGTGGGAACTGCAGGTTCACCGCCCGGAAGATCTGCAGCACATTCACCAAAATCGCGCGATTGCTCAGTTCTACACCAGCAGGGGTGCGCGTTGAACCAGAGGTGTACTGCAGGAAGGCGGTGGACTCCACGCCCGCGCCAGCGACCGGCTTCCACGACGCCGCCAAGGAATCAGGCAGCGCATTGATGGAGATGACGCGCGGGCGCTCCCGCTCGGTGGAGAAGTAGCTGCGCACCGCCGCGGCCGATACGCGATTGGTCAACACGATAGGGGGCTCGCAGTCAGCAAAGACCGCCTTGAGGTGATCCGCGTGCCCCGGCTCATTCGGATCATAGAGCGGAATCGGGGTCATTCCCGCATACATCGCACCTAAGAAACCAAAGAGGTATTCGGGAGAGTTGCCTGCCAGAATGGCCACGCGGGTTCCCGGTTCTGCAACCTGTTTTAGGCGCGCTGCCACCACTTTGATCCGGGTATTGACCTCCTGGCGGCTGAGCTCACGGGCGGTGTCTTCCTCACCGTATAGCCACTGGCGGATTACAACCTGCGAGGTATCCGTCTCTGCCTGGTAGAGGTTCTCGGCCAAGCCCGCCAAGGTGAGCTCTGCCGGGAGGGCTATATTGCCCTCGGTGTCAAAGAACTTCCCCATGAGTTGCTGTATATCCATCGATTCTCCTTTGGTAAATGGTTTTGTCTTAAAAAATATCGATGTTATAGCGCCTCACATTACACGGCGTCAATGACGCCGTGTGCCCAGTCCACAACCCACTGGTTCGCAGTAGTCCCATCAATCACGCCGTCGTTGCTGGCGTATTGCGCGTGCACCCCATTGGCCCCGATCAAATCCTTGGCGCGTTCCAAACCATTGCCCACGCCGGTGGGCGCATCACACACGGTGTCATTGGGGGCACAGATCTGGAAGGTTCTATCCGCGAGCTCTCCGAAGCCGTGCGGGCGCGCGCCGCGCATGGTAGCCCCAGGCACGATGGGCTGAACGAGGCCGGAGACGGGCTCCAAGGCAATCTCGGCACCAATTCCGCCGAGCTCGTGGCCCGGATTTTGGCCCACGCCGTTTTCACGCCGGCCATCTGCAATCAGCGCCACGCCCGCGATATTTTCTGCGGGGATTACACCTTCGCCACCGCCAATGTCATCGGCCACATCGCCGGCGATCACCGCACCTTGGGAAAAACCACTCAAAATGAACTTAGTCTGTGGGCAGCTATCATGCATGCCGCGCAGCTCTTCATTCATCTTCGCGGTGCCCTCATCACGGGAATCGTCGTAGCTCATTTCCTCCTGCGCATTGATATTTTTAAATTGCGCAGTATAAGGAAGGGTCCACACCTTTACATCATCCCCGTAAGCCTCCTGCAACGGCTGCGTAATAGACAGCATGAACGAGCGCGGATTAGCAGAAGGGTTGAGGGGATCATCGTCGGCAGCCGATTCCCAGGTACCTGGCGCGGAGATGAACTCCGCACTCGGGCACCAATCCGGCTGGGATTCCTCCGGTGGCTGCCCGGATTCTGGCCCCTCGGGGGAGCTAGGCCCCGCCGAGTCCGAGCTCGTGAGGTAATGCGCAGCCCCCGCGCCGATAACGACGAGGAGAGCGAGGACGGCAACGACGGTTATGATTTTTCGCATGAACTAGTTGTACCCGGAAAACCTCAAAGAAAGCTAGCAAAGAGCTGAACGTGCGTTGTCCTGGAGAAGCTTGGTGAGCTCCTCATAATCCATGTCAGAGCGTTGCTGTTCAATCAGTTGCCCAGCTACCGCAGGAATAGTGATGCCATTGTCACCGCAGGCCCCTTGACCGGCGCCGAGGAGCTGATCTTCTACCCCATCGACATTCACGCCGGCATCCTTCAACGAATCCAAGTACGCAGCCTCTTCCTTGGGCAGCTGCGCGGAGGGGATCTCTGAAATCTCGCGCGCACCGCGATCCTCTGGGGAGTTCGCTGAACGAGACCCATTCGTCGGCTCCGCGGATTCCTTGGATTCGGATGGCTCCTGCGAGGAGGAAGCGCTGCTGGATGCGGACTCGCTACTACTCGTGGTCGATTCTTCGGAGGTTTTTTCGCGCGACAGCGGCGCCACCGAGGTGTCATTGCCGGAGTCACTATCCACGGTGGCAGAGTCACACCCTGCCAATCCGAGGCATAAGACCGCTCCTACGAGGGCTAATTTACGCATGCTTACTTCTTTTCAGTCTGTACGCGGCCCATGACTTCACTGATCGTCCCGTGCTGGAACTCCTGCTTCAATCCACCAGCGGCGATTTCGGAGTAATCAGAAGTGGGCCAGCCAAACTCGCCTTGCTCCCAGCCCTTCTTACCCCATTCATCCATAATGGCGCCCTTCAAAATGTAGTGCGCGCCGGATTCTGGGGACCAGTAGATGGAGCCATGTTCAAACTCCTGGAAGAAGCCGCCCTCTACCTTCTTCTCACCGTCCGTGGGGAAGCCCAGTGGGGAGTCAGCGCCACCCATGTCCTTGTACTTTTTGCCAATGGCACCAAAGGAGACCTGGTTCTTGCCGTCCGGGTTGCGGGTCAGAATGCCACCTTGGAATTCCTGGACAAGGCCATCGCCCACCTTCTTTACCGGGCCGGTCGGGAACTTCAGATCGCCGCCTTCGTAGCCCTTCTCGCCCCACTTCTTGTACATGTCACCGGTAATTTCCCAGGCGCCGGTCTCTGGGCTCCAGTAAATGGAACCGTGTTCAAAACGCACGAGGCGTCCCTTGCCATCCATCGTCTTAGTTTCACCGGACTTAGGGAAGCCCAACCAGGAGGTGGGGCCACCGATTTCCGCATAGCGGGCGCCGATGCGGCCGTACAGGGCGTGCGCACCATTCTCCGGGGACCAGTACGCCGTACCGGTTTCGAAGTCTTGTGCCTTGCCCTTACCGGCAACATCATATTCGTTATTCAGGCAGGAACCGAGTATGCCTTCTTTGGTGGCCTTGGCGATATCGCCTTCGGTATTACAATCCGCACCGCGGTCAGCCTTGTCAAGGTCGAGGGCATCAGCAATGTGCGGCCATGCATTTTGCATCTCAAATTGCCAGTATTCCCAGCTGTGCACGCCGGAGGGCCGGAATTCCACTACTGGTTCCACATTGGCGCGCTTCGCGTAATCCACGAAGGTCTGGGTGGACATCCGAGAGATAACTTCCAGCCCCATGCCGGCCAGACTTGCCTGTCCCTTGGCCACCGAGTCTTCCTGGCCAAAGTCGTCCTTGCCGTTACCAGCAGAGACATAGACCTGCATGTCCTTGAGGTTTTCGATGCCCAGCTTCGGATCGTGGTCGATCCAATCCTGCGAGCCCGGCTCGCCCCACATCTTGCGGGAATCGTAGCCGCCAGCATCGCGCTGCGCAGCCATGATGGCCTGTGGCATGCCACGGGTAGTCATATCGAGGTAGCCGGAGAACGAACCCACGAAATCAAACAAGTGCGGGTTACGCTCCGCCAAGTTGACCGCTGCGGTACCGCCCATGGACAGCCCAGTCACCGCGCGCTTCTGGTTGGAGCGGTATTCATGATCCAAAATTGGGACCAATTCCTTGGTAAGGAAAGTCTCCCACTTGTAGTTCTTCCCTGCATCCGGCTGCTGCCAATCGGAGTAGAAGGAAGATTCGCCACCCACCGGCATGATGAGGTTGACGTTGCGATCCGCATACTGGTTGAGGATATTGGTCTCAATGGTCCAGCCGGACTCGTCATCGCGGGCGCGCAGGCCATCAAGTGCCCATACCTCTGGGAACTTCTTCTCCGGCTGCGAATACCAGTCGCGCGCGAGCTGGATCTGCACCTTCTGCTCGTGATCCGGCATGGCTGCGGACTGGATATAAACCATCAGGTGACGGTTGGACAGGTACTCCACACGGTTGATCTTTACGCCATCCGGCAGCCCCTCCACCTGTGGGTATTCGGTCTCCACTGGGGTACGGGCCGGCGGATCCTTAGGCGCAAAGTGATCAGACAGGCTGCTGCCGTTGCCTGGCTGAGCGGAGCTCATGTCACCAAGAGAGCTTTGGGCGGTGGCGTTGGGCAGCAGGGCAAGTCCAACGGCAATGGCGGTCGGCATGGCTGCTACCGCGAGCCCCTTACGGACCTTGCCCGGGGAAGTGTTTTTGCGCATAGGTAAACGTCCTTGAAGATTTACCGCGGCCGCATTCCGAAGGTTCCCCTCCTCCGGACTGCTACCTGCGGCGTGAGCTGTCTATTGTGCGCTTAAGTTTAAGTTGAACTTGAAGCTTTGGAAAGGCTGACACGCCGTGCAAAGTTATATCACCATTTATCTCGATGCAGAGGCTGTCCCCCGGAATCACCCAATAAGCAAATCTCCCAGCTTAACTACAGACTGGACTCTCACCAAGAAACCACTAAGATAACCACAGCATGCACAAAGGTGCACCCTGTAAACATCCCCTACCCAAGGCGAAAGATATGAAAAACATAAAGACCAAAATCACCGCCGGACTCATCGCCCTCACCACAAGCCTCACCATGGCCCAGACTGCAAATGCGGACCAAGGCAAGGAAATGGTCACCTTCGGCGATTCCTTCACCGCCAACGGCGGCGCACCAGGAGACCGAGGAGCAACCTCCCCATACAAGCGCCCCTTCCACCCCTGCTTCAACGACAAGCACAACTGGGCGCACCAAACCGCCAACAACCTCGACCACAACCTCGCCGACTACTCCTGCAACGGAACCAGCGTCTGGGTCAACCAACACGTCGACGACGCCATCAAACAAGGCAACATCGGCCACGACACCAAAGAAGTAGTATTCATGTACGGCGGCCTCCAACAAGGCACCTACTTCGACGCCCTAGCCAACGCCACCCTCCCCGACGTTCCCAAAGCCTCCACCTACCGCGGACTACTAGACTTCCAATTCAACAAAATCCGCAAAGCCGCACCCAACGCCCGCATCACCATGGTCAACTACGTCCCAATGACCGTCAACGACACCCTGTGCGTAGTCAACCACGACCAGCTGCAGCTCCCAGTAACTATCCCGGGCGCAACAACCGCAGAAGACGAATTCAACCGCGAAATCGGACGCGCAGCACACGACCTCGGAGTCAACTTCATCAACCTCCACGACCAAGCAAAGACCCACGACCCCTGCCAACCAGACACCAACCAACGATGGGCCACACTCGTGCAGACCCCAACCGCCCCATCCGTCATGCCACTACACCCAACAGACGTAGGACACGACGGAATGACCCAAATCATCACCCGAGAACTCCAAAACCACTAACCAAAGCACGAACCCGCAACACCACCGAAAGCGCCATGAACTAGTCCCCAAGAGTTGGACTGATTCGCTTCTAGGTGGCTAGGGGCGCAAGGGCCTGATTCCGATATTACATCGGGGTCAGGCCCTTAAGTCATTGTTGGGTGCGTTCGGTGTTGTACCACTGGATGTAATCTTCGATCGCCTGGGTGAACTCCTCGACGGTGTTGAAGTCTTCTCCGTGGTATATCTCGCTTTTCAGGTGACCGAAAGCGTTCTCTATTACTGCGTTGTCGTAGCAGTTGGCTGTACGCGACATCGACTGAACGCCGCCGTTGTCGTGGATCAATGTCCGCCAGGTTGAATGCTGGTATTGGAAGCCTTCATCTGTATTTTTCAGCTAGGCATTTTCGGCCGGCAACAGTTCGTTTTTGCGACGCTGTTTGTCTCCTTCAGTAAGCCCCTCCGGCTTGGTGCCCCTGCCCTGTTCGAAACGCTCCACCCTTTGCTCGCGCTGCGTTTCACTTAGCGAACTTCATAGTCCCAAAGAAAAATGCTCCCCACTAGTTGGTAGCTGATTTCTCAGTCCAACTACTGGGGAGCAGTTCAAACGGCGCGGGGATAGTCCGTTAGTGAGCCTTACCAGGCATTCAAAGCGTTGAGAACGCGTGGCTTGGAAGCATTGAGCTGGTAGTCCCATTGGTACCAGTTATGCAAGCCCTCGGCCGGGTAGCTCACCGTTGGGTTCAGACCCTGCAGTCGAGCGGCGCCTTCCCAAGCGCGGGTGGTCAGCTGAGAACCAACCTCCAGTGCGACACCCGGTGCTTGGAACTTCGGTGGGAGGGTTTCCTTATCCAATTGACCCGGCATACCGGATGCGGCTGAAATATAAACATCGGTACCACCATCGCGCAGCTGCGGAATCAGCATGAGCGGGTCATTCTGGAAACGC
The DNA here is from genome assembly GCF_030229885.1 of Corynebacterium sp. MSK204. Classification (NCBI taxonomy): domain Bacteria; kingdom Bacillati; phylum Actinomycetota; class Actinomycetes; order Mycobacteriales; family Corynebacteriaceae; genus Corynebacterium; species Corynebacterium sp. MSK204. The sequence goes on along the minus strand of NZ_JASPGQ010000013.1, from coordinate 41,959 downwards.
CTTGGGTTAAATAGGGAACCGTACATGGCGTTGACATTGAACCCGCCTACATCCAGCATGGCCAAACGAAGGACAGTCTGGGCACCTGGAACCGTCATAGTCAAGTAACCAGAGTAGGACAGTACCTGCTTGAACTGGTCAGTGTGCTTAGCAGCCAAAGTCATGGCGGAACCGGCACCCATGGAGAGGCCAGCGATCGCATTGTTGTTGCGGGCCACGCCAAAGTTCTGCTCGAGGTAGGCAGGAAGCTCCTGGGTAAGGAAGGTCTCCCACTTGTAGTTAACCGGATCGTTCGGATCATACTTGCCCGGTGCCTGCCAGTCGGCATAGAAAGAAGACTCGCCACCTGCCGGCATCACGAGGGTGAGGTTGCTGTCCGAGTAGGTCTTTGCGGCATTAACCTCGCTATGCGGGCTAACCCAGCCGCTGGTTGCGTAGGTAGCGCGCATGCCATCCAATAGGTAGAAACCAGCGTTGCCGCCATTCTTTGCGGGCTGGATCTGTACCGGGATATTACGGTTCATGGACGGGGACCAGACATCACAGCGCTGAACCCAAAATCCAACTGGGTCCCATTCACAGGTGCCAGTATTATCCGGACGCAGCCAATCGCGGTTTCCCGCGTGTGCCTGCTGCGTGCCGCCTGCCACTACGGCGAGGCCAAGCGCTACGGCCACCGCCATGATGACCGATAGGACGCGTCCCCTCAAAGATGCAGTCATCTTTCTCCTCCACAAAGTACTCAATTATTGTTCTTTGGCTTTATCGCTGGGAACCTGTGAATCGTTAACACCCCTCAGCGAAAACCTCACTGAAAGGCAGTGTAGTTCACTCACAGGCTTTTTGCCTCATTATCAACCATCATTGCAGGTAATCCCCCGGATCGGAGGAAAAGGTTAGGGTTCTTCCCTCTGTCAGGGAAAATTTAATATTTTCTAAGAATCGGCCCCAGGTTAGCGGTTGCCTATAGGTGGCAAAGAGTTTCTGGAAATTGGCATCATTAAGCGCAGTGCGTGCTTGCCACGCGGAATCTTTATCCTGCCCCAGCAATAGGGAGTCAATATCCACTGCAGAATCGGCAATCTGCCACGCCACACCAAGGCTCTTATCATGGCCAATGCGCCCGCCCTCGATGCGGGGCTGGCGCGCTGCTAGGGGATTACTGAGCCCAATTTCATCGAGCACGCGCACCTCAAGCGGGGCATTCATAGAAGTAAGACCGAGGTTAACAAAATACACAGTGGGAGGATCGGAGCGTTCCGGATCCGCGGGCACCGTCGTCCACGATGGTTGGCCCCCTTCCTTGCTATAGCGGAAGGTCATGGCATCGCCGGCTGCCAAGTCCTGCACCGCTTTTTCGTAGTCATTCATCACATCCATACCCAGGAAATCCTCGGCCCGGCGAGGTGGTTCCTGCCGGTTGGTGATATCGGTCCAATAGTCCCGCTCATCCACAACAGTAAGCTTCCCCGCGTACGCAGCGCGGTCTACCGGGTGGCCATGCACGACAATAACGAGAGCCCACACCGCAGAGAATACGGCAGCCCACCAGGTTCGTAGATTAACTACGAAGATGGGCAGGAGCGCAGCAAAAAGCGGAAGCAGCAACATGCGTCCATGCATAAAATCGCCGCCCACGTGCACAACATACAGGGCATGCAAAAGCGCAGCGCCCAGGAAGATATAAACCACAGTCTGCAGCGAGCGCAGCGCCGGCGGGCGAAAATTGGCGTTCCATAGCGCCGCCACTGCCAGCACGATGAGTGGGAGGTACAGCGCGTAGGGCGCCATAAAGTCACCCAGATACGCAAACCCTTTGCCCCACGCGGAACCGGCCGCGGATTTCGCAACGGCGGTATGAGGCGTAAGCAGGCCGTAGTAGCCCATGCGGAAGACTTGATACCCCAGGGGCAGGGGCAAGGCGGCAGCGATAACCTTCCACGAACGCGTGCTCACTATGAGTACAACGCCAACCAAGCCGCCATACAGGGCGAGCTCAGGGCGAATGAGCCAGGACAGCCCCGCCCAGAATGCCAACCCATACACGAGAGGCTCGGGCGGCAATTCTTGTCGCGGTCGCGCCCATGAAATCAGCATCCACCACAAGACGGCCAAGTAGAAAAGACACAGGCTCCATTCCAAGCCGGAGGTAAAAAAGTCCCGTGCCGGTGGCAGGGCCAGATACACCAAGGCACCAGCGGGAAGAACAATTCCCTTGTGCATGCTTGCCGATGCCCACGTGCCCACCACCATCGCCGCAACCGCCAGGATAAGCCCGAGGTAGATGGCGATCGTTTCGAGCTCAGCACCGCTTACCCACCGCGCCACAAAGATGAGGTATTGCCAGACCGTGGAGGTATTGGCCTCGACGCGCTCGCCCACATTGAACACAGGCCCGTTGCCGGCCTCTAAGTTGCGGACGGTGCGCAGGACGATGAGTCCATCATCGGCGATCCAGCGGCGGGCAAAGCCACCCCACAAAGAAAAAACACCGATAATAAGAACCGAGGCGGGTACGCTCCAACGTACGATTCTCTTGTTACCGGTGTTAACCACGTCGGGTGAGTATATCAGTTCCCTCAAGATCTTCTAGTTCAACACGTCTATGCCACCGCTGCTTAGACCAATGGCATGATGTAGACGGCCATGGCGATGCAGGCCAGCCAAGCGATGGCGAGGATCTGCAGGGTGCGGTCCCCCAACGCGATTTCTTCCGGCGCCCCGCCCTGGCCGCGGTCCACATCGGCGGCATAGCGCAGGATGGCGATGGTAAACGGCACCATGGAAATCTGGTACCAGACGCCACCAGAGGTTGCGGCATTAGCCAGCTCAAAGCCCCACAGAGAATAGAAGACCACCACGGCGGTGGCCGCTAGCGTCCAGACAAAGCGCAGGTAGGTCGGCGTATAGCCCTGCAAGGATTTGCGGATCTTCGCGCCGGTCTTTTCCACCAGCAGGATTTCGGCATAGCGCTTACCGGAGGCCATAAAGAGCGAACCAAAGGCAGCGACCAGCAAGAACCACTGCGAAAGCTCAATATCGGCGGCCACGCCGCCGGCCATGGTGCGCAGCATGAATCCGGAGGACACCAGCGCAATATCGATGACTGGTATATGCTTCCAACCAAAGCAATAGCCAAGCTGCAGGGCAATATAAACCGCCATGACGATGGCTAGCTCTGATCCCGCGGTGGCCAAGAAGGACAGCCCGATGGACAGGGCAACGAGCACCACGGCCATGACATAGGCCACCTTGATGGGCAGCACGCCCGAGGCGATTGGGCGGAAGCGCTTGGTCGGGTGCTCTTGGTCCTCGCGCCAATCCTTGGCGTCATTGATCAGATAGATGGAAGAAGCGCCGAGGCAGAAGACGATGAATGCCAGGAGGACATCGACAAGCACGCGCCCGTGAAAGAGCGAGTCCGCACCGGCCGCGGCGGGCGCGGCCAGTACGAGGATGTTTTTTACCCACTGCTTCGGGCGCAGGGCCTTGACCATGCCATCGGCCAAATTTTTCGGCGGCTTGCGCTTACGGCCGGTATCGACGCCGGACGTATGCGGCTCCGAATGGAGAAAGTGCTGGTTGCCGTCCTCACTCATGCGTCTTTCCCTTCGTCATTGCCCGCGCGGTGGCAGCGCCAATGGCTGCACCCGCGACGGTATCGGTTGGATAGTGCACCCCGAGCACCATACGCGATGCCATCATCACCGGCACTCCCACAAGCGGCGCCTTGGAACCCGTCAAGCGGGATAGGCCCACCAAGAAGGCGGTGGTGGAGGTGGCATGCGAGGACGGGAAGGATAGGCGCGAGGGAGTCTTGACCCCAACGCGCACGTAGGAATAATCGGGCCGCTTGCGCCGCACGATTCGCTTGAGAACCACGCTTGCCGCATGCGCGGTAAACGCCGCGGCACCAATCCGAATCCACTCCTCACGGCGCTGCTTGTCCAAGCCGGCCCCTAGGGCCGCGCTGCCCATCCAGCCTAGGGCGTGCTCGCCCAAGTGGCTTAAACCGCGGGCGGCGGGCAGCACTCCCGGCACGTCAAAGGCAGCGTTCTGGATGGACTCTAGGACGCGGGATTCTGCGATAGAAAGCTTATTGGGCATCAAAAACCTTCTTCCAGGAGGACCGCGCGGTCAATTCCGGCAACGCGGCGCGGTATTGCGCGCGCAAGTCATCGAAGTTTTCTTCAATTTCCTTCAGCAGGCTGCGGGTGTCGACGATGAGTTCCTTGGCCAAATCGCGGTCACGCTTGCGGAAGGCCACGCCCGTGCCACCCGCCGTGGATACGGTGGCGGAATCAAGACGGGAGAGGGTGAACCAACGCGCTTCTTCTGGGGTGAGGTTCAACTGCGGTGCCGCGTGGTGCGCTGGGTCCTCCTTGCTTAGCAGGTGCTTAAGACCCTTTGCCGCCCACGGCAGCTTCTTGACCTTGGCCAAGCGCCCGCCCACATTGCGGGTGGGAACGCCCGGCGCGCCGGTCGGCGCCGGCAACTGATCTGCAGATTCGATGATGACCGCATCCGAGTAGTTCTTGCGGATCTCCGCAATGCGCGGCAGCGAGGTATCCAAGATATCGAAGAGGTGATCCGGCCCCGCCAGGAAGTCCTTCATGGCCTCGATTTGGATGGCCATGGTGGAGTATTCCATGCACATGGTGTGCTTGAGCGTGGACTTAAAGATGGACTTGGTAATGCCGGATACCGCGCCATCGTGGTACAGCGAAGCCACAATCAAGCGGTTGCGCAGGTGGAAATAGGCCTGCCAGTCAATGGCATCGTCCTTATCCGCCCAGGCCATGTGCCAGATGGCCGCGCCCGGCCAGGTCACCGTGGGGAAGCCATTGCGGGCTGCGCGCAGGGAGTACTCGGTATCGTCCCACTTGATAAACAGCGGCAGTGGTTGACCGTTAGTCTCTGCCACCACGCGCGGGAACAGGCACATCCACCAGCCGTTATATTCCACGTCTACGCGGCGGTGCAGCGCGCGAGAATCGTACTTCTTTGGATCCACATGGGTTTCTGGCGTGCCGATGGCGCGCAGCGGGTACTTGGCAAAGTCGTGGTCGTACACGGCGTGCGGCGCGGCACCCCACATGAAATCGGAACGATTGACCTGCTCACCGGTGGTGCGCAGCTGGGAACGCTCCTGCAGGTTGAGCATCTGCCCGCCGACGATGATCGGCTTTTCCGCATAGCGCGCGGCCTGCACCGCGCGCAGCACGGAGTCCGGTTCGATGGCGATGTCATCGTCCATGTACAAGATGAAGGGCGAATCCGTGTTCTCCAGCGCCTCATACATGATGCGGGAATAGCCGCCGGAACCGCCAAGGTTGCCCTGGCGGAATTCGCGGAAGCGATCGCCAAAGTGCGCTACCGCCTCGTCGTAGCCGGGCTCATCGGCCGGGTGCTGGTTGCCTTGGTCCGGCATGAGGACGAAGTCGATGATCTCGTCTACCACCGGGTCCTCGGCCAGTGCCTTGAGCGCTGCCACGGCATCGGTCGGGCGGTTAAAGGTGGGGATGCCAACCGCCACGCGCTTGTCCTGCGCCGGCTGCTCGGTGCCGTCCGGCAAAAGCTGTGGGCCGGGGGCGTGGGGGGAGCACCAGGCGGCGTCGGCAAGCGTGGTTTCCTGCTCGGCGGTGATATCGAACCACAGCCAGCCGCCGTCCTCGAAGTTCTTAAGCGGCAGCTCGAACTCATGGTGGCCGGTGCCTACCAGGTGGTTGGCCACGGAAATGCGCTGACCATCCTGCTTGGAGCGGTAGAGGGAAATATTTGCTTGACCCTCAATGTCTAGGCTGAGGATTACGGAACGCAGCTGGGACCAGCGGCGCCAGTAGGAGGCTGGGAAGGCGTTGAAGTAGGTTTCAAAAGATGCTTCCTCGCCGGCCGGGATGGTGACGGAGGTGCGGTTAAACCAGCTGAGGCGTTCGCGGTTTTGCTCGGCCTCGATGAGGTAGAGCATGCGTACGTCAAAGGGTTCGCCGCGCTTGGGCAGCAAGATTCGCTGCAGGGGCTCATAGGCCGAGGTGTTGTTGGCAGTCACGATTGCTTCGATTCTCCAAACGATTTAAACAGTAGTCAGCGACCTAGCGTAGTTGCTTTCGCGCGACTGCTCGGGTTTACACGCGGACAATAAAAGAAGGGCCGAGGAATTCCTCCTCGGCCCAGGGCTTATGGCGCCTACCTTATGCGCTCACGCGCTCGGTTACCGGGTCGATGCCCAGCTTGTTCAGCATGTAGTAGACGCGGGCTTCTAGGTCATCGGCAAGCTCGCGGGCCTGCTCAACGGTCTCAGCCGGGGCAATGTCCCAGATCTTGATGTCCTTGCCGGCCTCATCGCGCTCGACCTCGCGGCCCAGGTACACGATGTAGTCCGGCATGGCCACGGTCCGCACCTCTTCGAGGTACTTCTTGGGAGCCTGGCCCATGCCGCGCTCGCTCATAACGTGGGCCAGGTGGTCATTGCCGTCATTTTCCGGGTGGGCTGCGGCGGTGTCGACGTAAAGCGCCTCCCCCGCGTGCTTCTTGGTAAGGTCCGCTGCGGCCTTGGCCAGGGCGTGGTTATTGCCCGCGGCGAAGCGAACGTGGATGCGGTGGGCACCGAAGAACTCGCGCACCTCGCGCTCTACCAGCACGGGGATGAATTCCACGAGCTCGGCGTTGGCGGTGTGCTTGGCGATGACCTCGTCCAACTTCGCATCGATTTCAGCACGGGTATATCCGTGACCGTACTTGGTATGTAGGTCATGCCGGAGGGTTTCAAACTGGTTCATTGTTATCCCCTTTCCTGGATTCTTTCCCCGTTTGCTTTTTGTTAACTTAAAGTTAACCTTACAGCGCGGTGTGACATCCGTCAATTGATTGGTCATAACCCAATAGTTAGACCTCCCGTGGAGCAAGTTACGCGTGGGGCGCACTGGGCTATAGACTCTGCCTTTGATGATCCTGCTCATTGATAATTACGACTCGTACACGTTTAACCTCGCGCACCTCATCGCAGAGGTCTCTGGAACCGAGCCACTCGTCGTTCCCGCGGGCGAGGCCGCCGGCATCCCAGAGCGCGTGCGCGCCGGCGAGTTCAGCCACGTGGTTATCTCCCCTGGTCCGGGAACCCCGGAGGAAGACAACGACTTTGGCACGTCCCGGCGCGTTATCGAGGCGGCCGCCACAGCGCGAATTCCCCTGCTTGGCGTCTGCCTCGGCCATCAGGGTCTGGCGATGCTCGCCGGTGCCCGCATACGCCGCGCGCCCGAACCGCGCCACGGCTTCGTATCCACCATCAGCCACTCCGGCGAGGGACTTTTCGCCACCATCCCGCAGGACTTTCAGGCGGTGCGCTACCACTCCCTGCACATTGAGCCCACCCCCGGCATCACCGTGCACGCCCGCAGCGAGGACGGCACCGTCCAGGCCCTCAAGGTCGATGGCCTGCCGCATTGGGGCGTGCAATTCCACCCCGAATCGGTGCTGACACAACATGGCGCGACCCTGCTGCGCAATTTCCTCGGCGGTTTTCGCCTCCTCCACCGCGAGGTCCCCGGCGCGATTGACTGCCCCAGCGTCTTCGCGGCGCTGCAGGCAGACGGCACCGATGCCTTCTTCCTCGACTCCGCCGACGCGCGCGGGTGCTATAGCATTCTTGGCGATGCCACCGGTCCGCTTAGCAGATCCTTTCGCTACCGGCTTGGCGATGCCCCCGATATCCTCACCACCCTCGAGCGCGAGCTATCCACGCAGGTCTTTGACGCGCCGGATTTGCCGTTTACCGGCGGGGTGGTCGGTTTCCTCGGCTACGAATGCGCGCAGCTTACCCTGCCCATCCAGCTGCGCCACCGCTCGCCGTATCCCGATGCCTACTTCATCCGGCCGCAGTCCTTCCTTATCTACGACCACCACCGGCAAGTGGCATACCTGTGCTGCCTCGACGGCGAAGGCGCACAAGGCCTGCTCGACCGGTTGGAGGCAGCCCTGAAAGGCGGGCAGGTGGGAAACGAGGGGGCATCGGCAAGCGCGGGCGCCTGGCGCACCACCGACTACCTTGACCGAATCCAGCGCGCCCAAGAGCTCTTGCACGCTGGGGAAAGCTACGAGGTATGCCTGACCGATACCTATACCGCGCAGGCCACCGGCGATATTTATGCTGCGCTGCGCCGGCACAACCCGGCACCGTACGCGGCGCATCTGGTCTTCGACGGCGTGGAAATCTGCAGCGCCTCGCCCGAGCGCTTCCTTAGCGTGCGCGATAACCGCGTCGAGGCCAAGCCCATCAAGGGCACCATTCCAGCCCACCAGGACCCCGCGCTGCTTCGCGATGACCCCAAAACCCGCGCCGAGAACCTCATGATCGTGGACCTTTTGCGCAACGATTTATCCCGCGTGTGCGAACCCGGCACCGTGCGCGTTCCGGGGTTGATGAACGTGGAAAGCTACGCCACCGTGCACCAGCTCGTCTCCACGATCACCGGCCAATTGCGCCCCGGCGCCACCGCGCTCGACGCCATCCGCGCCGCCTTCCCGCCCGGTTCTATGACCGGCGCGCCGAAGCTGCGCACCTGCGAGATTATCGATGCCCTCGAGGCAGGACCCCGCGGCGTCTATTCCGGCATCGTGGGCTACCTCGGGTATTCCGGCGAGGCTGATTTCAGCGTGGTCATCCGCACCGCGGTGCGCGCGGGTTCCGAGGTCACCGTCGGCGCCGGCGGGGCCATCGTCCTCGATTCCGATCCCGCAGCCGAGCTGGCCGAAAGAAACCTCAAGGCCCAATCGGTCCTCGGGGCGTGGTCATGAGTTCCTATATCTGGCGCGACGGCGCCTTCATCCCCTGCACCCCACCGGCTGACCCCTGCACCGTGGCCGATTCTTGGCGGCATTCGCAAGGCCGCACGCACGGTCTCCACCTGCACTTGGAGCGCTTCGAATCCGCCGCCGGGACCTTGCCCGTAAGCTTCGTCCCCGCCATGCTGGAGCTCCTTTCAGATGGCGAGCTTTTCCCCCGCATCGCCCTCATGGCCGGCGAGCTTTACCTCGATATCCGGCCTGCCCCGGCTCCGCGCGCCCACACGCGCCTTACTTATACACAGGCCCCCGATCCCCGCGTGCAGCCTCTAGTTAAAGGCCCGGACTTGCCCGCCCTGGCTGCTTACCGCAGCCAGTATCAGGTAAGCGGCACCGATGACACCGCGATTGTCGATGCCCACGGTGCCATCGCAGAAACCACCACCGGCGCGCTCATCGCCTGGGACGGCGACACGCTCCTGCTTCCTACCGGCGTGCGCCTGCCCAGCGTGACCCTGCGCCAAGTCCTGCACCGCTGCAATGACTTGGGACTTTCCACCGCGCAGCACCCATTGACCCCGGCACTCGCTGCGGAATGTCCCCTGTGGTTTATCAACTCACTGCATGGAATTAGCCCCGTCAGCTCCATACACACACCACACGACACCATCACTCCACCGCCGCACCCGGAGGCCGCAATCTGGCAAAACTGGTGGTGGCAGGGTTTTAGCCCCGCGGGTGCAGGCGAACACTACACATAACACTCAACACAACACTGCACATGTTGAGTGTTGTGTTGAGTGTTCGTGTTGAGTGTTGGGTGTTCAGGCGCCCACCTACCTCACCAAGCGATACCTCTGTTTAGGGCTGCGCAAAGGCTCCGTACGCTCGATCCTTCCACTATCTACCAATTGGTTCAGGATTCTGCGCACCCCACCAACAGAAATCCCGGCGGCCGCCGCCAACTCACGGCTATTCGCAGACTGATGCTGAGCCAAATACTCCAGAATCCGTTCACTAGAACCGCCGTGTATAGACGCACTCCGCTCTGGCAAAGTCATTTCACGCCGTTCAAAAGTTAGCTTAAACGTGGTCAACGAATCCGTCGGCTTCGGCGGAGGAAGAAGTGTCTTTTGCAGCTGGTCAAGAATCTCAATGTAGCCAGTTCCACGATTTTCCGCCACGTACCCAGACCCGCCGGAGATAGCCGTTACCTCCAATAGCTGAGACAGGTGCTGATTCCTCGCACTTGTCATGCCCGGATCCCCAAGGTTATTGACGTTCACCATCCCAAAAAGGCCACCCGGATTAATGATTTCTAGGCGGTCAGCGTACATATCAACCTGAACCTGTGTCCCTCTAGCCTGGGGAGAATAGTCCCTGTGCATGAGCGCATTAGCAACTGCTTCCCTGACTGCTACTGGCGGATAATCCGGCAGGTCTTCTCGGAACGCCCCGTCGACGACGCCACCTACCCGCATATTTTTCTCAACCGCGAAAACCACCGCTGGCACCAATTCCGGAATCGGGCCTACAAAACTCGCGTTATCAACAAATCTTTGGCCTTTGGTCGACGTCTTATCCGTTCCCACATAAGCAGTAAAAGTTACATTGAGCCGCGGGAAAAATTCTTGCGGATAAATGCCAGCTGCTAATAAGCCAGCCAAGGTTGGATGAACATCCCCATCATCTCCCACGCCGGTGAGATGCAGGGCTTTCAATGCCCTTTCATCAGAGAACTTGCCAAAGATCCCTGGCCGCAGGCTGCGTTCGCGCTCTAGGATTTGCTGGACGATGTCCCGATCGAGGTCTGCAATAGTAGCCGCCTCCACGACCTCCAGATCCCACGAGGGCTGCATCTTATTTTCTTCGAGACGATCGATTTCATAGGGCTTCAATAACCGGTCTTCATCGTGCTCGCGAATGTAGCTGCCGTTGTATTTAGATTGCGCAGTAACCCAGCATGGTTTATCAAAGGGTGCAAGCTCTGGAATTTCCGCAACTACTACCGGCGCGCCATCGACAGCACCAATTTCCACATCGGCACGGACAGCAGGGGTCAATTTCTCCGCGCAGGCCTCCACGAATGCTTTGGCTATGGGCTCGGCTTGGAAGCCTTCGACGGGAAGAAACCCTGAGTCCTCATCGAGACCAAAGATGATCGTTCCGCCTTTTCCGTTGGCAAAAGCAGACACCGACCGCGTTATCTTCTTGGGAAGGCCTCCGCCAGCTGCTTTTACTTCGACCATGCTGGTGTCTTTGCCTATGGCACGCAGATTGTGAACAATCCGCTCAATTTCTTCTAGGTCCATCGCTTCCCCGCTTGCCTCTCACCTTCAGCCGAGCATTACACATAACACTACACAAACACTCAACACAACACTGCACATGTTGAGTGTTGTGTTGAGTGTTGGGTGTTCACGCCGCGCTTCCCTTTGGCTCCGGCAGATCGCGGCCTTTAGCCTTGGCCTCGCAGCGCACGCTTTAATTCGCTGCCAATAATGGTGCGCGCAATCAGTGCATCCGAAATGATCCCGCCCATCTGGACGAACGGATGGACTTGGCCCTTAAATTCGATAGAGCTCACTACATTTCCCGCATTGAGCATCCGCCCAACGTAGTCACTTACTTCAGAGACCAACGGATCAAGTTCACCGGTAATCACCGTCGCTGGAGGCAGCCCCGCCAGATCGCCATTCCTGCCGGGAGACATACGGATATCCGTGCGGTCTGCAGCGCCAGCATAAGAATCATAAAAATAGTTAAGGCGCCGCCTGGTGAGGTAATAGCCATCGCTAAAATCCGAATGGGATTGCGTGTCAAAGGTGGATAAATCCATGACGGGGTAAATCAGCACCTGATGAGCCAGCTGATCGCGCAGTTCTTGTGCGATCACCGCTGCGATATTGCCGCCCGCGCTGTCTCCGCCCACGGCAACGCGCGTTGGATCGATGCCGATCCCCAATTCTCCTTGTAGCACCCCGTCTACTACTGCACGGCAATCATCTAGTGGCGCCGGGAAAGGGTGCTCCGGTGCACGGCGATAGTGCACGCTGATACAGATGATTCCCGCTTCTGCGGCAATGTCCCGCACGGTTGTATCCGTGGTCTCTAAATCCCCCAGCACCCAGCCGCCGCCGTGGAAGAAGATGAAGGCAGGCGCTGCTGGGGCATCGGCAAGCGCGGGCGCCTGTGGCACATAAACCCGCACCGTGACACCGCGCACCGAGGTCTCGTACACGGAAACCATCGGGGTTTTCTTGCCCCAAGCCGCTGCCGTCTTCTGCTGGGCGGCGCGGTTTTCTTCAGGAGTACGCGTGTCCAGCTGTGGGGCATCCCTGTTCAGGTCGAGGAATTTTTGGGCTTCGGGCTGAATAAACACCATAAAAATACTTTCCAGTGCTGCATCTATTGGGCAATGCAAGCACTCATAATCGCGGGGTTAAGTAGCGGAAAGGCCCGCCGGGTGTTCCGGCAGGCCTTCTTTGCTTGCTGCTTTTTCTTATCGGGAATGCGCGTTGCGCGGCTGCGCAGTTTCAAATGCTCCTGGAGCCGCTCCGGGGACATCTTCCACATGCTGCGGTCCGCGTGCCCGGGCTTGGTGTATTTCTTGCGTTGAGCCATGCCGTCACCTCCTAACCTGTGAGGTGACTAAGCATAGCGTGCCCAGGGCAGATTAGCAGCTCTTAGTGTCCGCGCTCTTGCTCGATGGCCTTGCCCTCGTTCCAGAAGGGCACGAGCTTGTTATCGAATAGGGACAGCGCGGCGCCGATGGCCATGTGCATATCCAAGTACTGATAGGTGCCCAAGCGGCCGCCGAATAACACCTTGTTTTCCTTGGCTTCTTGGGCGGCTAGTTTGCGGTACGCCTCCAGCTTGGAGCGATCCTCCGGGGTATTGATGGGGTAATACGGCTCATCGCCCTTATCGGCAAAGCGCGAGTACTCCTTCATGATGACCGTCTTATCGGAGGGGTAACGGTCCTTGCGCTCTGGGTGGAAGTGGCGGAACTCGTGGATGCGGGTGAAGTCCACATCGGCATCGTTGTAGTTCATCACCGGGGTGCCTTGGAAGTCGCCAGTATCGAGCACTTCGAGGTCGAAATCCAGGGTGCGCCAGCCGAGCTCGCCTTCGGCGAAGTCAAAGTAGCGGTCCAGCGGGCCGGTGTAGATTACGGGAGCATCCGGGGAATCGGCGCGCAGATCCTCGCGAACATCGAACCAATCGGTATCCAGGCGGACCTCGATGTTTTCATGATCCGCCATGTTTTCTAACCACGCCGCATAGCCATCGACGGGCAGGCCTTCGTAGGTGTCGTTGAAGTAGCGGTTATTGAAGGTGTAGCGCACCGGCAGGCGGGTGATATTGCTGGCCGGCAGTTCCTTGGGGTCGGTCTGCCACTGCTTGGCGGTGTAGTCGCGGATGAACGCCTCATAGAGCGGGCGTCCGATAAGCGCGATGGCCTTTTCTTCCAGGTTTTTGGCCTCATCCGCAGAGAATTCGCCGGCCTGGTCTTTGATCAGTTCGCGGGCCTCATCGGGCGAGTAGTACCGGCCGAAGAATTGGTTGATAAGCCCCAGCCCCATGGGGAATTGGTAGGCGGTGCCATCGTGCATGGCAAAGACGCGGTGCTGGTAGTCGGTGAAATCGGTGAACTGGTTGCAGTACTCCCACACGCGCTTATTGGAGGTGTGGAAGAGGTGCGCGCCGTATTTGTGCACTTCAATTCCGGTGGTGGGTTCCGCCTCGGAATAGGCATTGCCGCCCAGGTGCTCGCGGCGCTCGACGATGAGCACCTTCTTTCCCAGCTGGCTAGCGGCCCTTTCCGCAACGGTCAGGCCAAAGAATCCGGAACCAACAACGATGAGGTCATAAGAAGTCATGGCTTCCACTTTATTGCACTCCAGAGGGGAACACGGGTCATCGGCGTGTCGCAACAAGATTCACAGTTGTCACACTCGTAGCATCACTATCAACTGTTAACTTTTGGCAACCGTTTTTACAGCTACATCGGCACCTAACTCAACCCAGGGAGAATAGAGTGAAGCAACGACGTCGACTAGTCCCCACGAGGTCACCGTGGTCCACACCCGTCATCGCGACGGTTTCCTCCATTGCCCTCGTCATGGCGGCCGCATTCGGCGGCCAGCAGGTCCTTAAAACCCAGGACTCCGGTTCTGGCGGACCTATCGAGGTGAAAAACGCCTCTGAAAGCTTTAGCAACGCCGACTCCGTCGTCGTTGATGACCCCGCCGTGGCAGCGCAAGGCGATGGCGAGGGCCCACGTGCCGTCAAGCACTTCCACCGCGACGAGACATTCAACATGTTCGCCGTGACCTGGGAGGGCAAGCGCGACGTGCACTCCTTCGTCCGCTCCAAGCAGGAGGACGGCTCCTGGAGCGAATGGTTCGATATGGATGCCATGAACTACGGCGATGGCAAGAACGGTACCGAGCTTATTTACGTAGGCGATACCAACGATGTGCAGGTATCCATGGCCAATGTAGACCTAGTAACCGGTTCCAACCTGGATGACGATGCTGAGTTGCCCGATAAAGCAGCCGGCGCTGCGGATGCCAACCGCGCCGCCTCGCAGCCTTCTAACGTCGGCGATATCGCCCCTGTAGCTGATGAAAACAACACCGACCGCACCACCGTGTCGGACCTGGATGCCGTCTTTATGGACGGCAATGCCCAAGAAGGCCAAGCCATCGAACCTACTGCCGCCACCGATGGCATGCCCAAGGTAGTGTCCCGCTCTGGGTGGGGCGCCGATGAATCCAAGCGCTGCCAACAGCCCACCTACGATGACGGCATCAAGGCGATGACGCTGCACCACACCGCGGGCTCCAATAACTACACCCCGGCACAGGCTGCCGCACAGGTTCGCGCTGCCTACGAGTACCACGCCCAGAATCTGGGCTGGTGCGATATTGGATACAACGTGCTCGTGGATAAGTTCGGTACCATCTACGAGGGCCGCTACGGCGGGCTGGACAAGGCCGTCCAGGGCGCACACGTTGGTGGCTTCAACTCCCATAACTGGGGTATTTCCATGATTGGTAACTACGAAATTGAGGAACCATCACAGAAGATGCTGAACTCGGTGGCAGAAATTGCCGGGTGGAAGGCAGCAATTTCCGGCATCGATCCCACGGGCACCGCTACCCTGACCTCTGGCGGCTTTGGCGGCTCCCGCTTTCCAGCCGGTGCGCAGGCAACCGTGCCTGCCTTCAGCGGTCACAATGATTTCCACTACACCCAGTGCCCTGGTCGCTACACCGTGCAGCACTGGGACGAGATCCGCAAGAACACCAAAAAGAAGTACGACGCTGTTAAGGCTGGCGGTAACTCCGCAGCAATGAACTGGGATAAGAAGTCGCCATCGAGTGGCGGCGATCAGTCCACCTCGGGAGATACCACCTCTTCCATCGCTGGTGTCGATGTTCCAGTATCGACCATCCAAGCCTTGGCTGGCATCGCCGCCACCGTGTTCGGCGTCTTGGTTGCCAATGACCGCGTAGCGCAGCCGGATGCCGATAAGAAGGTTGCGGGTGAGCTTACCGTCGGCGAGATTCCGAAGATCGTCAACAAGGTTGTGCAGCTTTCTAATAACGAAGGCCTCAAGGAATCCTGGACCTCCGTCCTGAACGCCTTTGGCCCAGTCTTGGGTCTCGCCGTTGGCGGACCTGACACCACCGATTCCGGCAAGATCATGTACCAGCTCTTCAAAAACGGTGTGGTCCTCTCCTCCGAGGACTCTGGGGCAAAGGCCCTGACCGGAGAGATTGCCAAGAAGTGGGCAGAAGGCGATAACGCTTCCAAACTCGGACTGCCCACCACAAACGAGATGAAAGACGGCAAGGAAATCCGCGTCCAGTTCCAGGGCGGCGAGATTGTCTACAACATGGATACCGAAAAGGTAGACATCTACACCGACTAGCCTCCCCGTGGAGTGGGAGTTAGAACCAGCGCTCCAAAACCTTTGCCACGCCCGCCTGGTGGTTGGCCACGGTGACCGCATCAGCGGCCGCCTTCACCGCCGGGAGGGCGTTTTCCATTGCCACCCCACAGCCGGCCCACGTGAGCATCTCAATATCGTTGGGCATATCGCCAAAGGCAATGGTTTCTTCCTGCGCTATCCCATGCTGCTTGGCCAACCACTCCACGCCGCGGCGCTTGGTGACGTTGGGGGCCGCGACCTCGAGCACGCCCTCCTGCATGGAGTAGGTGATATGCGCCAGCTCCGGATCAATATGAGGCGCAATCAAGTCATAGAGTTCTGGCGCGGAATAATCCGTATTCCGGATAAGCAGCTTGACCACTGGCCGTGCCACCAGCTCGCCCACGCTGACGACGCCGAAGCCTTCAAAGAGGGCATTTTCGGAGTAGTGCGGGTCGACGACGAAGAGCTCCTCGGGGGCATTGGCAAGCGAGCCACCCGCCCGCTCTGCACCAAAGCCAACCGTGCCAAGGACGCGCAGCGCTACCGTCACCACCTCTTCTAGCGCGTCTGGATAAAGCTCCCGCGCGGATAGCACGCGGTCTTCCGCGGAATCATAGAGCACCGCCCCATTTGAGGTCACACATACCGGGAGCACCGTGAGCTGCTCCAGCACCGGCTCTATCCAGCGAAAGGGCCTGCCGGTGGATAACGCAAAATAAGCACCCTGCTGCACCGCCCGCGCCACTGCGTCGCGGTTGCGACGCGGGACGCGATGATTGCGGTCCAACAGGGTGCCGTCAATATCGCTCGCGATGAGCCGAGGGGCCCGGGTAGGGAAAGTATCCATACCCGCGAGTTTACTTCAGGACTTAGAAGTCCATCTCATCCTCATCGGAGTCTTCCCAGTTCAAGGAACGCTTGATAGCGCGCTTCCATTCACCGTAGAGGTAATCCACCTCTTCTTGTTCCATCTTGGGCTTGAATACGGTGAGGTCACCGCGCTGGGTATCCAAGATGCTGAGGTCTTCCCAGAAGCCATTGTCCAAGCCGGCAGCAACAGCGGCGCCGGTTGCGGTGGTCTCAATGTTCTTCGGGCGGTGTACCTCCACACCCAAGATGTCAGCCTGGAACTGCATGAGCAGCTCGTTGGTGGTCATGCCGCCATCCACGCGCAGCTCGGTAATTTCCACGCCGGAGTCCGCCACCATGGCATCTGCCACGTCGCGGGTCTGGTAAGCGGTTGCCTCGAGGACAGCGCGGGCCAGGTGTCCACGGTTGGCAAAGCGGGTCAGGCCCACAATGACGCCGCGGGCATCGGGACGCCAGTGCGGGGCGAAGAGACCGGAGAACGCCGGAACAATGTAAACGCCGCCGTTGTCCTTGGTCTCCCGTGCCAAGTTCTCGATGGCAGAAGAATTAGGGATGAGCTGCAGGTTATCGCGCAGCCACTGCACCAAGGAGCCACCCATGGATACGGAGCCTTCCAGCGCGTACACGGGGCGCTCGCCCTCGCGCTGGAAGCAAACGGTGGTCAACAGGCCGTTATCGGAGAACTTCGGGGTGGTACCGGTGTTCAGCAGCAGGAAGAGGCCGGTGCCGTAGGTGTTCTTGGCCGAACCTGCACGGAAGCAGCCTTGGCCGAACATAGCGGACTGCTGGTCCCCCAGGATGGCGCGAATAGGTACGCCGGCGAGGGAACCGCGCTCCCGAACGGTGCGGAAATCACCCAGGGACGGGCGAATCTCCGGCAGCATGGACATAGGAATGCCCATTTCCTTGCACAGCTCTTCGTCCCACTCCAGCTTTTCGATGTCCATGAGGAGCGTACGCGAAGCGTTGGTCACGTCCGTTGCGTGCAGCGCTTCCATGTCGCCGTCGCCCTCGGCACCGCCGGTAAGGTTCCACAGCAGCCAAGAGTCAATGGTTCCGAAGAGCAGGTCGCCCTTTTCGGCGCGCTCGCGGACGCCATCGACATTGTCGAGGATCCACTTAACCTTCGGGCCGGCAGGGTAGGAGTTGATCAGCAGGCCGGTGCGGCGGCGCCACTTATCCGGGCCCTCTTCACCAGCCAGTTCCTTACAGATAGCGGAGGTGCGGGTGTCCTGCCAGACGATGGCGTTGTAGACGGGCTCGCCAGTGTTCTTATCCCACACAACTGTGGTTTCGCGCTGGTTGGTGATACCGACGGAGTCGATATCTTCTACTGTTATATCGCCATTGGCCAAAGCCTCCCCCACGGCGCGGCGAGTGTTGCTCCAGATCTCCTGCGGGTCGTGTTCTACCCAACCCTTTTCTGGGAAGATCTGCTCGTGCTCGAGCTGGCCCACGGAAATCTGATCGCCATCGTGGTTGAAGATGATGCAGCGGGTTGACGTGGTTCCCTGGTCAATAGCTGCGACGTATTTCTTATCACTCATGTGTCTAATTTCTCCTGTATAGGGTTGGATTAAAGCGCAATGGACAGTAGACCAACGGCGACGGCCGAAAGCAGCGGGCCAACAATCGGCACCCAAGCATAGCCCCAATTAGCGCTGCCCTTGTCCTTAATGGGCAGGACGAAGGCGTACATCAAGCGTGGACCCAAGTCACGGACCGGGTTGATGGCGTATCCCGTAGGCGTACCCAGGGACAGGCCAACGGCGACAACAACGAATGCCACACCGAAGTAGCTCAGCGGTCCCAGCTCGCCGCCGGCAGGGCCGAAGGCGATGAACATCAACAATACGGTGGTGGCGATGAACTCAGTTACCGTATTCCATCCATTGTGTGGGTGAGCGGGGGCAGTGAAGAAGATGCCCGCGGTTTCAGAATTGGCACCGGTGACATTGCCCTCTTCGTCGTAGTTATTCGCATCGAAGAGCTGCTTGAATGCGGCCCAGGCCAAGAAGGCACCGAACATAGCACCCAGGATTTGGCCCAGCACGTAGAACGGAACCAAGTTCCATTCGAGCGAACCATTGAGCGCGAGCATGAGCGTTACCGCAGGGTTCAAGTGACCGCCGGTTGGGTCAGCGACGCTGGCGCCGACGAAGACACCCATGCCCCAACCCAAGGCAATAACAATCCAGTCGGAGCCACGGGCGCCCGAAGTGCGGAGGTTTACCAGCGCACACACGCCGTTACCAAGAAGCATCAGCAGCGTGGTGCCGATAAACTCCCACAAAAATGCGTCAGATCCAGCCATTAGCGCCTCCCCTTATCCTTGAGTCTCGGTCGGACGAGCGGAGCCAGCGCGGACCAGAATGTCGTTAGCTTCGCGGTCAGTTACAGCTGCCTCGGCAGCCAGCTCGGCCTCGGTGTGCTTGGTGAAGGTATCCACCTCGAGCTGCTTGTCTTCCTCGCTCCAATCCAGCAGCGGAGCAACGAAGTCCGCAACAGCGGGAGCTGCGTTGACGCCACGGTCACCGAACTCGATGGCAACGCGGAGGCGACGGGTCAAGATATCGTCCAAGTGCAGTGCACCCTCGTGGGTGACGGCGTAGCGCACCTCAGCCCAGAGGTAGGACTCTGCGCCAGGAACGGGCTCGAGCAAGGACTCGTCATCCTGCGCAGGAGCCAGAACCTCGCCCAAAAGCGAACCGTAGCGGCCGAGCAGGTGCTCGATGAAGTCCTCACTCAGGTTGTAGCGGCGGGCCAAGGTAGGAATCTGGTTGGCCAGTGCGTGGTAGCCGGCAGCGCCCAGAATCGGGGTGTGCTCGGTGATGGACTCCGGCACCTTGCCGCCGAGTTCCTTCACGGCTAGGTCAACGGCATCCTTACCGATGACGCGGTAGGTGGTGTACTTACCACCGGCAACGGAAACCATGCCTGGGGCCACGCGAGCCACGGCGTGGTTGCGGGACAGGTTGGTGGTGGAATCGGACTTACCGGACAGCAACGGGCGCAGGCCAGAGTAGACACCGACGATGTCATCGCGGGTGATCTGGCGACGCACGCGCTGGTTGACCTCATTCAGGATGTAGTCAATATCTGCCTTGGTGGGGGCGGGATCCGGAAGGGATAGACCCTTCTCCCAGTCGGTATCGGTGGTACCGATGATCCAGTAATCGCCCCATGGAATGACGAAGAGGACGGACTTTTCGGTCACGAAGCACAGTGCTGCTTCTGCATCCAGGGCATCCTTTGGCACGACGATGTGCACGCCCTTGGAAGCGTGGACGGTGAACTTGCCTTCCACACCGGCCAGCTCCTGGATCTTGTCGTTCCAAACACCGGTGGCGTTGATGAAGACCTTACCGCGCACGGTGGTCTCGCGGCCGGTGGCGGTATCACGGACCTTAGCGCCAACGACGCGGCCGCCGCGGTCCTTGTCAAAGCCGATAACCTCGGTATTGGTGCGCACATCGGCGCCGTACTCGGCGGCGCTGCGCAACACGGTCATCGTGTGGCGGGCATCGTCCACCAGGGTGTCGTAGTAGCGCACACCGCCGACGATGGCGTCTTCCTTCAGGCCAGGGGTGACCTTAAGGGCGCCCTTGCGGGTGAGGTGCTTTTGCATCGGCACGCTCTTTGCACCGCCCATGAGGTCATAAAGGGTAAAGCCGCCGAACATCATGACGCGCTCCCATACGTGGTGGGTGAGCGGGAAGATGAACTTCAGCGGCTTAACTAGATGGGGAGCCAACGTGGACATGTTGAGCTCGCGCTCCTTTAGGGACTCTGCCACGAGGCGGAAGTCAAACATCGCAAGGTAGCGCAGGCCACCATGGAACATCTTGGAAGAGCGAGAAGAGGTACCAGCGGCGAAGTCGCGGGTCTCCAGCACTGCGGTCTTCAAACCGCGGGTTGCTGCATCCAGTGCCGCGCCGGCACCTACGGAGCCACCACCGATGATGACGACGTCGTAGTCCTCATCCGCGTAGCCGTTCCACACATTTTCAAAATATTCGGGGTTAAAGGATTGGTTGCTTTGCTGGGTCATTAGAGACCGCATCTCCTTCCTTGGTGCTCATGTGTGCTTGCTCCGACAAACGATGAATGAGATGGCGTAAGCACAGCTAAAAGCAAGTTTTGGATGATTCATGATGGCGACTATTGCGCTCTAAAAAGTAGAGCCAATATCTCCTATCTCCTATGCTAGAGGTCACCGGGTAAACATTCACTAGAGGTTTCTCACACGTAACTTCCGGCCCCGTAAGCAGTCAATTTCCACCCTTTGCTTAGCTCCCCAAAAAGAAAAACACCCCCTCGCGGGGGTGGCAACGCCAACGTTTGCACACGGCTAATCTTTTTGTAGCCGGGCCATCGCTTCCAAAACCTCAGACATACCTGCGCGCTCGGCGGAATACGTCACAGCCTGCGCATCCTTGACCACCTCGATGGGCGCGGTCTCTAGAGCAACGACCGGGATGTGATTCAAAAATTCTTCATCCCCTGGTTCATTACCAAAGACCAAAGTCTCGCTCGGCTTGGCTTCCAAATCATCTAGGATGCAGTCCACGCCGGCGGCCGCCGTGGCCGAGGTAACCTTCATCGCCTCCTTATCCACGAGCGGCTTTTCGGCCTGCTCATCAAGCTGGATATGCCACACCGCCTGCGGGACATCGAGATCCGCATCGCACGACACCGCGATGAGCACCTCCGCCGCGGGGTAGATGCCTTCTAGCGCCGCCTTCAACCGCGGGGTCAGGGCATCGTCTTCCCAGTTCAGCGTGCTTTGATGCGCCACTACTACGCGCGGGATGTCAGAAAACTGGGCCTTGAGCCGGTGCGGCAGGCGAGAAACGATCAGGCGCGACTGTGTCGCCGCGGCGAGCAATCCTTGCTCTACCACGGATCCTTCCCAGATCTCCTTGCTGCTTGCGGCAATAGAGGCCTGGGCCTGCGCCACGTCGGACTTCAATTGCGCCATGACATCGGCGACCTTATCCTTGCCTTCATCCAAGCCACGGGTCGCCTCTTCCACCACGGCATTGAGATTGGTTTTGACCCACTCCAAGGTATCGGCCGCGATATGCTTCTTTTCCTGGGGCTCGTCGCCAACGTGTTCTTCCTGGCCTTCCTTACCTTTGGCAGAGGCCATGTGGTTGCGCACGAGTTCAACGGTGGAAACGGAAACGCGTTCTTTGAGCCCTACCAAATCATCGCGCAAACGACGCACCCGGTGCCGCTCCGTTTCTACCTCCGCATCGCGAGCTTCGGCCTCTTCCAGGGTCGGGGCAGAACCGCCCTTGCGCGCGGGAACCCAATATTCGCCGGCGGGCATGGGGCCGAACTCCGCCTCGTAATCCTCCCAAAGTCCCTCTAGGGCCTCCTGCATGCGCCGTCGGATTTCAGCTGTATCGGCTTCTGGGTCCCCAGTGGGGTAATACGGCTCGAGCGCGGAAATAAAGACCGGAGTCTTGGTGCGTCCCAAATTCTTCTTGTGGCCCTTTGTCCACAGGCGCTGCGAACCAAACATCACTTGCGGGACAACCGGCACGCCCGCCTCAAAAGCGATGCGAGATGCGCCGGTTTTCATGCTGCGGATTTCAAAGCTGCGGGAAATCGTGCCCTCCGAAAAGACACCGACGAGCTCGCCGGCTTCGGCAAGCTCTACCGCCTTGCGCAAGGACTCTTTGCCATCGATGCGGTCTACCGGCACGTGCCCCATGGCGCGCAGCAGGGCACCCACGCCTGGCGCGCTAAAGATGCTGGCCTTAGCCAGAAAGCGCACCAGCCGTTTTTTACGATAGGCAATGAACGCGCCGAACAGAAAATCCATGTACCCGGTGTGATTGCACACCAGGACGGCACCGCCGTCATCGGGAATATTCTCTTCCCCCGACAGGCGCATCTGCAGGCCTTGGGCCAAGGTGAGGCCGCGCCCAATGTGGGTGATCTGGCGGTACAAGAAATTCGTCGCAGCGTTCATGGTGCTCCTTTAGCTTTGCTCCGCAGGCTACTGCGGCGTGAGAACATCCTTGCCCACGAATGGGCGCAAGGCCTCTGGAACAACGACGGAACCATCGGCTTGTTGGTGATTTTCCAAAATCGCCACGATCCAGCGGGTGGTGGCCAATGTGCCATTCAAGGTGGCGGCTACCTGCGTCTTCCCGTTCTCGTCGCGGTAGCGAGTGGATAGGCGGCGGGCCTGGAAGGTGGTGCAATTGGAGGTAGAGGTTAGCTCACGGTAGGTGCCTTGGGTTGGCACCCACGCCTCATTATCGAATTTGCGGGCCGCCGAAGAGCCCAAGTCACCGCCGGCGATATCGATGGTGCGGTACGGCAATTCCATCGCAGCCAGCATTTCCTTTTCCATATCGAGGAGCTTTTGGTGCATTTCCTCTGCGTCTTCCGGCTTGCAGTAGACAAACATCTCTAGCTTGTCGAATTGGTGCACGCGCAGGATGCCGCGGGTGTCCTTGCCGTGGGAACCGGCCTCTCGGCGGAAGCAGGAGGACCAGCCGGCGTACTGCAGGGGACCATTGGATAGATCGATGATCTCATCCTTGTGGTAGCCAGCAAGGGCTACCTCGGAGGTGCCCACGAGGTAGCGATCATCGGCTGGCAGGTAGTAGATCTCATCGGAGTGCTGGCCCAAAAAGCCCGTGCCGGCCATGATCTCTGGGCGCACCAGAACCGGCGGAATCATCAGCTGGAAGCCGGCTTCCCGTGCCTTTTGTGCAGCCAACATCAGCATGCCCAGCTGCAGGAATGCGCCATCGCCGGTGAGGTAGTAGAAGCGGGCACCGCCGACCTTCGCACCGCGCTTGACGTCAATGAGCCCCAGGGATTCGCCGAGTTCAAGGTGGTCCTTGGGCTCGAAATCGAACTGCGGGATCTCGCCTACCTCTTCAACGAGGACGAAGTCATCCTCGCCGCCGGCGGGCGCACCTTCGACGACGTTATCGATCTTGTACTGCAGCTCTTCCACCGTGGCCTCAGCCGCGGACCGAGCCTCTTCAGCCTCTTTGACCTTGGCTTTCAGCTCATCTGCGCCTTCCAGCAACGCCGGGCGCTCTTCCGGGGAGGCCTGACCAATCTTCTTGCCCAGGGATTTCTGCTGGGAACGCACCTCGTCTGCCTTCTGGATGGCAGAGCGACGCTTCTCATCGGCTGCGAGGAGCTGATCCACGAGCGAGGGGTCTTCCCCACGGGTGACCTGGGAGGCGCGGACAACGTCTGGGTTTTCACGGAGTAGCTTGAGATCAATCACGGAACTGATTCTAGCGCACTGCCATTGCCTTGCCGTGGTAATAACCAGCGAATTATTATGGAATCATGTCCTCCCTAGAATTGCCGGCCCGCGAAATCAGCGATGGCCCCACTCCCAAGCACGCCCAATTGCACGATATTCTGGAGGAATTATGTAATACCACCTTCAAACCCGGTGATATCCTCCCCGGTGAGAGGCTCCTAGAGGAAACCTACGGCGTCTCCCGCATTACGGTGCGCCGGGCCATCGGGGATCTCGTTGCCGCCGGTAAATTGCGCCGCGTGCGCGGTAAAGGCACCTTCGTTGCCCCCAACCCCTTGGTATCGCGCCTTCACCTGGCCTCTTTTTCCGATGAAATGAGTGCCCAGGACGTGGTGGCTTCCTCCAAGATCCTGAATAGCGGCCGCGCTAGCGCACCGGAGGCGGCCACCCAATTCTTTGGCACCCCTGCCACAGAGGAACAAATTCATTTGCGCAGGCTGCGCTTGGGCGATGGCGAGCCTTATTCCATCGATGACGGCTGGTACAACTCCGCTTTTGCGCCGAGCCTGCTGGAAAATGACACCTATAACTCTGTGTACTCGATTTTGGATAAGACATTTGGCGTCCCCATCACGGACGCGGACCAGACCGTCTCCGCTATTGCCGCCAATGAGGAGATTGCGCCGCTTCTCGATGTCCCCGTGGGTTCCCCACTGCTGCACATCGTGCGTTGCTCGCGCTCGGGGGATAAGCCCGTGGAATGGTGTTCCTCGGTCTACCGCACTGATAGGTACCACCTGAATACCCGCGTTTCCCGGGATACCTCAATCTAGAAAAGACCCTGCTTAAGGGGTAAGATAATGGGCCTTATGAAGAAATCACCTGCGTGGCGTTCCGCTGTGGCCGTCCAGATTGCCTTGATCTCAGCAATCGCGGCGGCCGTTTTCATGGGTATCTACGGCATTGTCAGCAACCACGGCTCCAACGGGGCCGATAATACGGCCTCTTCCGAGCAGTCCGCTGAGGGCGGTGCGGGTGGCTCGGGATCCTCCGATCCGAAGACGGAGCCTTTTACCTCCGCTTCCGCTGGGTCCTGCGTGACGTGGGATATCAACGAGGATGGCTCTGCCGCTTCCTTCAAAGAGGTGGAATGCTCGGAGCAGCACCGCTTTGAGGTCTCTACCGTGGAGGATCTCAGCGTCTACCCCACCAGCGAATTCGGCCCAGATGCCTCGCGGCCCGCGCTTACCCGCCAGCACCAGCTGCGCGATGAGCTCTGCGAATCCGCCACAGTGAGCTACCTGCACAGCAAGTGGGATCCGCACGGCAAATACGATATTGCCTCCATTTTGCCGCCGGAATCCGCGTGGGATAACGGTGACCGCACCCTGCTGTGCGGCCTACAGACCACCGATGATCACGGCGTGCCGCAATTGACCACCGGCAACGTCGAGGCCTCCGAGCAGGCCAATCTGGCTAAGCCGGGCGAGTGCTTGGCCATCGATGATCAGCAGGTACCGCACGTCGTGGACTGCGGCCAGCCACACCAGCTGGAGACGGTATCCGTCATCGACTTGGGCAAGAAATTCCCCGACGCGTACCCGGACGGCAAGGAGATGGATAAATTCCTCTCGGATACCTGCACGGCCGCCGCTGAGGATTACTTGGGCGGGGAAGAGCAGCTCTACCAATCCACGCTGCAACCGTTCTGGGGCACCGTATCGGAAGAGTCCTGGAATGGTGGCACCAAGTCCGTGAACTGCTCACTCGTCCACGCCCGCGATGATGGCGGCTTCTCCTCCATCACTGGTACCGCCACCGGTGGCCGCCAGGCGCTCTCCATCGATGGCAACCCGCCGGAGGAGCGCCCTGAGCGCAACCCGATTCGCGATGATAAGCCGGCGCCGTAAATGTATTCCGTCTCGGAAGAGCGCTTCGAGGAGATGGTCAATGACGCCCTCGATCAGGTGCCCGATGAATTCGTGCGCAAGATGCGCAACCTAGTGATCCTGGTGGAAGAGGAAAACCCCGATAATCCCACCTTGCTGGGGCTCTATGAAGGCGTCGCTTTGCCTCGGCGCACATTTGACCACACCGGGTATTTGCCCGATGCGATCTTCATCTATCGCAGCACGCTGCAGCGCTGGGCCACGTCAGAAGAAGACCTGGCCGAGCAGGTCAAGGTCACGGTCTTCCACGAGCTAGGCCATTACTTTGGCATGGAAGAACACGAACTGCACCAGCTGGGCTGGGGTTAGAGCTCAATATCGGCCCAGCGGGTAAGCGTCCACTCGCCAAATTTCTTGCCGCGCGGTTCCATCACGGTAAAGCGGCAATTGGGCATATAACCGGTATAGGCAAAGTCCGCGTCCGCCCCGGTGGCGTGCTTCGTCACCACCCGGATGGCGGCGCCGTGACTGACGAGGATGACATCGCGGTCATCGGCAAGCTGCGCCGCAATCTCTTCCAATGCGGGCTGGAAACGCGAAAGCACGTCCTGGAGCCGCTCGCCACCTTCCATGGCGGCCTGGCTATCGCCGTAACACCAGCCGCGCATGGCCGTATCGTGGCTGCGGTGGGCGGCCTCGCTGGCATCGAGCTCCCAATCGCCGGCGAAAATCTCCTGCACATTCGGGATGACATCGATGGGAATGGAAAAGCGCGGCAGGTTCCGCTCCTGTTCAAAGGCGCGCGCCGCCAAGGTGGCGGTCTGCTGCGCCCGCAGCGCAATAGAGCACTTGAAGTCGACCTCGCGATCACCCACGAACCCCGCTAGCTCCCGGCCCACCTCCGTGGCCTGGTTGCGCCCCAGATCCGTAAGCTCCGCGCCCGGCGGCCGGGTATCCAGCAGCCGGGATACGTTGGAATGGGTTTGGCCATGGCGCAGCAGGATGATTCTTCCAGTCATGCGTCCAGATTATTGACCCCTGCGCGCCCTCGCCACCCAGGCATCCGCCTCAGCCAGGTCCCGCGGCGGGTGGCCGGCGGGCGTCGCGGTGGGCCAGGAGCCCAAAAAGCGCAGTTCCTCCGCCCGCAACCACACCGCGCGCAGGGCCTCAGCAACCGGCTGGTCATCGATATGCCCAATCAGGTCCACATAGAAGCGGTAGGTACCAAAGGTCTGGCGAGTCGGCCGCGACTCAATCCGGGAAAGATCCACCCCACGGTGGGCAAAGTCTTGCAAGGCCCCCACCAGGGTTCCCGGCTGGTTGGGCAGGGTGAAAATGACGCTGGTGCGATCCTGGCCGGTGCGTGCGGTCGGGCGACCCGGCAGGCCTACCAACACAAAACGGGTAGCCGCGCCCTGCACGTCGGCCACGCCGCTCGCCTTGGTTTCTAGGCCGAAAAGTTCTGCCGCCCGCGCTGGCGCCGCCGCCGCGTCGACCTCCCCGCGCGCTACGGCCTGAGCCGCCGCCGCATTCGAGCTCGCCGGCACGAATTCCACGCCCGGCGCGTTCTCTGCCACCCAGCCGCGGATTTGTTGGAAGGCCACCGGGTGCGTGCTCAGGCGCGTGATGTCTTTCGTTCCCGGCCGGGTCATGATGCTGAAGGTCACGGGGATATCTACCTCGCGGTAAATCTGTACGGGATCGCCTTCTACCAACGCGTCAAAGGTCGTCGTCACCGCCCCGTCCACGGAGTTTTCGATGGCGACGCAGGCATAATCGGCCTGCCCGGCGCGCACGGCCGCCACCGCCGCTGAAGGCGAGTCCACCGGTAGGGTCTCCACGGTCTCCCCGCGCGCTTCCCACTCCGCGGCAAATTTGTGCACGGCGGCCTCCGTGAACGTACCGGCGGGGCCTAAGAAAGCGATGGTTGTAGTCATGCCCGTCACCTTAGCCCACTAGACTGGTGCGCCATGGACTTTTCCATAGAACGATTCCGCGCCGATGTGCAGGGCATGGGCCCCACAGAGCACGGTTTTACCTACCTGGATCTGCAGCGCACCCCCGCCCGCACCGGTCGACTGTGCGGGTGGGTCCTATCTGCAAAGGATCTCAACGATGTCGCGGGCATGCCCACCACCTTGGGCAATGCCAAGCGCACGTACTATCCCGCGGTCAGCGAGCCGTTCATCGCGACATTGGAAAAGCAGGGCGCGGTATTCATTGGCAAGTCCTCCACCCCGGAGTTGGGCTTGCGCGTCGATACCGAGCCGGTGGATCTTCCCCACCCCGATAATCCCCTTTATCCAGGACGCACCCCGGGCGGTTCTTCTGGCGGCGCGGCCGTCCAGGTAGCCCGCGGCCTCGTGCGCGCGGCGCAGGCCAGCGATGGCGGCGGTTCCATTCGCGTTCCCGCGGCGGCCTGCGGGGTCGTGGGCTTTAAGCCTGCGGGCAGCAACCTGGGCGCGGAGGGGTTTATCACCCGCACTGTGGCCGATAATGCCTTCCTGCACGGCCACCGCATGATCACCCCGCGCGCCCGCATTGGGCTGTTGCTTGAGCCCCTTTTTGCCGCGACTCGGGTGGAGGCCCACCACCTGCGGGCGGCACGCGAGGCCGCGGATCGCCTGCGCGCTGCGGGGTTCGAGGTGGTCCCCATTGCGCCTTATCCGCAGGCGGGGGCCACGTTTGCGCACTTCCGCGAGATCTTTACCTCCCGGTTTGTGGGGCTGCCGCAGGCAGAGGGCTACGCGGCTTGGGTGGCCCAGCAAGGCGCTACCGTATCCGCCGCAGAGCTGAACGCGGCGCAGCGCCATGTCCGCCACCTCCCGGAGCTCCTAGCGCAGCAATGGCGGGTCGATGCCATTATCACGCCCATGCTCACCGCGGATCCCCCGCCGCGGGGGCATTTCCTGTCCCTTCCGCACGCGGAGAATTTCGACGCCCAAACGCGCTGGTCCCCATGGGCCTCGCTGTTTAATATGGCCCAATTGCCCGCCATCTCTGTACCTTGGGCCATCCCCGCGCACCCGCCCGTCGGCGTGCATGTGGGAGGCATTACGCTTTCCGATGCCCAACTTTTAGGCCTCGCCCACATCCTGCACCCATGACCAAGAAACTACGCGCCGAGCTGCTCATCGTCCTCACCCTGACCTTTGGTATTTCCGGGGTCAGGGCGGTGTTGCGGCTTATCAATTCGCTGGCTGCTCCACAGGCGCTCAATGAGCAATCCGTCACGCTCAACTCCAGCCAATCCAGCCTGGCATGGGTGGATTTGGGACTGCAATTGTGCTCGGCGGCGGTCCTTTTTGCCTATGGTGCGCTGGTGATTTTCCTGCTGGCACAAGACCACATTAAACCGGCCGCCTACCGTGCCTCTGATTGGTTGCACGGCGCGGGACTCGCCGCGCTCATCGGCATCCCGGGCCTAGTTTTGTATTTCGCCGCGATGCAGTTTGGCTGGAGCAAAGAGGTCATCCCCGGTGACTTCGACAATGCGTGGTTAGAGATTCCGGTGTCCCTCATCAAGGCCGCCGCAAATGCCTTTGCGGAAGAGACCGTGGTGGTCATGTGGCTGATGACGAGGCTGCGCCAGGCGCGCTGGTCGCTGCCGGCTGCCTTGGCAGCTAGCTCCATCCTGCGCGGTTCATATCACCTGTACCAGGGGGTATCGGCCGGCTTTGGCAATATCATCATGGGCGTAATCTACGGCTACTACTATCACCGCACAGGCCGCGTGTGGCCGCTTGTCATCGCGCACTTTCTTATCGATGCGATCGCTTTCCTCGCCTATTCCTTCGGCCTTTCTGTGCTTTAATAGTGGCGTGCTCGCGAGGAAAGCGGGGGAATTGGCCGGCGCCTTGTAAGGTATAGCGCATGACTGAATCAGGACGAGATCCGCATCGGGAGGCGCGCCGCGCTGGCGATAGCTCATCCAGTGAGTTCGTCCTTGGGGCCGATGGCCGTCCCCTCAAGGACCGCTACGGTCGGCCCATCCGCCGCCGGCCGCGCACGAATCGTGCCGAGCCGCAGCAGCACATCCCGCGCCAGGAAACCCCTACCCGCTACCCCAGCCAGTACCGGGCCCAGCAGTGTTCCGCGCAGCAACCACCACAGCGGCCACAACAGCCACAGCAACGGCCGCCACAGCGATCGCAGCCGCAATCGCCGCAGCAGCTGCAACAGCGCTACCAACCACAACAAGCGCAGCAACCGCCCCGCCGCCACTCTAAACCGCATAGCCGCCGGAAAAAGACCAATCCGGTCAAGCGGTTCTTTGGGTGCGTCGGCATCTTTGTCCTCTTCGTCGTGGTCTGCAGCCTCATCTTCGCGCTGTGGGCCGATACGCGCCTGACCCGCGTGGATGCCCTCCCGGATGAGCAGGTGGCCAATACCTCCGGCACCAATTGGCTGTTGGTGGGATCCGATTCCCGCCAGGGCCTGTCCGAAGAGGATCAACAAGCCCTCGGCACCGGTGGCGATGTGGGCGAGGGCCGCACCGATACCATCATGCTCCTGCATATCCCACGCTCCGGCCGAGCCCAACTGGTCTCCATTCCGCGCGATAGCTACGTGGAAGTACCCGGCTTCGGCATGGATAAGATCAACGCCGCTTTTGCCTACGGCGGGCCAAAGCTCTTAGCACAAACCGTGGAGGGCAATACTGGCCTGCACATTGATCACTATGCCGAAATCAGCATGGGTGGTTTGGCCAATGTGGTCGATTCCGTCGGCGGCGTTGATATCTGCGTTGCAGAGCCCATCAATGACCCCCTGGCGGGCATCGATCTGCAGGAAGGCTGCCAGAAGCTAGAGGGCAGCGATGCGCTGGGTTATGTGCGCACCCGCGCCACCGCAATGGGCGATCTCGACCGCGTGCAGCGCCAGCGCGAATTCTTTGCCGCGCTCCTAGATAAGATCACTTCCCCGGCCACGCTGATTAACCCCTTCCGGTCGATTTCCCTGATTAACCACACCGCCTCCTCCTTCATCGTGGGCGATGGCGACCACGTATGGCACCTGGCCCGCGTGGCGCTTGCGATGGGCTCCGGCGTAGATACGGAAACCGTTCCCATTGGCGGGTTCCAGGACACCGTCGTGGGCAATGTCGTGCTCTGGGACGATGAAGGCGCCCAACAACTCTGGGACTCCATGAAATAGGCCTGAACTCAATCTTCGTATCGGAAAAACGTTATTGAGAAACCAGCAAGTGTGGTTGCTATGAAGAATTCAAGGAGAATTCTCCACTCCACAGGATCCATAGAGAACATCCTAATTATGCCAAGGATGAAGGCTATTGCGCCGGCGGCTGCGAAAGCCCAGGCTATGCGCCGAGGCCCTGAGTTTTTCTTGTTCATGCCTTAACTCGTCCTAGCTAGATTGCGAAGAAAACGGCCCTTTCCTCCTCGTACTGTAGGGAAAGGGCCGCTTTGGTGTGGTTCGTTTAGCGCAACGTCACCTGGCGGGACTTGATGTTTTCTAGCTGCTTGCGCTCTTCTGCATTCAATTGCGCGTCATTGGAGATTTCTTCTTCCAAGGCCTTATCTACGCCCGCGAGCTTGTCCTCATAAGAGGAATAATCAACCTCGGGCTGCACGTCAAAGACGGGAGCAATAAGGCCGTGAGTACGGAATACTCCGGCAAACTTGGTGTCCTCGCCCAAGTTCAGCTCGCCGCGCGCGGCGACTCGCGCCAGGGCATTGAGGAACGCGGCCTCATCGTCGTTCGGGCGCACCCAGCGCACGTGCGCTTTGCCGCCGCCGGCATTGGCCCAAAAGGCTGTGCCGGTAATGTCCTTGCCCACCTGGTGGGATTCGATGACCGAGTCATTGGCGGCGCGCATGGACTGCGATACCTCGGGGGTGACCTGTGCGCCTTCCGGGATCCACCAGCTGAAGTCCTGGTGGACTTCGATGTCGAGGGTAGTTGCGGCATCGATAAGCTCACTAAGCTCCGGCTGCGAGCCATCGGCCGCGGTTGATTCCAGGGTCGAGCCTGGCTCGTTGTTCTTGACCCAGTTCAGAGCGAAAGCCAGATCCCGGCCGGGGTTGTGGGTGTGAGACTGCACCTGGAGTGCCACAAAAGCATCGCCGCCGAATTCCTCATCGCGGATCAGCGCCGCGGTGGCGCCCGGAAGGACAGTGGAGACGTAGACGTTCCTATCGCAGCCCTTCACGTCGAGCTTCGCAAAAGCAGAAGGCACAAACTCTTGCATGGCAACGAGGGAAGCCTCCGCTGCGAGGCCGCTATAGGGGCGCGGGTCTTTTTCCAAGGCGGCGCGCTCTTTGGCGCGGGCAGCAAGCTTCGCCTGACGGCGGGACATGCCCTCAGGCAGGTCTTCTTGTTTCTTTTTCTTCTTGGCCATGCCTCCAAGATACCTGCTTTCTACAGCTCAATAGCGCGCAGGGCCACCTCCGGCTGGTTGGTAGCAAGCATGTCCACGCCATTGGACCAAGCCCACTTCATGTCCTCCGGCTTATCAACGGTCCACATATACGTGGGCAAGCCCTGCGCACCGATAATCGCCGCCTGCATCTTAGCGCGCAGCAGGGAAACCCCCAGGGCGCTCGGCCGCGACCACATGAAATCCGAGCGATTAAAATGGCGTTCCCAATCTCGGCGCAGGTAAATGCGGTCAATATGCGGTGCCAAAATCTTCATGCGCCGGATGGCTTTGTGGGAAAAGGAAATAACGTGAATGCGCGGATCTTCATCGAGCCCAGCGGCGCGCAGTCGTTCCATGACCCGCTTTTCCAAGGCGCTACCTTGCCCGGAGGGGTGCTTGGTTTCAATATAAAGGTGGTGGGGCTTGTCCCCCAGCATGGCCAGGAGGTCATCGAGAAGCATCATGCACTGCCCCTTGCCGATGTCGACCTCACTCAAATCCTGCCAGTCCATCGCCGAAACCCGCCCGGCGCGCCCCGTCGTTCGCTCCAAGGTGGGATCGTGCTGGACTACCACCCTGCCATCGCGGCTTAACCGCACATCGCATTCCACGCCATGGATGGGAAGCTCCATGGCCTTTTCAAAAGCTAAGGGGGATAGCTCCGGGTATTTTCCGGAATATCCCCTATGCGCGACGATGTGCACTAGCCAAAGAACTTTTCTTTGATGTCATTGAGCGTCTTTGCAGAAGCGTCGAAGCGCTCCTTCTCGTGCTCGTTGAGCTGCAGCTCTACCGGGCGAACGATGCCGGTGCGGTTCACGATAGCCGCGGTACCGATGTAGAGGTCTTCCACGCCGTACTCGCCCTGCAGGTAGGCCGAGACGGGAAGCGCCACGTCCTGGTTTTGGATGATCGCAGCGGTAATGCGCGCCAGCCCCATGCCGATGCCATAGGAGGTCGATCCCTTTGCATCGATAATGGAGTAGGCGGCGTCGCGGGTTTCTTCAAAGATCTTTTCAATGCGCTCGGCGTATTCCGGATCCTTTTCCAGCTTCTGCGAAAGCGGGACACCGGCGATATTCGCGGTGGAGACGGCGGGCAGCTCAGAATCGCCGTGCTCACCAATGATGTAGGCGTGCACGGACTTCGGGGCCACGCCTTCCAATTCACCCAGCATGTAGCGGAAGCGCGCGGAGTCCAAAATCGTACCGGAGCCGATGACCCGCTTGTGGTCAAAGCCGGAGGCCTTCCATACCGCATACGTCAGGATATCGACCGGGTTGGTGGCGACCAAGAAAATGCCGTCGAAGTCATTAGCGATGACATCTCCGACGATGCTGTTCATGATTTTGACGTTCTTATCCACCAAGTCAAGGCGGGTTTCGCCGGGCTTTTGGGCGGCGCCGGCGCAGATGACGACCATGTCAGCGTCCGCACAATCTTCGTAGGTGCCCTTGGTGACGCGGGTACGCTGTGGCGACCAAACCACACCGTGGTTGAGGTCCATGACATTGCCTTCCAGCTTCCGCTCATCGATGTCGATGATGGCCAGGTGGTCGACGATGCTCTGGTTGACCAGTGCGTAGGCGTAAGCGACTCCCACGTCACCCGCGCCAATGAGAACGACTTTATTTCCTACATGCTTTGCCATAACCCTATTGTGCAACGCCCGGCGGGGTTTTGCATGCGTAATGTTTCACACTGCGCAACGAGGTACGTTCTGGGATAATGGGCAACCATGAAACGCGCCTTCAGCCGCGCTGCACTAATTTCTCTTGGCGTAGTCGCGGATCTCACGCCCGTCGTCCGCATGACCAGCCGGCAGACGTTGCCACCCCATATGTCGGCCGGAATCTTAGGCGCAGAGCTGGCCACGTGGGCCGCGGTATCGCCGTCCCTGCTGCCCCGCCCGTGGTGGGTAACGGCGGCCAATGTATCTATCGGGCAGGCCATCGGGCACCTCGGGGCGGCATCGACGAGTTTCGTGCTCAACCGGCTGGGCAAGCGCCCGCAAGACCGCTTAGGCCCGCAGCACCGCCAGATTTTGCACTTAGCTATTGGCGCCGGCACCGCCTTCAATGCGGCGATCTCTCTGCGCAACCAGGAAAAGCAGGCGGGTCTGGTCAATAAACAACTGGTTCGCGGTCCGGCTACCGCGGCCATCGGCCTAGCCGCCGGCACCGCCGGATACGGCGCGCTGCTACTGGTAGGCGAGGCGGCACAACTGACCGTGACCAAATTATCGCGCCAATTGGGCCGTTGGGTTCCAGCACTCGTGGCCTGGCCGGTCGTCACCGCCGGGCTCACCGTGGCCGCGGTGGGGCTATCTGATCGCGTGGTATTCCGGCGCTGGATCCGTTCGCTCTCCCACAAGGCACAGCGCCTGAATAAGCAAATCTTTCCCGGCACGTCCATGCCCTGGGAGCCGGAGCGCTCCGGTAGCCCGTGGTCGCTTGAACCTTGGTCCGCGTTAGGGCAACAGGGGCGGCGCTTTGTCTCCAACGGCCCGCGCGCCCGCGATATTCGCACCATCACCGGCGCTCCCGCCAAAGAACCCATCCGCATTTATGCCGGCTATATCCCCGGGCGTTCCTTTGCCCAGGCGGCGAAGAAGGTGCGCTCAGAATTGCAGCGCACCGGCGCGCTGCGCCGGGACACCATCGTCATTCAGATGCCCGCGGGATCCGGGTGGATTAATAACTGGAGCGCGAGCTCCTATGAGTTTTTGACCGCCGGTGACTGCGTCACCGTCACCATGCAGTATTCCTACCTGCCCTCGGTTTTTGCCTACCTCGTGGATAAAAACGCGCCCAAGCGCGCTGCGGCCGAGCTCATTTCCGTGGTGCAAGAAGAAATTGACAAGCTCCCAGAAGAAGACCGCCCGCGGCTCTACCTTGCGGGGGAATCCCTGGGTGCCTACGCCATTATGGATAACTTCCAGAACAAGGAAGAACTCCTGGCTGCCTGCAGCGGCGCGGTCTTTTCTGGCCCGCCGCGGATGACGCGCTTTACCCAGCGCCTGCGCCGCGATATCGGCTCGCTCGAGCGGCTTCCCGTCATCGATGGCGGGAAACACGTCCGCTTTGTCGCCCAACCGGAGCACTCGCGCCACGATGCCTTTGGCAACGATTTTCCTTCCAGCTGGCGCCGGCCCCGCGTGCTCATCGCCCAGCATGCCTCCGATGCCATCGTGTGGTGGGACCTGAACCTGATGTTCCGCCGCCCCACCTGGATGCACGAACCCCAGCCGGAAACGCTGCGGGCGGATACGCTCCGCCACCTGCGCTGGGCGCCATTTATTACTTGGTGGCAAATTGGACTAGACCAGATCAACTCCCTGAACGTCCCAGGCGGCCACGGGCATAACTACTTTCAGGAAATGCTCGGGTACTGGGACGAGGTCCTAGGCTCCCAATCGCGCCTGAACCTCACTTCAAAGTTAGCCGGCAAAATCGCCGGATTTATCCGGCTCGACGCCTAATCGCACTTCACACCGGTGCTGTGGTGCGGGCAGTGCCCATTCGGCACCTTGTGCAGGTACTGCTGGTGCTCGTCCTCAGCCAGGTAGTACTCGCCAGAGTCCGTATCAGCTAAGCGTTTTACTTCCGTCGTGGTCTCCCCAAAACCAAATTCTTTGAGCTTATCCGCGTAGCTATCCACGATTTCCTGGATTTCCTCCCGCTCTTCTTCGGTGCGGGGATAAAACGCGGAGCGGTACTGCGTACCCACGTCATTTCCTTGGCGGAAGCCCTGCGTCGGATCGTGGGCTTCCAGTGCCTTCACCACGAGCTCGCGCAAGGAGATCTTCTCCGGGTTATAGGTGACCTCGACGGTTTCTGCATGGTTGGTTTGCCCGCGGCAGACCTCATAATACGTGGGATTCGGAGTCGTGCCACCGGCGTAGCCAACCGAGGTGGACTCGACGCCATCGGTCTCCCAAAACATCTTCTCCGCGCCCCAGAAACAGCCCAGGGCAATCAAGATCGATTTCTGGCCGTCCTTCCACGGACCGGTAATTGGGGTATTTAGCACCGCGTGCGGGGCTGGGTCCAAGACCGGCTCGCTGCGGCCCGGCAAGGCATCTTCCGCAGCCACCATCTTCGGCTCTGGTTTAAACATCCACATCAGGTAAAGCTCCTTTCTCCATTTCCCTTAATAACGTTGTACTGGGAAAATAGATTCCCGGGCCACCAAATATTCGCGGTAATTGCAGATTTCAAATTAATCATGGCGAAATCTTTCGATCGTGCCTATCATCGGGACACGTACCCGAAGAAAGGATTACACAAATGACTGTTTACGAACTTCCTGACCTCCCATACGCATACGACGCACTGGAGCCACACATCTCCGCAGAGATTATGGAGCTCCACCACGACAAGCACCACGCAACCTACGTGAAGGGTGCTAACGCTGCCCTCGAGGCACTGGAAGAAGAGCGCAACGGCGAGGCTAACCCAGACCGTATCCGCGCCCTGTCCAAGAACTTGGCATTCAACCTGGGTGGCCACACCAACCACTCCATCTTCTGGAAGAACCTGTCCCCGAACGGTGGCGGCCAGCCCACCGGTGAGCTGGCAGAGGCTATCGACCGCGACTTCGGTTCCTTCGAGAAGTTCCAGGCACACTTCGCTGGTGCTGCTACCTCCCTCCAGGGTTCTGGCTGGGCAGTGCTGGGTTACGACCACATCGCTGACCGCCTGATCATCGAGCAGCTCACCGACCAGCAGGGCAACGTTTCCGTTGACTTCACCCCGCTGCTCATGCTCGATATGTGGGAGCACGCTTACTACCTGCAGTACAAGAACGTGAAGGGCGACTACGTCAAGGCCGCTTGGAACGTCTTCAACTGGGATGACGTTGCAGAGCGTTTCGCTGCAGCTAAGAAGTAACTTATAACTTAGTTACTTTCTGCTGCCTTTCCTTACTGGAAGGGCGGCATTTTTATGCTTGCACTAACCCCATCAAGGGTGTGGCGCAATTTACACCGCCGCCTGTGAAGAGAATGCTGGTATGCATGACCAGAAACCGGCGCGCCACCATCGCCATGCTCCTATTGGGCTTGGCGGTGTTTTCTAGCCTCTATACCACCCAAGCAATTTTGCCCACGTTGGTAACGGATATGGGCATCTCGCACACGGAGGCGGCCATGACCGTTTCGGCCGCCACAGGAGCGTTAGCCATCTGCGTGGTTCCAGCGTCCATTCTTTCTGAGCGCTATGGGCGCGGGCGCATCCTCCTCATTTCCGCCATCGCCGCCACTATCTTGGGCCTCATGGTGCCCCTGGCCCAAGAGGGCTGGCAGCTCATTGCCCTGCGCGGGCTGCAGGGCGCGATGTTGTCTGGAGCACCGGCGACGGCGATAGCCTGGTTATCGGAAGAGCTCGAGGATCACGCTTTGCCTAAGGCGATGGGCCTTTATATCGCCGGCAATTCCGTGGGCGGGCTCACCGGCCGCATCATTCCCGCGGGCCTCGTGGAGTTTTCCTCGTGGCGCTGGGCTCTGCTCGGCTCCGCCGTGGTGTCCCTGGCCTTTGCCATTACCTGCTGGATCCTCCTGCCCGCCCAGCAAAACTTTCACCCCAAGGAAATTCACTTCCGCTCGGAGCTGAGTGCAGTCTTTGGGCACTGGGCAAATAAGGATCTCGCCACGCTATTTATCGTTGCCTTTTTATCCATGGGCACCTTCGTGTCCATGTATAACTTCCTCACCTTCCGCCTAACCGGGGATTTCGGCCTATCGCCGGCACTGGCCGGTTTTACCTTCCTGTTTTATCTCTCCGGCACGTGGTCCTCGGCCCGGGCGGGCACGCTGGTCGCGCGCATTGGGCACGGAAAGACGATGGTGGGTTCCGCCGCGCTCTTTACCGTGGGCATTATCCTCTGCGCCGGCAACCTAGCCATGACGCTAATCGGCATGGTGTGCCTGACCGTCGGTTTCTTCGCGGTCCACTCCACCGCGTCTGGCTGGGTGGGGCAACTAGCCACCCACGACCGTGCCGAGGCGTCCTCGATGTACGTTTTCTGCTACTACCTGGGCTCTTCCATCGTGGGCGCGTTGGCAGGCGTGCTTTTCGATGCGCTCACCTGGCACCAATTCATCGCTTGCTTCACCGCCTTTGCGCTCGCGCTCACGGCATTGACTTGGACCAAGGTTAAATCCGACTAAACTCGGTTTTATGCCTCAAGATAAGTGGTCGAGCCGCACCTGGCACCGCAAAGCCTCACGCCCCGTGTCCATCTGGATGATGGTATTCATCGTGGTGGGCGCAGCGCACATATTCGTGCCCAATTATCGCTGGGTACTTATCCACCTCTTCACGTTGGGCCTGGTCACCAACAGCATCGTGGTGTGGTCACAACACCTGACGGAGAAATTCGTGCAACAAAAATTGCCGGATTCCTCCCGCCCTAAACAGCTCGCGCGCATCTACATCCTCAATATCGGCATCATCATCGCCGTGGCGGGCCAAATTCTCGTGCAGTTCTGGGCCCACCACTGGATACTGACCCAAATCGGCGCCACGCTCATCGCGCTTGCCGTTTTGTGGCACGCGGTGTCCCTCTTTACCCAGTGGCGAACAGCTAAAGATAAGCGCTTCCGCCCGGTTGTCGGCGCCTATGTGCTATCCGCGCTGTGCCTGCCGGTCGGTGCGGTCTTCGGCGCAATCCTGGCCATCCACCCGGGTGATCCACAGTTGCTCTTGGCCCATATCGCCGCCAATATCGGCGGTTTCATCGGCCTTGCCGCAGCAGGTTCTTTGACCATCCTCTTTCCCACCATCTGGCGCACGCAGGGCACCAATGAACGCATGTCCTCCTCGTTCCTACTGCTTACCCTGGGCGTGGTGGCAACGACCATTGGCGCGTTTCTGAACTTCCCACAGCTCGGGCTGATTATCTATTGCATCGGTTGGATCCTGAGCCTGCACCAGTGGCTTGGCAATGTCATCGACGTCGCCCGCGCACCGCGCGATCGCGTTAACTTTGCCTCCGTTTCGGTGCTGATGGCCGCACTCTGGCTGGTGCTATCCCTGGCGTACTACACCACACAGCACTTCCTCGTTGCGGAACCAGGGCTTCCCACCCTCGGCCTCGTCGTGGGGTTTGCGGCGCAGCTGCTCATCGGAGTCATGAGCTATCTCCTTCCCACCACCATGGGCGGTGGCCCCGGCGCGGTCCGCGCGGGGCTTCAGGAGCTAGATCGGTGGGGCCTGTTGCGCGCCACATTCGTCAATGGCGGGCTGCTTATCTGGATGGGCACGGATATCTCCGTGCTCAAGGTGGTGGCCTCGCTGCTATGCATCGGCTCTTTGGCGGTCTACCCCATATTCATCGCCCGCGCGGTCAAGGCCCAAAAGCAGGTGTTGATGAAAAAGGCGGAGGGTCCCGCGCCGAAAACCACCGCGGACTGGAACCAAATCTATATCGGCATCGCCATCCTGGCGGTGATCTACGCCCTATTCGCGGCGCTCTAGAGCTCTGGGGTCCCCGGCGCGCCGGCGGTCATCCACTCCCGCACTATCCGGGTGGCGTGCACATCGCCGGCGTTATAGTCCAAGAGGCGCTGCCGGACGCTCATGTCGCCCGCTAGGGCCTCCCGGCGCGCGTTCACGGACTCCTCGCCATCAAAGTCCTCGTCCGGCCACCGGAATCCCGCCACTGGGGCCACCACTTTGAGCCCCAGCCCAAAGGGCCCCGCGAAGGATCTCTTCACGTAGGCAAACATATCCACCCACTCTGGGGAAGAGATAAAGTCTTCTACTTCCCGTTCATCCACCTCCCGGAAGCGCTGCGCGGAGCGGCGCATCCAGTGATTCTCACCGTGGGCGGAATAGCAATAAGCGGCAAAGGTCTTGCCCTCCGCATGCGCTGTATCGCGCAGCTGCATCAACCACCGCCAAAATTCGGCGAAGTTCTCCGCCTCGGCGCGCGCGCCCAGCGGCTCCCACGTCACGAAGGGGTAATACTCCCCCTCGAACCACGCGCCCCAGAGGTAGGCGCCCTGGTCCATATAGGCTTCCATGTCTACATCCACCTCAACGTCCGCGCGCGGCACCGAAGTATCCCCGCGGCGCAACAGCGTCTGCCCAGAGCGCCACGCGGCAGCGAGGCGGGAGGGCTCGCCCACATTGGCATCGATAAGCGCCTGCACCGTGGTAATCCCGCGCTCGCGGAAGGGGCGGGCGCGATCGCCCGGTAAGAAAAGGGAAATATCGTCCGCCGCCACCAGCTCTTGCTCGCACAAGGGCCAGAACCTGCAGCTCGCACACTCTTTGACCCGCACCGGCGCGGTGGGCAGCGGCTTATCCCAGGCGCGCTGCACATCAAACTTCGCTGTCTCCGTAAAAAAGGCCTGTTGGCGATCCTGACCAATGGCCCCGCCCCGCCCGGAATTCAGGCCCATGTCCTCTAAGGCCTCGGCGGCTAGCGCCAAACGATAACCATCGACGGCATGGTGGCGGGGCTTATACGGAACCTCCATGGGCTCGCTCAACCCAAGGCGGTGGGTGGGCACGGCAAGCGTAGTTTTCTTTGGGTCCTTGCGCGCAACGCGGTGGTTGCTCACAATAATGGGGGTATAAGAACCCGCCTCCCGCAGCAGTAATTCCACGTGCACTTTCCACTTTTCGGTGGCAAAGACCGCATTGGTGATGTGGGTATAGCCGGAGGCAATGGCCTCCAGCGTGGCCATGGCGCGTTCCCAATCATCGCCTTCTAAATCGATGCGCCGGAAACGGCCAGGGGCTTTGCGCGGGAATAACTCCATGACCGCGTCCACTGCGGCGCTGTGGCGCTCGGCCCGAGCAATCGAGGATCGGGTACGCGGAATCTCCGGGTGGGCGCGCCGCTGCACCAAGCGATAGCGGCACCCAACGAGATCCGAAGCTACAACGACATCCTCCACACCGGGTGAGCTTAATAGAACAGCAAGGTAATGTTGAATCCAGACTCGATCGAACGTAAGGGAAAATAATGAGTATCCTCAAGAAATTGAAAAAGGCTCGCCAGGAAGCACGCGCGCAGGCCAAAGCGGCGAAGGCGCGCGCCAAGGCTGAGGTAAAGGCCCAGTCGAAGGATCGTCGCCGCCAACAAAAGCTCCTTGCCAAGCAAGAAAAGCATCTTCTTAAGACCGAAGAAAAGGGTCTCAAAAAGCGCCGTAAACACGAACAGAAAATGGCGGAAAAAGAACTGGAAAAGTTGCGCGAGGGCCACTTTAATGCCGGCAAGGTCAAGCGCTATGCCGGCGCACTGCGCACCGCCGCCCCGCTTTTGCTTCCCCTCGTTTATCGCGCATTTGTGGGCCTTAAGTCCGAAAAAGAAAAGCGCAAGGCCCACAAGGCGGGCGTAAGTTCTGCAGAAATGGCCTCCTTTTCCGGCTACGGCGCGCCGCTCAAGGCCCGCACCGCCGGCATCCGTAATTCCCTCAAGGACGTAGATCTGCCCGCCGGCTTCAAGCGGGACGTGCGCGAGCGCCTCGAAGAGGTTGATGCCGCGATCGATAACGCCGAATTCATGACGGAGCAGCAGCGCCGCCGCGCGCATAAGACCATTAGCGGAGAGATCGATTCCGTTACCGCGGAGATTCAACAGCGCCTGGGCGAATAATTTCTCCTCCGCCTCCCATCGCCGTTCACCTTTCTTTAAGGTAGCGGCGATATTTTTATACGTAAGCGCCAATAAGTAAATTTTTATTGTCTATTAATTTCTACACTGGTAGAATTCATTTAAAGTTAATTCAGATTCCGAATTCCGGTATTAGGTATGACGCGCGACGCTATTTAGTACCGGTAGGGCGGTATCGAGTACCGACCGGTGCGGATATCGGGTACCGGGGGTAG